>DPQS01000046.1:26464-41049 GCA_003537755.1 Clostridiales bacterium | reverse complement strand
CAATACGGCGACAGGCTCGTTTGATAAAAAGTATTTTAGCAAAAACGATCCGTCTTGCGATTTTTCCGACGCCAGATTGGTAAAACAAGACGGGAAAGTGTACTTGACTACTCTTTCGTATCTGGCAGTTTGTTTCAGCGACGACGGAGTAAACTTCACTGTACGGCAAACGCCGTTTATAGTGGGCGACAACGATTACGAAACGTTTGGAGTAGAAGACGCGCGCATTACGCAAATAGGCAACGACTACTATATAAATTACAGCGGCGTAAGCGATGACGGCATTTGCACGATGCTTGCTGTAACGCAAGATTTTTCGTCGGTTCAAAAGTTGGGCGTAGCCTTTATGCCCGACAACAAAGACGTTGTTATTTTTCCGCAAAAAATAAACGGAGAGTACGTTGCTTTAAGTCGTCCCGAATCGGCATACTTCGGCAAACCTACCGTATGGATATCTCGCTCGACCGATTTGATCGGTTGGGGCAAGCACAAGCGTTTTGCTTCTTTGCGTGCAGACAGTTTCGATTCGGCTCGCATAGGCGCAAGTTGCGTTCCCTTCTTGACGGAAAAGGGCTGGGTGGAAATTTATCACGGGGCCGATCGAAACAACACTTATGTACTGGGTGCCATGTTGTTGGACAAGGAAGATCCGTCGGTAATACTTGCTCGTACGGACAAACCGATACTAAGTCCCGACGCTCCTTATGAAAAGGACGGATTTATGCCAAACGTTGTGTTTTCGTGCGGTTGTGCGGTTGACGACCGAAAAGTGCGTTTGTATTACGGCGCATGTGACGAAACGGTTTGTTGTTGTAAGTTTTCTGTCGATGACTTGCTTAACGAGCTTGTCTGACAGGTTTAGTGCCGTAGCAGTCGTGCAACAAAAACCGCAAAACGACACATTTGACATAAAGAGTTTTTCCAAAGCAATGGTAAGCAAAGCGGTTTTACAGACGTTTTAATAAAAAGAAAAAACAAAATTCATTAATAAATAATCCGTGAACAAAACGGAAAAATAAATTTTTAGGAGGAAATATGAAAAAACTGTTGTGTGTTGTTTTGTTGGCAGTGCTTGCGTTTGCATTTACAGGCTGCTTACCCGACGAATCGCCCGATCCGCTTCCGCCTATCGTGTCCTCGGGTGAATACGAACTCGGTAGCGGACAAAACGTGTTGCTCACGGTAAACATGAACGACAACGAATTTGTCGAAGTGAGTGGCAATTCCATAAGGCCGACGGACTATGCATTTAGTCAAAGCAAATTGGAAGTAAAAGCCGACTACTTGGAATCTTTGGCAGAAGGCAGCTACAAGTTTGTCCTGACCGCAGGTACTTTTAAGGTGGATTTCGAGATTAAAATCAAAGAAAAGGCCAAACCGGAAAAGTACCCACCGGTAATAAACTCTACCGACATCGTGTGGTGGCAAGACGACTTGCAAATCGACGTAGACCTGAAAGGCAAACAACTTGTTTCGGTCGTAATAGACGACGATACATTGCCTTCCGAACGCTTTACGTACAACGACGGTAAACTTGTCTTGCCACAAAGTTATATGCAAACTTTAAGCATGGGCGACGGTCATACAATTACCGTTACCACACAAGGCGGTAAGGCTTCGGCTGATTTTGTAGTAAACGACATTCCCGTCATTTCGGACAAATCCGATTTTGTCAAACTTCCGGGCGAAGTAATAAACAACGAAAGCTTTGCATCCTTGGTAACCGACACGTTCGGTTCGGGCGAGATAAAGTTGACGTATGCGCTCGAAGAAGGTCAAAAAGGAACCTTAACCGACAATCAAAACGGCACGTTTAACTATCGGCCGGCAGATAACCGTGCAGGCGAAATCAAAATAAAGGTAACTGCTACGGACAGTTACGGCGCGTCTGCCGATCGTGTTATTACTCTTACGTACAAAACGGTAAATCCCAAGGTTTCGGCACAGGTGTACAATTCCGATTTGCAAGACTTGGTAGTATCAGTAAACAAAAAGGGTGACGAAAAGGGTAATTTCGACGTAAGTATCTTGTTTGTCAGCGGTTGCGAAATCACTGCCGACAACTACTCGATAGACAATGAAAACTCTACAATTACAATCAAAAAGGAGTTTTTGGCAAACTTTGATTATGGTTCGTACACGTTTACGGTTGTAACTACCGCAGGGCAATCCGATTTTACCGTAGAAGTGCGCAAAGATCCTGTCGTAACGCTGAAAAGTCAAAGCAACGTTGTTAATCCCGACGGTACGATAGAGTATACGGTTGAGTTAAACGGCGGCGAGTTTGACAAAATTCTTATAGGTGAAACTGACGCGGAAGCCGACGACTTTACGTTTGCAGACGGAGTGCTTACCATAAAGGCGTCGTTGGTCGCCAAACTAACCGACGGGGATAATACGTTGTGTGTGGTTACAAATTGCGGCAAAGCCACGGTAACCGTCGTTAAAAACGATGTTCCCGTAATCGGCGACAAAACCGACTTCGTAAAACTTCCGGGCGAAGAAATTAAAAATGAAAACTTTACTAAGCTCGTTACAAACAAAATAGGCGAGATTACCGTTTCGTACTCGCTTAAAGAAGGTTGCGTCGGTGTTCTGACGGACAACGCCAACGGGACGTTTAACTACAATCCTGAAACTGTATTTGCAGGAGAAGTGTTTGTTGTAGTAACGGCCGCCGACAGTTACGGACTTGAAGCGAGCAAAGAAATCAAGCTTACATACAAAGCGGTCAATCCTGTGATTCGCGACGCTTTTGACAAAACCGTAGACTTAAAAGACGATTTCGGCGACGTAATAATGAGTTTAGGTAAAGTGGAGCGTTACTACGACATCGTCGACATACTTCTGGGCGACACTTCAATCGGTGACGAAAACTATGTTTTGAAATATCAGGGCGATCAAAACAAGTTTAGCATAAAGGCCGATTACCTTAAAACGCTTTCTCCCGCCACGTATCGTTTTACCGTAAAAACTCTTGCGGGACAAGGCGAGTTTGAAATAAAAGTCTTGGACACTCGTCCCGTAACGGCTGACAAAAACTACTTCGAGTTTGTAAAAAGCGTTACCGATTCGGACGTGGTCGCCGTTCTGACAGTTTACCACAACGTGGTGGACGCAACAAGTTTCGGTATCCAATCGGCAGAGCTTTCTCAAGCGGATTTCTCTTACGAAAACAACACTCTTACAATCAAAAAGGAATTTTTGCAAAATTTAACGCCGAGCCAATACATTGTTACGGTGAACGGAGTCGAATTGTTGAAAATTAACGTTCGCGAAGCGTCCGCACCCGAAATTGCACCTGAAAGCAAGGTGAACAATTTGCAAAAAGCCGATCTTGCCGATGCCCAAGACCAACTTGTAATTACGGCAAATTTGTACGGCAAGGAAAACGAAACAAAGTTGTATGTGGACGGCAACGAAGTAGAATCTTCCGTCTATACCTTGTCGGAAACATCTGTTTCGATAAGCAAAGCGTACCTGGCAACTTTTTCGTACGGAACAATTACGTTCAAACTCTCCAACTCGGACGGCGAAGACACTTTTAGCATAAGATTGAGCGACAAACCGATTGCAAATCCCTCTGCAAAAGACGGCATGACGGTGAAGAAGTACACCAACGAAACTATTTCCGCAGAAAAGTTGCGTGCCAAAGCCGTAGGAGAATGGCAGTTGGTCGGCGCAAAATTGGTAAGCGTAAGGTTCTACAGTTACCAAACCGATTCTACTCAACAAGGCGAAGAGGGAATGGTTGCGCAAGACGGACTTGCGGCAAGCGGAACATTCGGAGCGGTTACTATGAATAGCGATGCTCTCACTTTCGATGTCGGTCGCGCCGACGGTTGGTTTGGAGTCGTGGTGTTTGGTTTTACCGTAACCGACGAAACCGGCGCAACAAGTGACGCTATCGAAATGGAAGTCGTGTATATGCAACGTCAGCCGCAAATAGCCGACGCCGAAAGCAAAACATATAACAAGAGTCTTGGCGACGCCGGAAGCGCAGATATAACTTACACAATCACAAATGCCGACGGCAACAGCGATTTCGAGTTGTACAAAATTTTCAACGGCGAATACGAGCTTGTTGTCGGCCAAGACTACGTAGACGGCGGCAAACAAGGCAAGACACGTTTGTTTACCATAAAGGCGTCCTACCTCAACGGTTTGCAAGAGGAAGATAGAATACAACTTACCGTGTTTACCAAGGGCGGAATGAGCAACGTTGTAATAGCGGTAGTTCAAACGCTTTCGGCAGACAAAACCGACGTTTCGTTTGACAAGAACGCCCCGACGGCAATACAACTCAATTTGCAAGGCAAACCGTTAAGCGTAACGCAACTAAAAGTAGGCGATATCGTCGTTGCGGCAGAAAACTACTCGTTCGACGAAGGCGTGCTTACCTTGTCGGCGGACTTTGTCGCTTCGTTGACTTACGGCGAACACAATGTGGCGGTGACAAACGGGTACGGCGAGTGTATTGTTAAATTGACCATAAGCGACAGCAGAATCCCCGTGATTACGCAACAAGAATACGCTTACAAAGTCGGTTCTGGCAATTTGCGCGTAACTATCGACGTATACGACAAAACAATCACGGCATTACATTGCGGCGAACAGACAGTGGCGGCTTCCGACTACGGCTTGTCCGACGGTGCGATAGTGCTTTACAACGATTATCTGACGTCGGTCGGCGCAGGTACGGCAAATTTCCGAGTGGAAATGTCCGACGGCACTACGCTGACGTTTACGGTGCAGATATCGTTGCCGGTAAATCCCGCCTCCGTTCAAATGTCGTCCGACGGATACCGTATAGACGACTGCAATGACGTAACGTATGATGTTTCGCTTAATGGCAACACTTTTGTCGGCGTAAGTTACGATTCTTACGAGCTTGACGTCGAGGACTATTCGTTTGACACGGAAACAGGCATTCTGACAATCAAAGCGTCATTTATTAACGGTATCTATCGTTTCGGACAAGAGGAATACGCGTTTATCTTGCGTTACAACTCGGGCGAAGAACAAAACGGTCTTGCGTTTATTCTCACAACCGACCACGCCGAAAATCGTGTGCTTAACGGCGGTTTCGAAACCGGCAATTTGTATGGTTGGAATGCTTTTGATATATGGAAAAACGAAGCCGGTATGAGAGCTTGGACAAACGATCGAGTAGTAGACGGCGGATATTTCGACCAAAACTATCCCTACAATCGCGACGGAAAGTACAATCTGGGCATATACGGTGGCGGAATAAGCAAAGATTCCGCGCAAGAACGTATGGGACATCTGCGTTCGTCAAACTTTGTACTGGGCGGTTCGGGTTACGTTTCGTTCAAGCTGGGCGCTGGCAAAAACTCGTCGTTTGCATATGTTTCGATACGTCGCACGTCCGATAACTTAGAAGTGGCGCGTTTCGGTAACAGACACTTCAACAAAACGGAAATTGACGGCGCAAAAGTTTGCGACAACGGCGAAGCGTATATGTTTGAATACTATTACGATCTGAGCGCTTATTTGGGACAAAGCCTGTACTTTGTAATTACCGACGCTTCTTCAAGCGATTGGTGCGTAATGAGTGCGGATAGTTTTGTAACTTACTACGCTCAAGTACCCGCTACAACGGAAGATACGCTTGCCGTAAACATCTTGCCTGCGATTTTAGGTGTAGATACTGCCGACAACTCCATTAAAAACGGAGGTCTTACCGAAAACCTCGGTCAATGGCAAGACGTAAACAACGTGTTCAAGATAGATAAGTGCGCACGCAGCGACAACAACGGCGGAGACGCTTCGACAGGCGTGTTACGTTCGTCGGCGTTTAGTGTAAACGGCGATAACAAATACGTTAGATTCGGTTGGGCAGGCGGCTTGGCATACGATAAACAAGTGTTTGTTTCCATAAAAGAAGTAGGCACCAACATCGAAGTCTTGCGCTATGTTCGTCGCGACAATTTAAGTAGCAAAAAGGGTGGTAGTTTCGACAACCACATGTTGGATCTGTCCGGTTTGGACGATACAAAACTTTACTACCTGGAATTTGCCGACAATACAACCGGCGGTTGGGGACTCACAATGATCAAGGAAGTCAGGTTGGTTGGTGAGTCGGAATGGAATAGTGTGGTTTCGACTGACAGAGCGGTTTCTATATCCGGTTTGGAAACGACGTTCTCTTACGTAAACCCTTACTAAAACAGTCATGAAAAAAGCAACACCGATAATAATATTGGTTATCGTTTTGTTGGCAACGGCTATTGTGGCCGTTGCCTGCAATGACGATACTGTCACAGATCGACCGACGCCGCCTTTACAGAGGGAAGCCGTCGATGTGCTGAACGGCAGTTTCGACACCGGCGATTTGCAAGGGTGGAAAGTAAGCGGCAATGCATTTTCGGCAAAATATGTTTCGCAGGACGAACAAAACAAATGGTTCTACAACGGGACATTGTGCGAGCAAAACACGGGAAGACTCGTTTCTAACGAATTTACGGTTAGCGGAAGCGGCTTTTTGACATTCAGACTCGGCGGTTGCAAAAACTCCGCTCTTACGTACCTTTCGGTCGTAGATCAAAACGACATAGAGTTGTATCGCTTTGCAAATTCTTACATAAACGATGCCGACCCGCAAGCGATGGTGCAGTACAAAGCCGATATCAGAAACGCTTTGGGCAAAAAAGTACGTATCGTCGTTGTTGACGACTCTGTCGAAAACGTCGGTTACATTATTCTGGACGACATTGTTGCATGTAATGTCACCGAGCCGGTAGGCGAGCAGTATTTGTCGGCGCAAGACGTAAAACCGATTTTTGAAAAAAGCGTTTCAAGCGAGATATTTAACGGCGACTTTTCTGGCGGTCTGGACGGTTGGACGATAATCGGAGAAGAAAATAGTTTTAAGATTTCGCACGTAAACGGCGGCAGACTGTGCAATCGTGCGGACGAAAATGCAGTCGGAGTTTTACGTTCGTCAGCATTTAAGGTCGGTGGACAAAAAATTGCGTCTGTGCGTCTGGGCGGAATGCAATACAAACAAAGTACCTACCTTTCCGTGCGCTGTGTCGGTACAAACAAAGAAGTTTTTCGCACATACAGCAATCGTTGGAAACTTTCCGACGGAATTCGCACGCATTTGTACTACATCGATTTGTCGCAGTACGGCGGTCAATCGCTTTATTTTGAATTCGTAGACAATGCCCGAAACAACGTGGGGTGGATATCGGTGGAAGATATACAAACGGTTTATGACGAATTGCCGAACGTTACCGACGAAATCGCACTGTCTTGCAATCAGTCGGTAAATCTCGCGCCTACGTTTGAAGTTATGCGTGATCGAGTAAGCGCGCTGTCTGCAACGATTTTGGACGACGTTTTGCGGAAAACGTTTGTAAATTGCTTTTACGCAACGATAGACGGCGTTTCCAACGACAAAGTTAAACAAGGCGGAGTCTTACGTTACAACGACGACGGAACGGTTTTTTGCTACACGGGCGATATAAACGCAATGTGGCTGAGGGATTCTTCCGCACAAGTGTTGCCATACCTGCAGTTTATCAATCAGGACGAGCAGTTAAGGCTTATGGTAAGGGGATTGTTGCTTAAACAGTTTGAACAAATACGGCGCGATCCGTACGCAAATGCATTCAATCCCGACGGAAGTGTGTTTGAACGCAAATTTGAATTGGATTCGCTTTGCTATCCCGTTTGGCTTGCAACGCAGTACTACGAACTGACGGGCGACGGAAGTATATTCGATGTGTTTTTCCGCATTACGGCAAACACTATCGTAAATGTGTTTAGAGCCGAGCAACGTCATTCGGACAAAAATTACGAAATTACCATAGGAAACGACAAGCAAAACGGAGTAAACTCGTTTAATCCCGATTGCGGACTTATTTGGAGCGCTTATCGTCCTAGCGACGACGTGTGCCATTACAAATATTTTATTCCCGGGAATATGTTTGCGGCGGTTACGTTGGAACGCATTTCGTCAATTTACAAACAAATGGGTTTTGACAACGATTACGCTTTGTTTCTGGACGATTTTGCTGCGGAAATTCGCAACGCAATAGAAAAGTATGGCGTTTACATTCACCCGAAGTACGGCAAGATTTACGTATTTGAAACAGACGGATACAATTCGGACGCGAACAGTGAGCAGGGAAAGTTGATTATGGATGCGGCAAATATACCTAGTTTGCTGTCCGCCCCATGGTTGGGGTATGTTTCTGTAGACGACGAATTGTACCGAAACACTCGTGCTTTTGCATTGAGTAAAGACAATCCCTACTACTACGAGGGTCTGTATGCCTGCGGAATAGGCGATCCGCACGATATGGTAGGCAGCGTAAACAATCCACATCAAGACGTGCCTGTTCCGTGGCATATGTCGATAGCGATGCAAGCTCTTACTTCTACCGATATCGACGAAATACGTCAATGCGTAAAATACATGACGCAGACTACCGACGGAACGTATGTTATGCACGAAGCGTTTAACGCAAACGACCCTTCGCAGTACAGTCGAGAATTTTTTACTTGGCCGTGCGCATTGTATGCGCAGGTGCTTCTGACAAAAATTATCCAACCCAGTGTAATTACGGAGATTTGATATGAAACGCAATATTTTAATAATTATGTTGGCTTTGTTGTTTGTTTGCTCGTTGGTGGCAACAACGCAAGGAACGGCGAGAGCGGTTGACCACAGCGAGTACGGCGTAGACCTTGCCTACGGGCGCAGAGTCGTTTCAACCGAAGCGTCCGGCGGTAACAACAACGTATATGCGGTAGACAACAATCCGGACACGCGATACGCAAGCCGTTACCAGGATGACGTGTTTTGGTACGTGGATCTCGGCTCGACAGAATGGGTAAAACGAGTTGTGATAACTTGGGAAACAGCCTATGCAGCCGAGTACGAAATCTTGCTGTCGTGTGACGCGGCACATTGGACTACTGTCGCTACAATAACCAACACGGAGCAAACGCGAGACGTAATAGAGTTCCCCACGTACGTAAAGGCAAAGTTCGTCAAATTTCAAGGGATAAAACGTGCCACCAAGTACGGATATTCGTTTTATTCCTTTGAAGTGTATGGTGCGCCGAGTCTGGCGTTGGGTGGTCAGGTTGTAGAAACGTCATCGGATCAAAACGAGAACGGTCACAATCGAGCTTTCGCTTTGGACAACGACGCTTCCACAAGCTGGCAGTCCGAAAAGGCGTCGGGTGACAATCAATATTTCATTGTCGATTTGCTTTCGCCCGTGTCGTTTGATACCGTAAAAATGCGTTGGGGTTTGTCTTTTGCGCGCAGATATCGAATTTACTCTCACGAGAAAACGTCCGACGGCGCACCCTCGCGCAATCAAAACGGTTGGACGGAACTGTATTCTACCGACGCAAGTCTGGGTGAAGTGGACAGCATATATGTCGCTCCTGCCACGGCCAGATACTTAAAAGTCGAGTTGGTGCAACGCGAAACAAACGAAACTTCCAAAAAGAAAGGATTGTTGCCATGGGAAACGAATTTTGAAGTTTATTCTTTTGAATTGTTCGATTCGCAACAAATCAGCAGTGTCCCACTCGGGCAAATTGCCGAGTTTTCGGTAAACAGTCCTGCCTGGTGTACCATCACAAACATTTCGCTTAATCCGTCGGGACTTATTCTGGCTCCGATAGGATACCCGATTTATGCAAAAGATACGGTTACCGATTTGGAAAGCATAGCCGACGGGTATATTCCCGGGTTCGAGTCTTACGCAACGTACAATCCTGCGGTAATTTACGACGACGAGCGACAAATGTTTCATATGATCTATCGCGCCGAATTGCCCGACAATTTCAGTAGTTACTTTGGCAATAAAGAAGAATTGGGTCATATGTCAAGTTTGGCTTACGCTTATTCTTACGACGGAATAAATTACGTTCGCGGCGACGGTCCTATCGCATGGGCAGACACAAGCGACGAAAAGGGCGGTGGATTGGAAGATCCGCGCGTATGCAGAATTAAAAACGATCCTAATCGCGGAGGCAAAACAACTTACTACATTACATACACAATGTATGACAATCGCGTTACTCGCGAAGGCGTAATTTACACGCACGACTTTATCACCTTCCACAAACAAGGCAGACTCGCTCCCGAGTACGGAGGTTCAATCAAATCGGGTTCGTACGTTTGTGATCCCGAAGGCAATGCGGTAAAAATTGCCGATCCGCGCCCGGGGAAGAGCGGAATGGTGTATGTAATTTATATGAAGGACGGCGGTTACGCGCGTATAGGTTTCACAACCGACGCGTTGCGTGTGGAAAAAGATGATATCGTCGATGTGAAGTCGTCCGGATTCGGAAGTAACAGTATAGAAGAACTGACCTCGGGAAACGAGTCGTGCATGGCGGTTACAAACTTGTACGGCGATGACGATGAAGATATTTATCTTATGTATGGCGGGGGTAAGTTAAGCGACAGCAATATTCAGCATCAACAACCCAATGCAAGCGGGTGGTTTTATGCATTAGGCGCACTAAAAGCAACAAAATCCAATCCGTTTGAACTTACAAACGTTCGATTGGATTTAGACGAACCTACAATGTATCCGACCGATACAAACAAAATAGACTACGGTTTGTTTAATAAATGTATGTTTGCCGATACAATGGTGCGCTACAAAAACACGTGGTATTTCTACTACGGCGCAGGTGATATGTATGTTGGTTTGGCAACCGCCAACGGCGATTTCTCTGCAGGAGCGGCGGCTTTTGAGGTAAACGGAAACGTTCTTACCGCAAAAACCAAGGCATTAAACAAAAAATACGGACAAGACAAATCCGATTACGAAATACAGTTTGTTGCCGAAGTGTACGATATTGAAGGCAACAATTTGGATTACGTTGCAAAAGACTACTCTGTTAAACACTTTTTACACAGCGCGGAAGGTATCTATTATTGCGGTGAAGATATAGACATAGAAGTAAATCTAAACGGTCTGCCAAAAGAAGGATACTATGTTTTGACGTATGTAATAGACAAGCAAAGCGGAGAAAGATTAAACAATGTTTCCGTTTATACAAACCTTAAGACAACCGTAACGTCCGAATCTTATCATCGTTAGCGCGAATTGTCGTCTGCTGACGTATAACTAAATATCGACGAGAGAAAAGGAAAAATATGAAAAAAATCAGTATTTGTATTCTACTTTGTATATTGTGCGTTGCGCTTGCGGCATGTCAGCCACAACAAAACTCGCTGTCTGTAACAGACGGCGTGGTAAGTTGGAATGAGATTGGTAACGCCACCGAATACAACGTTGAAATTAACGGAAAAGGTTATGTTTGTAAGAAAACGTCGTTTGTAATTCCGTCTGACGTTTTTGGTGAAGTGACGATAAAAGTGGTTGCCAAAACGGGCGAGAAAAACGTCCTCGTTGCCGAGACTACCGCAACGGTAACGCAAACGCTGTCCAAACCTTACGACTTAAAGTTGGACGGAGACATACTGTCTTGGCGCGCAGTACAAAATGCGGATAAGTATTTCGTAGTGCTGAACGACGTTTCTTATGAAACCGCAAATACGCAAATATCATTAAAATACGTCGTCAGCGGCAGCGTATCCGTTGTGGTTTACGCAGTTAGTGATAACCCGTATTTGCAAAATTCGCCTCGTTCCGAAACAACGGTGGAAGTAATCGAATATCCGCTTCAAACGGTCGAAAATGTGCGAGTGGAAGGCGGAAGATTAACTTTTGACAAAGTTGAAGGAGCGAAGCAGTATCAGATCTATGTGGACGGCGCAAAGGTCGCCGCAACGGCCGACAACATTGTTGCGCTGACGCCTGAAATGATAGGCGAAACGCTACAAGTCAGGGCGGTTTCCGACGTTGCCATTCCGTCTCCGTTAAGTCAGGCCGCAACGTTGTCTTTCGGAGAAATAGAAAACGAGGAACAACTTGCCGAAATGAATGCAGGATATTTTTCGCTAAAAAACGATATCGCGCTTACGACGGAATACACGCCCAAAGCGTTTGGCGGAGTCTTTCGAGGTAACAATCATACGATAAGCGGAATAAACATTGCTTATGACTCTTCCGCCGTGGGATTCTTTGCAGAATTGACAAAAGCAACCGTGTCCGATCTTACGCTACGGGGCAAAATAGAATTGCAAAGCGCAACCTCCGGTCCCGATGTCGGCGGTTTGTGCGGCAAAGCTCAAAACAGCATAATAGAAAACTGTTTTGTCTTTGTGGATATTACGGCAGAGTTTCGAAACGGTTTGGCAAATGTCGGCGGAATTGTGGGTAGTTTGGTAAATACCGATGTGTTGCAAACCGAATATCAAGGTACAATAACAACCCGGAACGCCGTTTGCGGCGGCTTTGTGGGGACTGCGTCAAATCCGATCGAGAACAGAAACGTTAAGCAGTGCAAAACGAAGGCAACGATAAAGGCCGATGGCGGAGAAAGAGCCTTTTCAGGCGGATTTATCGGCAAATTTACCGACAATATGCTTGCTGTGTCGCAATGTGTTGCTGACGTAGACGTCACGGGACAAAGCTACGTTGGTGGTTTTGTCGGCTATTTCGGTTCCGGCAAGGTGTTTGACAGCATTACTTTGGGACAAGTAAGGGCGCAGAATCCGTTTATTGTTCATCTTGGCGGATTTATCGGCAGAGCCGAAGGATACAATGTGACGGCAGAAAGATGCATATCCGCAAGTTCGGTTCAAACGACCGTGGTGGCGGAAACAAAGTGCGTTGGCGGCTTTGTCGGTAAAACCGTTGGCGGAACTTATGCCTATTTGTACAAAGATTGCTTTTTTGACAGCGAAGTAAACGCAATTCAGGCAGTCGGAAATCCCGACAGCGGTCGCTCGGACGGAATAACGGGCGTAACCACTCGGCAACTCGAAACGCCGTCAACCTTTTCGACTTTCGATTCGTCTGTGTGGAATATAGCCGACGGAGAGATTCCTATGCCGAATAGAAATCGACAGTAAAATGATCTCGTGTGGCGCCCTGAAGTAAAACACTTCCGGGCGTCGTTTTTTATTCTGTCATGTTGTAAAAAATGTGGGTTAGGTGGTGTGAAGTCCTTTGGAAAAAGATTTTGCACGGACAAAGACATAAGTAAACAAACGGAAGTAAACATTGCGGTCAAGAAAGTAGTACGAAAAAGCTACAAAATAGAAAAATCACAAGATTTGAAATGCACATCCTAAAGTGTCTAACTTTTGGGGTGCATTTCAAAAAGTAAGTTTTCGGTGCGTATTTTTTGTTGCTTAAAACACTTGTCATAAGCCGTGCGGTGTGGTACAATAACCGTGTTCCGTAAGGGAGTAGTTCGCTGAGTTGCAGTTGTCGGTCTACACAATGGGCTTTGCCCAGGCTCGACATTGAAGAACAAGACTTGCGCCGATTGTTCGGCGGTAAGTCTTTTTTTTGTGTTTGCGGCGTAATCTGACAATGGGGATTGTGTCATCGAAAAACTGATACGTATCATGATTTTGGCGACATTTCGGTGTGCAAACGACAACTTTCCAGTGAAAAAACTTCAAATTGCGGTGCAAAATAAACGTGGCTTTGGCGGTGGTAAAGGCGCACTTTGCGATTTTTGCGCGCGACGTTTCGCCGGAACTTTGCCGCGAACTACTACTTGGAAACGTCGTATGGCAGCGACGTGAAACGGAGAAAAATATGTGGGAATTAGTTTTGACCGGCCTTGCGCTGGGCGTCGGGCTTGCAATGGACGCCTGCGCCGTAAGCATGGCAAACGGACTTAACGAACCGAAAATGAGTCTCGGCAAGCACACTTTGATTGCGGGCATGTTCGGTTTCTTTCAGGCACTTATGCCCATGACAGGCTGGCTGTGTGTAAACACACTGGTGGAACATTTTGTCGTAATCAAACCGATAATCCCTTACGTGTCGCTTGCGCTGTTGCTGTACGTAGGCATAAAAATGCTTGTGGACGGTATAAGAAAAAAAGACGAGGACGAAGAAACAAAAAAACTCACCTTTGTCACGTTGCTTATTCAGGCAATCGCTACGTCCATAGATGCGTTCAGCACAGGCTTTGCCATGACGGAATTTGTCGACGGCGTGTGGCAAGCGTTGCTTTGTTCGTGGATCATTGCGGCGGTTACGTTTGTAATAAGTTTTGTAGCGGTAATACTCGGTCGCAAATTCGGCGATAAACTTGGCGACAAGGCACAGATACTCGGCGGCATAGTGCTGATTGCAATCGGTATCGAGATTTTTGTTAAGGGCGTATTTTTGGCATAAAAAGTCGCGGAAAAGTAGTACTTTATTTGTCGTGTCGTCGGTTGCAAGCGCAAAAGCGTGATAAATACAATTGATGTTTTTGCCTTAATTTGCCAAACAACTTGCCTGCCAATCGGTAGTTGTAAGCACATAGCTGTCTGAATCGAAACAACCGCACACAAAAAATAATTTTGTTGTTGTCAAATTGCAAGCATATTGTTGACAACGGGCAAAAAACAATATATAATGGTTTAGCACGTTGAAAGACGGCGCAACAAAACAATCGCTGATGTGGCACAGTAGGTAGCGCACCGCCTTGGTAAGGCGGAGGTCACG
>DPQS01000046.1:25965-26273 GCA_003537755.1 Clostridiales bacterium | reverse complement strand
CTTGGTAAGGCGGAGGTCACGGGTCCGAATCCCGTCATCAGCTCCATGTATTCAAAGAGAGGTGTTTTCATTTGAAAATGCCTCTTTTTTTTCTCTTTGGGGGCTTGTCAAATGTCCGGGTAAGCCCGAAGTAAAAAAAGTTAAATATCGGCGGCGACACTTTTAAGTCGCCGCTTTTTTAAGAAAATCGTTCGCGCCCGAAAGACGTTTGCTGCAGCCCGAATCGAACCGGCAGCGTAAAAATTGTTCTGCATAAGTCGGAAGTACATTCGCTCAGGTATTTTTGCAGGGTTAATTTCGCCGTCACA
>DPQS01000046.1:14941-25792 GCA_003537755.1 Clostridiales bacterium | reverse complement strand
CACTCGCAAAAATTATTAGTGATGGCTAAATTGACCCTAACTTTGCAATTTACTTTACTTTCAGTTAAATATTATACTATTCATAAGTAAACAATAATCAGGTAGGGCGGCGTATTTGTTTTTGTTCGGGATTTTTGGTTGTTTGCCATTGTGTGTCGTTTCGCAAAGTGGTATAATGTTGCCGATAAATGCCGCAAACGCTCGGCATTCGGTTGTCATGAGCCATTCCGAACGGCGGCAAAAGCAATGTTCGCTGTATTTCTACTTAAACACTCATACAATAACGGTAAATTATGAAAGCAATAAAATTTATTTTCAGTAAGTTTTTCCCCACGGTGCTGTTGATGCTTTTGCAACTGTCGCTGATTGTGTTCGTGCTGACGGTGGCAAACGAGTACTTTGTGTTGTTTCAGGTGCTGTGCGACGTGGTAGCCGTGCTTACCTTTCTCAAAATCGTCAACAAAAAGACCAACCCGGAATACAAAATTCCGTGGATTTTCCTCATACTGGCGTTGCCCGTGTTCGGGCTGACCGTTTACGCGCTGTTTGCCGACCCGAAACTGAGCAAGCGTGAAAGTCGCCGTATGCACAAAATCAGGCAAAAGGCGGAGCCGTTGTGCCAAAACGACCATTCCGCAACGCAAACCGCATTCGAACGCATGGACGGCTACGACGGCATAAGCAGGTATTTGTCCGCTACGTCCAAACTGCCCTGTTCCGTCGGCAACCGCGTAACCTACTACAAGGTTGGCGAGGATATGTGGCGCGACATGCTTGACGAGCTCGGCAAGGCGCAAAAATTTATTTTTCTGGAATATTTCATTGTCGACCAGGGCAAGATGTGGGACAGCATTCACGAGATACTGGTGCGCAAGGTTGCCGAAGGAGTGGAAGTGCGTATGATGTACGACGACATCGGCACGCTTACGATGCAACGCCACGGCTACTGGCGCGAACTGCGCAAGGAAGGTATCGACTGCTGCAAGTTCGGCTCCTTCCGCCCGGTGCTGTCCGGTATTTACAACAACCGCGACCACCGCAAAATTACCGTAATAGACGGGCGCGTGGGCTACACCGGCGGCGTCAACATCGGAGACGAATACATCAACGAAAAGCCGCGCCTCGGTCACTGGAAGGACAGCGGTATAAAAATCGAAGGTCCTGCCGTAGCAAACCTTACGGCGATGTTTCTGCCACTGTTTGACGTAACCAGTAAGGAGGACCTTTCGTACGAAAAATATTTTCCGAAAGACCTGCCGACCTTTGCCGATGAGGGGGTGTTGCACGTGTTCGGCGACGGTCCGAATCCGTACTACACGGAGCAAATCGGCGAAAACAACTTCATCAACATGATTGCCGCGGCAAAGCGGTACGTGTGGATTACCACGCCCTACCTTATCATTGACTTCAACCTGTCCACCGCACTCAAAAACGCCGCTCTACGCGGTGTGGACGTGCGCATAGTTACGCCGCATATCCCCGACAAAAAGTTTGTGTTCGACATGACACGCTCGACCTACCGCCAACTTATGAAAGCAGGCGTGAAAATCTACGAATACACGCCCGGGTTTATGCACGCTAAAAACGTGGTGGTGGACGACATGCTGGCGTTTGTCGGTACGATAAACTTCGACTACCGTAGTCTTACTCATCACTTCGAGTGCGGTGCTGTGATGTACCGCACGCCTTGTATTGCCGATATGGTTGCCGACTTCAACGAAGTGTTTGGAAAGTCGCAGCAAATAGATCCCAAAACTTTCAAAATGAGTAAACTTGCCACGTTCAGCACGCTTGTACTGCAACTTTTTGCGCCTATGCTGTAATGTATGGCGGGGTATTGACAAACGTTTTGTAATATGCTACAATCCTGCGTGAAGGGTTGACGGCAACGGCAATGACGTTTACAATTGCTTTGTTGTCAAAAAATGTAGACGTATAAGGAATTTTGCGACAATTCGCCGAAAAGGAGGTGTTTGACATGCGTAGAATATTGAAGGAAGCGTTGCTGAAACACGATATGTTGCTATTGGAACGCAGCGACGAAACGGCGTGCCAACCATCGTCCGTTGCGGACATCGCTTTGCTTGCCGAGTCTTTTGCTTCGCTTGGGTACAAACTTGACGGCGCAAGTCTTGCCACGTTGTACACCGTCGGCAAAAAGGACTTGTCGGTGTTTTACAACGAAAGTTATATGTTGCTTGCCTGTGCAAAGGGCGCAAATGTGCAGCATAAAGTTTTTTACCCCAATTTTCCGTTTATGGCAAACGTTACGGCAAACGAGTACTACATCCGCGCCGTGTTGCATTACCTCACCGCACGCAAGGACGACTACGGCTTTGCAAACGCCGACATAAAAGAGCGCGAACACGAAAACGTTGACAACGACGAAAAAATTGCGCTGACGATTGTTGACATTGCACGCGCCGACGATGTTCTTGTCGGGGACGGACTTGCCGCCCTTGCGCAAAAACTGCCCGTTGCCGAGTCGGAAATAGAAGCTTACGAAACAATCTGGCGCACATACGCCGACCGCATCGTGCCGACGGAAATCCCCTTTAAGGAAAACATGGCACGTTACGTCGTTGCCCTGACCGACGGCAAAAAGCCGACGATTACCCCTAATATGCTGTCGTTTTGCAAGACGATTACCGACGTTTTGCGCGTGTACGCCGTAGTGTCTGGCGAAAGCGAGCAACTCTACTACCCATTGCAGTTTGTCAGTCTGCCGCGTTCGGCACGCAAAACGGTGCTTGACAAAATAGACAAATTGTGTACGTCAAGCAACGCCGACGAGGACGTGCAACGCAACGAATTTTTGTGGAAACGCGCCTTTGAAAAGCTGCACCCCGGCGAATACAAACACGATTTTCCGCATGTGTATGCACTGGCTTCGGCACTGCGTAACGGCATTTTACCCAAAACTTTCGAAGCGCAACTGGACGTGCTGAAGTGCAATCCGGACGGTTACATGCTTGCGCTTGCTTCCCGTCCGACGGAATTTGCGCGCAGGCTGGACTTTATGCTGCGTTCGTTCGACACTGCCACGGTACTACGCAACTTCCGTAATGTTGCTAAAAACGTTTCTGTAAACGTGCTTGCCACTTTGCTTGAGTTTTACCGCAATCGTTGCGACATGCCGAAGGACGTCCGTGACATCGTGTTTTACAGCGAAAGCCTTCGTATGGTGCAGGTGCCCGAAACCCGTTCGGAACTGCCAAAAGAGGTCTGCGCCGCCGTCTGCAATGTAATTGTTTGCGCCCTTGCCGACAGATTTGCCGACTATCCGCAAAAAGGCACCTTGTACATCGGCGAGAATATGAAAAATTACGCCGTGCCTACGTCCTCGCGCAGCGCAAGCAAACAAACGCACACGCTTACGCACGGAAGCAAAGTTTATGTCGGGGACGGCGAACGCGGCGACTTTGTGCGACTGTTTACCCACTGGAAAAACGGCGACAGTCGCGTGGACATCGACCTCAGCGTGGAACTTATTTCCGATGACCTGAAAAACGCAATCAGCCTCAGTTGGCACAACCCCGACGGCGGCAAGCCGTTTAACAGTTACCACTCGGGCGACTTGACCACGGCACCCGATGGCGCGTCTGAGTTTGTCGACCTCGACATTGCCGCGGCTCGCAAATTCGGGCGTTACGCGGTGGTGTGCAACTACTGCTACACGGGGCAGACGTTCGACGTCATTCCCGAGTGTTTCAGCGGCGTGATGTTTATGCCGCAGCGTGCAAAGCGTGGGGCGGTGTTCAATCCGCAGTTTGTTCGCCACAAATTCGACCTTACGCAGCACGCCAACAAAAACATCGCCTTTGCGCTGGATTTGCAAACGCTTACTATGGTGTGGATGGACGTCAATCTGCTGTCCGCGCACAGCAACCTTGTGGCAAGCGGCGACAGCGGTCTTGTCATTGCCCTGAGGCGCGCGCTAAGAAAGCACGTAACAATGGACGAGTGGTTGCGACTGCACATTTCGCATCTTACCCTTACCGACAACCGCAATGCGGCTACAATAGTGGCGGACGACGACGGCAACGCCGACATTTCGCCCTACGACACGGAAAAATTCGCCGCCGAGTGGATGTGACGGCAACGCCGCGGCTTGCGGCAACTGAATATCGCTGTTCGTCGAGGCTTTGTTTGACCTACTTCTGACTGAAAAGTTATTTCGGTTGAACGACTTTCCTCGTCGGATTTCTCGTGGCGGCTTTGTTTTGACCTACTTCTATTCAGGTGATGCGGTCAACGTCTCTCCGCCCGAGGTGCGCCTGCCATTTTTGGCAGGCGCATTTTTTTTGTGCCGTGGTTTTTGGCTATGCGGGCTTCACTACGGCAGATGGCGGACACATTGTTTGCCGCAATCGTTTGCAATGACTTTACAAAAGTCAATAAATAATATAAAATAAAGCCAATCAAATAGTGTGCCCGGCTTGAAAAGTTGTAAACTGAGTAGAACGTTGCGCGGCATTGTCGCGCATATTAGACATCGGGTTCGATTCCCGAACAACCGCCATTGCCGTATTTGCACAACATTCGCACATGTTTTCCGCTTGTTGCCTCGGGCAGTCGCGGTGGTGTCTGTTTCCGTTGTTACGGTTTGCCACCCGGGCTTGTATTGCAAAATTGCCGCAAGTCGTGCTTCGGCTGTCGTCGCTAAACGAAGAAAACGACGGCAAATGCAAAACAAGTTTGTCACAAGTCCGGAAACAAAACGTGTACGTGTCTGCGAGTGTAGCTGCATAAGTCGGTAAGTCTGTCGGGTCTGTTACGTTGTGGTGTGAAACGTGCTACCTTTTTCGGCAGCACTTTTTTTTGTGAATAGAGCAAACGTCGCAAAACAAAGATTTGCCAAAGAGTAAACGCTGTTTGAAATACACACAAGGTTGGAGAACAAATGAAAAAGAAACTGTTGTTTGTCGTTGCGCTTGTCGTAATGCTTGGTGTGTGCCTTTTTGCTGCGGTTGGCTGCGAAAGCGAACCTGCCGTGAAAACGTACACCGTCACGTTTGACGCTAATGGCGGCACGATGAAAGAAGCGACGATTACCGTCGCGGAAGGCGATGTCGTTGACCTGACAAAATATGTTCCGCAAAAAGATAATTGGCAATTTGTCGGTTGGGCATTGGAAGGCGAAACGGTGACGAAAATAACCGTCAACGCAAACATTACGCTTGTAGCCGCATGGAAGGAAAATCTTGTCGTTTCGTGCAACATCGAAACGGCGGAAATTGTAAACGACGTGATTGCGTTTGAAGTTGCGGCAACGTCGACCGCCGACGCGGTGACGGTAACTTACAACGGCAACGTTTTGCCTGTCGGCAAAGAAGGACTGTATGTCGCAACGCTTGAAAAAGGCAACAATACGTTTGTCGTCAAGGCAACTCGCGGCGATGATGTGCTGGAAAAAACCTACGAAATAGATTACAAAGGGTTTACCGTGGTTACGGATTTGTACGACGTTACTACCGGCGACAGTGCTTACGCATTCAATGCGGTTGTGCGTTATGGTGAAGATCAATGCGAGGCAAAAGTTGCCATTGGCGAAACCTCGGTTGACGGCACGAACGACAAATACACCCTTGCGTTTGCCGCGGACGGAACATACAACGTCACCGTAGGCGGCGCTGTAGGACGTATGCATTACACCGAAAATTTCACTGTTGTTTATGACTCTTCGTTGCCGAAGTTTGCCAAAATGACCCTTGCCGCCAACAAGCAATATCGCGGCAATGTGGTTGCGTTTACGCTTACGGCAACGGATGCCGAGGGCAACAAACTTGCCGACAGCAATGTGGCGTTTTATGCCGATTTCGACGTTTCCGACGACAACGACGAATTTACGCAACTTACTTCGACGGAAATCTCTACGGTGTGGAGCGACGGCAATGCCACCAGTTACAAGTTGTTTGTTACCGAGGGCGGCTTTGCAAACGGTCTTGACAAAACGGCACTGATAAAGGTTGTTCTGACGTCGGGCGACAAAACCGTCGAGCGTTTGTACCGCGTTTGCTATGTCGGACCCGATGCCGACGGTTGTATCGGCGAAGTTGTGGTAAGCATTGACGGATTTACCGTAGGCGTGGGTTATATTCTCGAACCGACGATTGTCAAGGTTTACCAAAACGGTAAATTTCCTCAGTATCTCAAAACGTTGATTGAAGAAAAGGGCTGGACGATGGATTTTACGGGAAGTCTTGACAGCGGCTTTTATCTGTCGTCGCTCAACGGACTTGATATCCCGGATAACGTTGTAAACGAACGTCTTGCCGAGGTTCTTGCCGCAAATAACATGACCGTTGACGAAACAAGTATTTCGCCCGGTGACGGTACGTACAGCCTTGGCGAATTTTGTTACAACTCCTACTCCGGATGGATGTACAGCATAAACGGGATGTTTGCCAATTACGGAATGGCAGATTACGATCCGGTGGACGGCGACGTGGTGCAAATAAGATTTACTCTTGCTTACGGCGCGGATATAGGCGGCTCAGAGGCGATGGGCGGATTTATGCCTGCAATTTCGCAAAACGACGCCGATTACGGTGATTTTAATACCGCTATGGCAAAAATAGCGGCGGCAAACTTTGGCGGCAAGGGTCGCGCAAAACTTGACGAAGTGCTTGCCGTTGTTACCGATTGGGACGTGGAACAAAGCGTGGTTGACAATGCGACAAAGACGCTTCGCGAATACTACGCGTTGTGATTTGTTTTGCATCGGCAAACGAGGTAACGTGAGTTTTGACTTTTTGTAAAAATACTGCAAAACAAGGGCAAACGATTATGACAACGAAAATAATTTCGGCAATTGCATTTATTGTGCTGGCGGCAACGATTTTGTTGTCGCCCGTTGCCTTTTGCGCTGCAATCGCAGAAACCGTTGCCGATTGTGACCTTGCTGACGTGCGGCAGCAACTTGTAAACTGGAAAAAATCGTCGCTTGGTATCGACGCAGAGGAAAATCTGCTTGGCGAAGAGATGTTGTCGCTGTCCGGAAGTACCCCGGGTGACTGGTATCCGTTTGGACTGGCAAGAGCAGGAATATCCGACAATTTTGACGGGTACAAGGCTTCGGTAAACGATTACGTGTCGAAAAAATACGATACCGACGACAAACTGAGTAAAGCCAAAGCTACGGAATGGCATCGTATTTCGCTTGCGTTGACGGCTTGCGGCGGCAACCCGAGGCGTGCGGGCAACAACGGTGACATCGACCTGATTGCCGACGGTACTTACAACCGCGTTGACGGCAACGGGAAGGGAATACTTGGCAGACAGGGAATAAACGGATACATCTGGGCGCTGATTGCGTTGGACAGCAAAATGTACGCCGTGCCGGAGGAGGCATACTACGACAGGGGCGACATCATCGTTGCTCTTCTTGGACGACAACTTGCCGACGGTGGTTGGAACCTTGTCGGGAGCGGTGCCGATCCGGACATTACCGCAATGTGCGTTACTGCGCTTGCACCTTACTACAACAGCGAAGTGCGGTATACCTACGTAAACAAAAACATTGACAACAGCGGCGCGAAGATTACTTCCACCGTAAGGCAGTGCGTGGACAAGGCATTGTTTGCACTCGGACAATTGCAACAGGATGACGGCGATTTTATTTCGTGGGGCACTCAAAACTGCGAAAGCACCGTGTGGGTTGCTGTTGCGTTGTGTAGTCTCGGGCGCGACCCGAGCAAGGAAGCGGACTTTATTAAAAAGGGTAAAACGCTTGTTGACGGTATTTTGAAGTATCGCAACAGCGACGGCGGTTTTATTCATTCTTTTACTTACGATGCCGAAAATCCGTCGTCAAGCCCCGACAAATCAAACACGATGACGGGCGAACAGGTGTTGTACGGACTTACGTCATTGTTGCGGCTACGTGACGGTAACCGCAGATTGTTCGATCTTCGCAACGAACAGCCTTCGGAACTCAAAATGCAGATCGATGAAGTGATTTCGGAAATAAATTTGCTTGACGAAAACGCGGAATTGCAGCAAATTGTCGATACGTATGCAAAATATCGTAACATTGAAACAAGCGAAAGAAGTTACGTTACAAACTATCACAAATTGTCGGCGTTGCTTGAAAAGTCCGGCGTAGAGTATGAACAAGAAGATATACGCTACAATGAAAGAAACGACGACGTGCAAACGTTGTTTGAGTTTACCGACGTTGACAGGCAGTCTGTTGACAATTTGCCGACAGTCATTACATTGCAATACAAAGCGGAAGTTGTAAGGTTGTGGGCGAAAATAAACAATTGTTTCGACTTTGACGGCAAGCAGGTATACGTTGCAAAACTTGACTTGTACAAAAATCGTATCGATGAGCTGGAATCGGAAATTGCTTCGCTTGCCGCCGACATTAAGGAAAAACTGTACCCCTTTGACAACATAACCCTTGCCGACAAAGATGTCGTTTACCTGTTGTATGCGCGATACGAGGCGTTGTCCGAGTACGACAAAACACGGCTGGAACCGACGGATGTCGAGGGACTTGTACGTGCTAAAACTCAGGTGGACAACCTGACCGTTGCCGCACTGGTGTCGGCTGCGGCGGTGGTGATTATTGCCGCGCTTGCTGTGTTTGTCGTGTTTCACGTCCGCGCAAGACGTAAAAAACGTGCGGCGGAAAAAATGCCCGAAAGTGAGGAATGACGATGAAAAAGGATCTTTTTGCCATTGTCGTCATTGTTGCGCTTGTCGCCCTTGTCGCGTCGGGTACAAAGGTGCAGTCGGTGGACGACTACTACCTTACGCACATCGATGACATTACCGAGGACAGCCAAACCGTTACGATAAGCATTCGCTGCGACACGATACTGGACAACTGGGACAAATTGGACGACAGCCTGAAAAGCGACAAATACGTGCCTGCCGACGGCGTTATTCTGCCTACATTCAGGGCAGTTTTGCGCAAGGGAGACACCGTGTACGACATCTTCAGCCGAGTGACGAGATACAGCAAAATCGTCACCGACTGCGTGTACACCGTCAACTATTCCAGCGTGTACGTCAAGGGTATCAATCATTTGTACGAGTTCAGTTGCGGCGAATTGTCTGGTTGGATGTACAGGGTAAACGGCGTTTTCCCGGGGTATGGTTGCAGCAAATACGTGCTAAAGGGCGGTGACGTAATCGAGTGGGTGTACACCTGCGACCTCGGACGCGACGTCGGCGGCGAGTTTGGCACAGCGCCTTCGGTTGAAAATGTATGCGTGCAACAAAAAACGGATACGTATACGTTTTTTTACGACAAAATTGCAGTTGTTTCACCGCCGAAAGCGGCTTGGCGGAGGTGCGTATGAACGAAAAACGTTACTTTTTGCGCATCCATCCGTTGCCTGCTTTTGTCTTTTTCGTAGCCGCGCTTACCGTTACGATGCTGAGCATGCATCCCGTTGTCCTTGCCGCTTCTTTTGTTTGCGCGGTTGTGTTCTGCGGCTTTTTGTACGGCGTAAAAAAGACTGCTTCGAGCCTTGCGTACACATTCCCGCTTATGGTGCTTGTGGTACTTGTCAATATGGCGTTTGTACACCGAGGCGAAACCTATTTATTCTTTCTCAACGACAACCCCGTAACGCTGGAAGCCTTGCTGTACGGTGTGGCTATGTCGGTTATGTTTGCCGCAATTTACTACTGGTGCAAGTGCATGACGGCGGTGATGACCACCGACAAATGGATATTTCTGTTCGGTAAAATTTTGCCGAAGTTTTCCATGCTGCTTGCGCTGTCGGTGGCGTTCGTGCCAAAATTCAAACGCCGCTACAAACAGATTGACTCGGCTCAGCGCACGCTGGGCGTTTACTCGGGGCAGGGCGTGGTGGACAAACTACGTTACAAGTTCCGCGTGTTCGGTATACTTGTAACCGACGTACTGGAAAGCAGCGTTACAACTGCCGACAGCATGCGTGCGCGCGGTTTCGGACTTGCCGGGCGTTCGACATACAGCCCCTGCGACTTTACCGCTGCCGACGGACTTCTGACGGCGTTTTGTCTGGCGTTCGGCGTCCTTGGTACAACGATGTTTGCTCTCGGCGGCTGTCGCGTCGCTTACTATCCGACGGTAACGCCGCCGACATTTGCGGCAAAAGATATCCTTTGTCTGACGGCGGCTTGTGCGGTGTTTGTTATGCCGATTATTTGCGAAATTAAGGATGACCTACTATGGCACTCATTGAAATCCAAAATTTAAGTTTTGCCTACAACGGGGCAAAAAACAAAGCTCTCGACGGAGTTTCGCTTACCGTCGAAAAGGGCGATTTTGTGTTGCTTTGCGGTGCTTCGGGGTGCGGCAAAACCACGTTGTTGCGCCTGCTTAAACCACTTATCGCCCCATGCGGAACGTCGCGCGGAACTGTGCTGTTTGACGGCGTGCCAACGGAACAACTTGACATGCGCAGCGGCGTTTCGCAAATCGGATTTGTAATGCAGAACCCCGACGCGCAGATTGTCACCGACAAGGTTTGGCACGAACTTGCTTTTTGCGCCGAAAGCCTTGGCATGACGACGGGCGAAATACGCGCCAAGGTCGCCGAAGTCTGCGGCGTGCTGGGCATAGCCGACCTTTTCGACAAGCGCACGTGCGAGTTGTCCGGCGGACAAAAGCAACTTGTCAACCTTGCTTCGGTACTGGTTGCCGACCCGAAAGTGCTGCTGCTTGACGAGCCGACTGCGCAACTCGACCCCGTTGCGGCGGAGGATTTTCTGACAAAACTTCGCAAACTCAACGAGGAACAGGGCGTGACGGTGGTGCTTGTCGAGCACAGACTGGAACAGGTGTTTTCGCTGGCAAACAAAGTGGCGGTAATGCAGGACGGAACCATTGTCGCCTGCGCCGCCCCG
>DPQS01000046.1:14362-14737 GCA_003537755.1 Clostridiales bacterium | reverse complement strand
TCGCCTGCGCCGCCCCGACGGAAATCGCTTCGCTGTATTTGCAAAAGAAGTTGGACGCCGACATTCTTCTCGGATTGCCCTCTTCGGTGCGACTGTTTGCGATGACAAACGGCGGCGGCAACTGCCCGATAAATGTCCGCGACGGCAGAAAATACGTAAACGACAATTTTTGCGCCACCGGCGAACTTGCGAAAAACGTCGATGAAACCGCAATGCAAACAGAGCAAAGCAACCGTAACAAAAACGTTGTGCTGAGTGTTGAGGGCGGTTATTTTCGCTACCAACGCACCTCGCCCGACGTACTGAACGGGCTTAATCTTGACGTATACGACAACGAGATACTGGCGGTATTCGGGGCAAACGGCGCGGGCAAAA
>DPQS01000046.1:3707-14150 GCA_003537755.1 Clostridiales bacterium | reverse complement strand
GCAAACGGCGCGGGCAAAACAACGCTGCTTCGGGTGCTTGCCGCAAGCCTGCGTATGTACAAGGGCAAGTACCGCCTCTTTGGAAAAAAAATCAAGGAATTCGGCGACAAACTGTATCGCGGCAACCTGACGTTGCTTACACAAAATCCGCAGGATTTGTTTGTTGCAAACACCGTTGAAGAGGAACTGTCGGAACTTGCCGTAATCATTTATCGCGACAAAAAGACCGCCGCCGAAAAAGCCGCCGAAGTTGCAAAAGCGGTGGGCATCGAACACCTTTTCGGACAGCATCCGTATGACCTTTCCGGTGGTGAACAGCAACGCCTCGCACTCGGCAAAGTGTTGCTTACCGACCCGAAAATTTTGCTTCTCGACGAACCTACAAAGGGGCTTGACGCCTACGCGAAGTCACAGTTCGCGGGTCTTTTGTCGGCACTTAAAAGCCAAGGAAAAACAATCGTACTTGTGACCCACGACGTCGAATTTGCCTCTGTCGTTGCCGACCGATGCGCAATGTTTTTTGACGGAAAAATCACAACCGTATTGAAAAATCGCGAGTTTTTTGTTGCCAATACTTACTACACTACGGCTGCGCGCAGACTGACGAAAGGCCTGCTTGCCGACGCGGTAACGGTGGACGAAGCGGCGAAAATTCTTGTCAGAAACAGGCGTGCGCCAAGTGAGGTTTTACGATGAACGTCCGTCGCAAAAAAATCGGCTTTGTCGCGTCGATAATCTGCGCCGTCGTAATTACGCCGCTATTTGTTGCGGCAGGCGTTTGTCTGCTTTCCGACAGACAGTATCTGCTTGTTTCCGTCGCCATTGCCGCGGCTGCGCTCCTCCCGTTTTTCGTCGCGTTCGAGCGCGGCGACAACACCGTGCGCGAGTTGGTCGCACTTGCCGTAATGACGGCGATTTCCGTTGTCGGGCGGCTTGTGTTTGCGCCGATTCCGGGGTTCAAACCCGTGGCTGCCGTCACGATAATTACCGGTGCCTATTTCGGCGCGGAAGCAGGCTTTGTTACCGGCGCGTTGTCCGCGCTTATCAGCAACATTTTTTACGGTCAGGGACCATGGACGCCCTTTCAGATGCTCGCCTGGGGGCTTGGCGGCTTTTTGTCCGGGCTTGTCTTTTTCAACAAAAAACTTGGCAAGGTGACGTTGCCTTTACTTGTTGTCGTCGGCTTTTTCGTCGGCGTTTTGTACAGCGCGATTATGGACGTCTGGTCGGCTGTATCAATGACCGGTGAGTTTGTCTGGCAGGCGTACCTTGCGGCTCTTACGACGTCGCTGCCGTTTACGATCGAGTACGCAGTGAGTAACGTCATTTTTCTTCTGGTGCTGTACAAACCTATGGACAGACGGCTTACTCGCGTCAAGTTGAAGTTCGGCGTGTTCGGCGGCGGTAATAACGTTCCTGAAATCGTCACGGAAAATTTTTGAGCAAAAGTTGGAAAAACTGTTGTTAAACAACGACTTTTGTTGTATAATAGTGTCCGCTCGCAATTTGGCGGGGACAACTTTACGGAGGGCTGAAAATGGACACCGGTATTACCCAGGATTCTACACAAAATAAATTGATACTGCTGTTTGTGTTCGACAAGATGGAAACTGCCCTTACCGAGTCTACCGTCATCGATTTGTGCAGTTACAAAAACAACTGGATAGATTACACCAACTGCAAGCAGGCACTGTACGAAGTAGTGCAAAACGGCTTTGTGTACAAAAGCGTCCCAAACGGCGGCGGTGAGGAACTTTACGACCTGACAGCCGAGGGCAGGTGGTGCCTGAAAAACTTTTACACGCGTATCCCGGGCAGCGTTCGGCAACTTATCAGCGACGACATCAAGAAGAAACGTATAGTTTATCGTCGCAAGCAGGACTACGTTGCAACCTACGAAAAATGCCAGGACGGCACCTACGACGTAATTTTGAAGATTGTCGAACCAACCAAGACGACCCTGGAAGTGAAAATCAACGTAATGACGAGAAGTATGGCAAAGTATCTCGAAAAGAGTTGGCAGGAAAAGGCGCCGGTGGTGTACAGCAAGATTTCCGAAACCCTCATGGACTGAGGTCACATATGCGCACATCTGACGGCTACGCTTGACCGCTTCGCTCAGTTGTGTACGTCTTTGTACACGCCTTCGCGCCTCGGTCAACTGTTGCCGTCATCTGCACGCATCTGTGACCTCAGTTCTATTTTTTTAGCAAAAAATTCGTGCTTGCGGTGTGTAATCTTGTCCGCCTGCCACAGTTGCGCCAATCTGCGCTAATCTACGCCGTCAGTTCATTTGTTGAGTGTCACTGCACGCATCTGTGACCTCAGTTCTGTTTTTTTTAGCAAAATATTCGTGCTCGCGGTGTGTCCCTTGTCCGCCTGGCACTGTTGCACCAATCTACGCCGTCAGTTCATTAGCTGAGTGTCAATGGCTACGCTTGACCGCTTCGCATGTAAATATCGACACTTTTTGAGAAAATCGGTTGAAAAATTTTTGAAAATATAGTTCTTTGTGAAAATGCCCTGCATGGCGGAACAGTCCGCCCTGTGGGGCTTATTTTGATTCTGAGTTCGCGTGTCCAACGCCGCACAGCCGCCGTTACTGCCCTGCGCCGATGTCTGTGTATTTTGTTTTTAAGTGGCACAAAAAGACAAATGTTGCGTGGGCAACTTTGTCTGTAATTAAAATCGGCAGGTTATTAACGGTCAAAAAAACGGACACAATTAAACGGTTGCCAAACTTGTCCGTTTGTTGTATAATAAATTTTGGAAAGTGTTTTTTGCGTCGCTTTTTGCCATGTTTTTTGACTTAAAACAAGTGGTAAAACCGCGCATACATAATTAAGGTTACTGCAAGCGCGACGATGTTCGCCTTGTTTATAGCATAAAAATTTAGTTCCGTCGCATACAATCAACTTACTGTCCGAGTACCGCCGACGTTGTCTGCTACCGACGTCGGTCACGGTTGCTTGCCATAAAGGCGCAAGCAAAATCAGGCAAACGGTCGTCTGCTACCGACCTTTTGTCATTGTCGCCGCTTAAAGCCGCGGCACGGCGCAGTTAAGTTGTATTGTCTTTTTGTGGTGGAAAAAAGAGGTTTAGTCATACATGAGTTTTTTCAACAAAAGTAAGCCGTCGGGCGACACACTCAACGACGGTCATTCCACAAGTCTTTCTCTTGTGGACTCTCGCGCAGGCGAGAAAAGCGGCAAATATATTCCGTTTGCCGGCAAGCGCGGCAGAAACAGCGGTGGCGTAAAAAACGTCTTTGACGGTACGGGCAACGCACACAAAAAGCCGCAAAGTGCGAATACCGCAAATAAAACCAAAGGGGACGTCACGGCGCAAATCGCGACGGCAAATCAACCGACAAAAAAACAAAATAAGGCGGCAAACGCAAGTCGCAAAGCAAACAACAAAACAACAGCCGAGCGCACCGAAGCCGTCGGCAAGAAGAAGGGCAAAAAAGGAGGTAACGGGTCTATGGTTACATCGACAACGCCCACGCAGGAAATTCAGGCGCAACGCAATCCGCTTCGCTACGAGCAACCGAGAGGCAAACTGAAAATAATGTTCCTCGGCGGCGTAGGGGAAATCGGCAAAAATATGACCGTATTCGAATACGGCGACAGCATAGTAATACTGGACGCAGGTATGTCCTTTCCGGGAAACGACATGCCCGGCGTAGACGTAGTAATACCCGACATCAGTTACCTTGTAGAACACAGAGAAAAAATCAAGGGCATTTTGCTGACCCACGGACACGAGGACCACATCGGCGCGATGCCGTTTGTCGTCAAAAAACTGGGCGGCAAGGTGGACGTGTACGGCACCAGACTGACGCTTGGACTTGTTGAAAACAAACTGCTTGAACACAGCGCGCAGGACAACGTCAACTTTGTGCCCGTTTCGGACAAAAGCATTGTGTCGCTTGGCGACTTCACGGCGGAATTTATCCACGTGTCGCACTCGGTCGCGGGCAGTTGCGCCATTTGTCTGCGCACGCCTGTCGGTACGGTGTTCCATACGGGCGACTTCAAGGTAGACTACACGCCGCTCGGCAACGAAATTATGAACCTCAACCGCATTGCCGAAATCGGCAAACAGGGCGTGTTGCTGCTTATGAGCGAATCCACCAACGTGGAAAAGCCCGGCTACACTATGAGCGAATCGGTTGTGCGCGACACCATGAACAAGGTGTTTCAGGACGCAAAGGGGCGTCGCATAATCGTGGCTACCTTTGCAAGCAACGTTGACCGCCTGGGTATGATAATAGAACTTGCGCGGCTGTACAAACGCAAAATCGCAATCAGCGGCCGCAGCATGGTGAAGTACATCGAAACGGCTTGCCGCGTAGGGCAGATGTCGGTGGACAACGACATGATCGTGGACATCGACAAAATCGGCAACATCGAGGACGGCAAACTTGTAATACTGTCTACAGGCAGCCAGGGCGAACCTATGAGCGCGCTTACCCGTATGGCAGACGGCGAATTTAACAAAGTTACAATCGGCGCAAACGACACAATCGTAATTTCCGCCAACCCAATCCCCGGCAACGAGCGCGACGTGTACACCGTAATCAACAAGTTGTACCGCTTGGGCGCGGTGGTCGTGTACTCGGCATTGTCCGCCGTACACGTATCGGGGCACGCCTGCCAGGAAGAACTGAAACTGCTGTATACGCTGATTAAGCCCAAATATTTCATTCCCGTGCACGGCGAGTATCGTCACCTTAAGCAACACGCAATGCTTGTGGAAAAACTCGGGCAGAAGCGCAGCAACATAATAATTCCGGAAATCGGCGACGTGGTGGAAGTGGACAAAAACACATTTAAGGTGGTTGGTCAGATCGCAAGCGGCAACATCATGGTTGACGGCTTGGGTGTGGGCGACGTCGGCAACATCGTGCTGAAAGACCGTCTGTCCCTTGCCGAGGACGGCATACTGGTGTGTGTGGTCGGCGTGGACAAAAAGACCTACGACATCGTGTCCGGACCGGAAGTGGTTTCGCGCGGCTGTTTCTTCCAGGCGGACGGCGACAATGTCAATCCGACGGAGGAAATCAAGACGCTTGTGCGCGAGGAACTGGCAAACGACGCCAATCGCCAAAGCATGTCCACCGTCAAGTCGGCGGTGCAGCGTGTAGTGCGCAAGTACTTCCGCAATAAATTCAAGCGCAACCCCGTTGTCTTGCCCGTAGTGCTTGAAGTTTAGTCGAAAAGCAACTAAAGTTTATTATTAAAGGCGTATCGCATTGTGCGGTGCGCCTTTTGAATTGTTTGCGTAATGTCGAGTGCGGTATGTTTATAAAACATTACGTTTCTTTTGCGTGCAGCCTGAACTGCCGACTGAATACATTTTGCAATAAAGTGTGACTGCCTGAAAAATATTGTGTATTGTGCGAAAAAAAACTTTTTGCGCGTGTTATAAAATACGTTGACTTATTCGTAAACAACTGTTACAATAGCCTCAGCAATCTTTAAGCGAGTACCGTGATGCTCGCAAGATGGTGTGATATTTTGTATACTGCCCTGCGGGGTAAAATGTCAATTTGTTGCTTCATGTCTTGCGTTGCATTGCGCAAGGCATTTTTTTGTGTCTGTTCGCGGGAGCAAGCGTCGCATAAACCGCTGTTGAACGGTTGAAAGTGGCGCACTAAGCAAACGTAAGTGCGCCGATAACCGAAAATGCGTTGCTTGCAGGGGATTGAAGAGGTGTGAAAAATCTTTCATAACACAAGGAGAGTGTCATGACGGAAAAAACATTGCTGATGGACGAGATAGCCGTAAGCCGTGCAATCAAACGCATCTCGCACGAGATAGTCGAGCGCAACAAGGGCGTCGAAGACATCGTGCTGGTGGGCGTCGTTACGCGCGGAGTACCGTTTGCGGAAAAAATTGCCCGAAGCATACAGGAATTCGAGGGCGTATCGTTGCCCGTCGGCAGCGTGGACATCAGTTTCTATCGCGACGACGTCAAGCGCATTGCTCCGTCGCCCGTGCTTAACGGTTGTGACATCCCTTGCGACGTCAACGACAAACACATCGTGCTGTGTGACGACGTGCTGTACACGGGACGTACCGCGCGCGCCGCAATGGAAGCGGTGTTGAGCCTCGGCCGTCCAAGGACGATACAACTTGCAATACTGGTTGACCGCGGTCACAGGGAACTGCCGATACGCGCAGACTACGTAGGTAAAAACGTGCCCACGACTCACAGCGAAACGATAAGCGTAAGTTTTCCCGAAACGGACGGCGTGCAAAACGTAAAAATTATGCAACGCGACGAATAGTGAGCGAAGGAACAGAAAATAAAGTAAACCGTCCGACGTGGCAAACGTGTGTATTCGGCAAAAACGTTTTACGCACAATCGGCCGCAGTCACACTCGCAAAAATCATTAGCGGCGACAATTGAAAACCGGGGTATTCGCCGGTGCCGATAAACCTGGAAATGTCCTTTCCCGTTCTTTTGTCCGGACGTTCGCCCGGTGTACCGAATAAACAATAACGGCAAAATTTTTGCCGAGGTAATAATTAATTTTATACAGGAGATATAAGAATTATGAACCTTACTTACAAAGTAACAGACAAACCGCCGGTACTGCGTACCATTGTGTACGCCTTCCAGCAACTGCTTGCAATCCTGGCTGCGACAATCGCCGTACCCACAATCATAGGTAACGGCATGAGCCAATCCGCGGCATTGTTCGGCGCGGGCGTAGGCACGCTGGTGTACCTGCTGTTTACCAAGTTCAAAAGCCCCGTGTTCCTCGGAAGCAGTTTCGCATTCCTCGGAAGTATGGCGGCGGCGTTTGCAGGTGCGGCAACGAGTTCACTCGGGTATCTCGGACTTATCGTCGGCGCGCTGTTTGCGGGTCTTGTGTATGTGGTGCTTGCGCTGATTGTCAAGTTTGCGGGCGTTGCCTGGATCAACAAAATCATGCCCCCTGTCGTAATCGGACCTACCGTTGCAATCATCGGTCTCAGTCTTGCAGGCAACGCAGTAGGCGACCTTATGAAGGGCAGTGTGTTCACCTCCCAGACCGTTTGGAGTCTTAAGGAAATTGACGGCGTAATGCAAGCGGTGCAGACGACTCAGTCTGTTACGACGGCTTCCCCTTACATCGCTCTTCTGTGCGGACTTGTAACGCTGGCGGTTGTAGTCGTTTGCTCGGTGTACGGCAACAAGACAATGCGTCTTATCCCCTTCGTAATCGGTATCCTTGCGGGTTACGCACTGGCGGCAATATTCACCCTTATCGGCAACCTTACAAACACCGACTGGCTCAAAGTAATCGACTTCGGCAAGTTTGCCAACATGGAATGGGTCCCCGGGTTCTCTTTCCTCAAAGCGTTTGACGGCAACTACGGCGAACAAAACATCGGCAGTTACATCGGCACCATTGCGGTGGCTTACGTACCCGTTGCGTTTGTGGTATTCGCGGAACACATCGCCGACCACAAAAACCTGTCCTCCATCATCGGCAGCGATCTTCTTGAAAATCCCGGTCTGTCGCGTACCCTTCTCGGAGACGGCGTAGGCAGCGTCGTTGGCGCAATCTTCGGCGGCTGCCCCAACACGACATACGGCGAAAGCGTAGCCTGCGTGGCAATCACCGGCAACGCAAGCGTGGTGACAATCTTTACGACGGCAATCCTGTGCATTGTGTGCAGTTTCGTCGGACCTTTCGTAACATTCCTGTCCACAATTCCTTCCTGCGTAATGGGCGGCGTGTGCATGGCACTGTACGGCTTCATTGCAGTAAGCGGTCTTAAGATGCTGCAAGGCGTTGACCTTGGTGAAAACCGCAACCTGTTCACCGTATCGGCAATCCTGATTGCAGGCGTAGGCGGACTGGTAATCAACATCGGCGAAATCAAAATCACATCGGTTGCCTGCGCGCTTATCCTCGGTATTCTGGTCAACCTTCTGTGCTCTGCCAAGCAAAATAAACAGCAGAAAGACAGTGGAGAAACTACGGAAGGCGAAAACACCGAAGTGCAACAGAAAGTGGCGTAACAATGCGCAACTAAGACTGTTTAACAACAAAAAGTGCAACAAAAGCCTTGTGCGGAACAAAATCCGTACAGGGCTTTTTTGTTCGTCTGTGCCGGGTGACGACAACACCGACGACAAAACAAGCAACGCTACGACGACGGTAATCGTGTGCGTTGCCGTGGCGGCGGTTGTTGTCGCGGCAGCGGCAATTGTCTTTGTTTTTCTGCGCGGCCGCAAGGCGAAGCGGTAGTGCTTGCGCAACGATTTAACGAATAAGGGTGCTTGGCATATGCTAAGCGCCCTTCTTAATGCAGCATTATTTTTTTTGTCGTGTGTCGACACGCATATTTTTAATTTCTCGTCAGACCCCATTCACTCACTCGTGCACTTCGACAACAATTCCGGAAAATGATTTGTTTTTTTTTGCAGCGTATGAATCCGGCGGCTTAAACGGAAAAATGAACCATATTTAATAAAAATTTGCCAAAGTTGCCTTTGTGAAAATAAACAAAAACTATATTGGCAGTATTGTGTTAGTTAAAACGCGCAAAAGTCCTTTTTATGTATATAGATACTTATTAAAATCATTTGTTCTTGATGAAAGATACACCGAAAACATTGCATTTATTTGTTTATTTTGGTAAAATTAAATATGTTGGAAAATAATGCGCGGTCGTAGGCAGTCTTACTGCCGTGAGTCGTGCAAAGTTTGTCGTAAAACATGCACGGCTGCAAGGTCGCGGCTTGCGACAGACATTTACGAGGTACAAATTGAGAGCAAGCGGAATTTTGTTGCATATCACGTCCCTGCCGTCGTCCGACGGTGTGGGAACGCTGGGTGAAGTAAACAGATTTATCGATTTTTTGAAGGCAAGCGGTCAGAAGTATTGGCAGATACTGCCCGTCACGCCGACGGATTTTGTCAATTCGCCGTATGCTTCGCCGTCGGCATTTGCAGGCAACACGTTGTTTGTCGATCTTGACGAGCTGGCGTGCACAGGACTGCTTTCCGACGAAACGCTGAGCGCGTGCAAAACATGCAAGGGCAACGATTACCTCTTTGCCGTACACAACAAGGAAATCACCCTGCGCGAGGCTTATGCAAACTTTTTGCGGTTCAATCCCCCTGCCGATTACGACGATTTTTGCAAAAACAACGATTACTGGCTTGCCGATTACGCTTTGTTTTGTGCGCTTAAAAGTTACTTCGGCGGAAAGTCCTGGCAGGAATGGGACGACGATATCCGACTTCGCAGACCCGTCGCGCTGGAAAGTTACGCCGACAAACTTAGCGATGAAGTTGACTACTACACGTTTTGTCAGTATGTGTTTTACTCGCAGTGGGCAAAGTTCCGCCAAAAACTTGCCGCTGCCGACATTAAACTTATCGGCGACATTCCCATTTACGTGGCTTACGACAGTGCCGACGTGTGGGCGCACCCCGATTTGTTTGAGTTGACCGCCGACCGCCGTCCGAGTTGGGTTGCGGGTGTGCCGCCGGACTACTTCAGCGCGGACGGACAGTTGTGGGGCAATCCGCTGTACGACTGGGACGCAATGAAAAAGGACGGCTACGACTGGTGGCTTCGCCGAGTGGCAAAGTGCGCCGAGTTGTTTGATGTGTTGCGTATCGACCACTTCCGCGCGTTTGACAGTTACTACGCAATAAAATACGGCGAATCGACCGCACGCCACGGACATTGGAAACGCGGCGTCGGGTACGAGTTTTTGAAAACTATTGCCGACAGTGTACCGCAACTTACCATAATTGCCGAGGACCTTGGCGACATTCCGCACAGCGTGCAGGAACTTCGCAACCGCTGCGGTATGGCAGGTATGAAAGTGGTTCAGTTTGCCTTTGACGGCAACCCGAAAAACGCGTTTTTGCCGCAAAACTTCGACGAACACTGCGTAGCATATCTCGGCACACACGACAACGATACCACGCAAGGTTGGTGGGACAGCCTTGACGACGGCGCAAAACAGCGCGTACTTAGTACCATGGGTTACGCCGACGGCGAACATATTGCACATCAACTTGTCAGATCGCTTGCCGACAGTCGTGCGGAACTGGTAGTGTACTGTATGCAGGACATCGCCGAGGACGGCACGGAATGTCGTATGAACTTGCCGGGCACATCCGGCTGTTGGAAATACATGGCTAAGCGCGGCGACTTTTGCACGGCAAATGCAAAGTGGCTTAAAGCAGTGACGGACGAAGCAAAGCGGTAGTTGCGTTACCGTTGAAAAGGCTGTATAAAAGGGCACCGAAGGCACGGGTTGCGCACCCACTAATTGGAAAAAAGTTTTGTTTTCGCACATTAAGTTGTGTCATGTTGAGCGAAGCGTAGCGCAGTCGAAACATCTCCCGGAAGGGTACCTTGTAAAACAGGCGCCGAAGTGTTGTGGTGAGTGTAATGGGGTCCTGTCGAGGAATTGCC
>DPQS01000046.1:0-3527 GCA_003537755.1 Clostridiales bacterium | reverse complement strand
GCGCCGCTTCGCCCATTAGGGCTTAGTGGTAGGTTGCCTTCCCAGCCGCAGGCTCGCGGACGATGTCCCTTTATTGGTAACACCTCGCCACCCCTGATTTGGTTGACGAACCGTTTGTAATCGGCTTGTGTACTTCAAGTGTACTAACTTCGGCGGACGTAGTAGAAATAGACTGTTTATAGTGGTTTTTACAATATGTCATTGCGAGAAGCGACTGTTCTTGTCGCGCCGTGGCAATCCCCCGAAAGGATTCCGCTCGTCTATGACTATTTATTTCAATGACTCTATTTCAGTTGGCAATACAAAGTCGTCACCTGTCCACTCGTTTTAGGTAATACCCCCACAGCGCCGCTACCCCGACCGCCCACCCCTCATGGTCAAAGGCGTACTTTATTTGTAGTACTCGGCTAATCCCGTAGAATTACCCAGAAATTTTCGGAAAGGGGTGCGGGGAAAACACCTTTTATAAAAAGGGTTTTACCCGCAAAAACTTTTCCCCAAAAAAAACACACAAGCAAAAATGAGAGTATCTGTATTCACCCTCGGGTGCAAGACAAATTTATATGAAAGCGGACAAATCGTTTCGGCATTGTGCGCGGCAGGGCACGACGCGTTTCACGGCTTGGCTGCGGCGGACGTGTTTGTGCTCAACACCTGCGCGATTACAGCCGAAGCGGAAAAGAAATCCCGCCAATTGGTTACGCGCGCACGCAAACTCAATCCCGATTGCCGCGTTGTGGTGGTGGGCTGCGCTTCGGAAAAGAACCCTGACCAGTTTGTCGGCTTGCCCAACGTAACACTTGTCAAGGGCGTTGCGGGCAAAACCAAAGTGGTGGACGAAATTCTGTCCTACGGCAAGGACGTGGACGAGATTCCGACGGCATACGAGGAAACCTGCGCAAGCACGCAGGAACACACCCGCGCGTTTGTCAAAATTCAGGACGGTTGCAACAATTTTTGCAGTTACTGCATTGTTCCGTACCTCAGAGGGCGCAGCCGCAGCAGACGCGTTGCCGACGTTGTGGCGGAAGTGAAAACCGCAAATGCCGCCGAAACGGTGATTACGGGCATAGATATTTCGCAGTTCGGCAAGGACACGGGCGAAAGTTTGCCAATGTTGTTTGAGGCACTGGCAGGCGTACAAACGCGTATACGCCTGGGCAGCATGGAAGCGGGCATAGTTACCGACGAATTGCTGACAGCACTTACCAAAGTCAATTTTTGTCCGCATTTTCACCTTAGTTTGCAAAGCGGTTGCGACGCTACGCTTAAACGCATGAATCGCAAATATACCACCGACGGCTACTACGACGCCGTATGCAAAATCCGCAAAGTTTTTCCGTCGGCGGCAATAACTACCGATGTAATAGTGGGCTTTTGCGGCGAAACAGACGAAGAGTTTAGTGCAACCGAAGCCTTTGTCAAAAAGGTCGGTTTTGCCGATGTGCACGTGTTCCCCTATTCGCCAAGGCAGGGTGCTGTCAGCGCAAAGTGGAAGGACACCGACCCGGTTGTCAAGCGCGCTCGTGCGGAAGAACTGGGGAAAGTTAAGCTGCAACTAAAACAGACATTTGCCGAAAGCATGTATGGCAAAACCGAGCCTGTACTGGTTGAAGAAATCGTCGACGGCAAGGCTGTAGGGTACACGCCGAACTACCTCAGGGTGTACTTTGACGGCGACGAAAATGACGTAGGTAAGATAGTGGATGTCATCGTCGGCGCGCCGTATCTCGACGGAGCAAACGGCACCGCCGTGTGTGCAAAAAAGTGATACGTATCTGTTTTCTCGTTACTTTTTGCCGCAACTTGACGACTTTTTTGCCGAAAATAACAAGCACATTTGTTGAATTTGAAACATCGCTGTGTCGGCAATATAATCGGTAGCGACAGACAGACAAAATCTACAATCGGGGTGAACGCGACAAGCCGACACGGTTTGGCATATGCGCCTCACCTGCAAATAAAGGAGCAACCAATGAAAGACTGTCTTTTTTGTAAGATAATCGACGGCGAAATTCCGTCGTACAAGATTTACGAGGACGAATACGTTTACGCCTTTCTCGACATCGCCTGCGACGTGTACGGACACACGCTTGTTGTCCCCAAGTGCCACGCCACAAACGTGCTGGATTGCGACAAGTTGTATCTCGACAAGGTAATCGAAGCGGTGCAAAAAATTGCAAAACACTATGTCGACGACCTTGGCTACGACGGAGTAAACATCCTCAATGCCAGCGGTGCCGCGGCGGAACAATCGGTGTTCCACCTGCATTTCCACGTCATTCCGCGCAAAAACGGTGACGGCGTAAAGGCATGGCCTTTCCACGACAAACACGAATACGATCTTGCCGCAATCTGCGACGAATTTAAGATGTAATAACGGACGTAAAAATGAAGTTGAGAAATTGTATTTTTGCCGCGTTGTTTGCGGCGTTGACCTTTGTGGCGACAGCTTATCTTCAAATTCCCATTCCGGTAGGCGCAGGCTGCGTTCATCTCGGTGACACTTTTGTGTTGCTTGCCGCGCTTATGTTGCCGCTTCCCTACGCAATCGCAGCCTCGGCTGTAGGTGCGGCTCTTGCCGATGTGGTGGCTGCCTATTTTGTGTATGCACCGGCTACGGCTGTTGTCAAAGCACTTATGGTTGTCGCGGTGTGGCTCGTCTGCCGCAAAAAGCGTTGCTGGTGGACGGAAGTTTTGTCCTTTGTCGGCGCAACCGCAGTGTTGGCTCTCGGGTACTTTGTGTACGAAATTCCCCTCTACGGCACGCCTACTGCAGTTGCCGATTTGCCGTTTAACCTGCTTCAGGGTGCTGTATGCTCGGTTGTGGCGTTTGCGTTGTACAAACTTATCGGCGAACGCCTTGCCAAACTTATGGCAGACGCGCGTGAAGTCGAAACAGTCACGAATAAAGTGACGGACAAGCCCATGCAAGCCGCCGAGCCGGACCAATCTGCCGATGATGCGGAAAGCAAATAATTAAACGAATTACTTACCGTGTTTCGCTCGTTTTTCGTTAGTACTATCGATGGTCAATCGGCATTGTTGAAAATACACGTTTGTAACGCCTTTGCATTTATCTGCGAAGGCGTTGTTTTTTTTACTCTGTGCTTTTCAAGGGTTTCATTATTAAATCTAATTTTTTTTTACAGAATCTCAAATCATATACAAGGCATTTTCAAAATACTCAATCGGCAGAATAATGGTCGACGTCGCCTTTGACATACTCGTCTTGCTGTAAACGCCACCTTGTTATGTCACGCGTACATGCGTAACGGGAATTTTTTTTGGTATTCATTTGCGTGGAATTTACGGTCTTTGTAATACGCCTGTGATAGAAAAAATCAAAATAGTTTTTGCGTACCGGTGGAAAGTCTGCTTAAAAGGATTGACTTTTGAAACGATTTGTTGTAACATACAAAAGATGTGTGTTACAACGCTTTTGTGACGGTCGGCGTAGCGGTGGTTTGATTTTTATGTCACTTCGATACGCTTCCGCAACGAAAGAAGAAAGGAAAGAGAAGCAA
>DPQS01000006.1:10874-11094 GCA_003537755.1 Clostridiales bacterium | reverse complement strand
TTGCCTTGCGGCAAATGAAATCTTACTGCGCAAGATATGAAATCCCACTTTGTGGGGTTGTGGTCAGCGACGCTTTGTTTGTGTGGGTGCTGTGTAGCGTGATTATGTATCAAATTAAACAATTAAAATGTGGTAAGTGTCACTTAGTGTTGTATTAAGTGTCACTTTGCGCATTTTCTTTACATTTCCGTATCAATCAAAGTTTTTGAAAGGATAGGGG
>DPQS01000006.1:2030-10601 GCA_003537755.1 Clostridiales bacterium | reverse complement strand
TTTCCAAAAAGTTTTCCTTTCCCCACAGAAAAAACTTCACTAACAAAAAAAAAGTCTTAAACAAGTTTCGCAAAATACCTCGCCGTTACAGGAGAAAAACATGCAAAATTGTCTGACCCTTAAAAAGTCCAATTGCAAAAACTGTTACAAGTGTATACGCCACTGTCCCGTCAAGAGCATACGCTTTTCTGCAAACCAGGCGCACATCATCGGCAACGAGTGCATTTTGTGCGGTCAGTGTTTCGTAGTATGTCCGCAAAACGCCAAGGAGATCAGCAGCGAACTGGAAAAAACGCGCGTGCTTATACAATCGGGTGCGCCTGTGTACGTAAGCCTTGCGCCCAGTTTCATTGCCAACTACGAGGGTGTGGGTATCGGCGCGATGGAGCAGGCATTGAAACAACTCGGTTTTGCTGCAGTCGAAGAAACGGCTATCGGCGCGACCATTGTCAAAAATCAGTACGAAAAACTGCTTAAGGACGAACATCGCGACATAGTGATTACTAGTTGTTGTCATTCCGTCAACTTGCTTATTCAGAAGTACTTTCCCGACGAGTTGAAGTACCTTGCCGACGTGGTTTCTCCCATGCAGGCGCATGCGCTGGACATCAAACGCCGCGTGCCCGAAGCAAAAGTGGTGTTTGTCGGTCCGTGCGTTGCCAAAAAGGACGAGGCGGAACATTACGAAGGTATCGTAGACGCCGTACTTACCTTTGAGGAACTTACCGAATGGCTGGCAAGCGAGCACATAAAACTGCAAGCCGACGTTGACGAAAACGACAACAGCCGCGCAAGATTCTTCCCGACGACGGGCGGTATACTCAAAACACTGTCCGAGCAGTTGCCCGAATACAACTACATTGCAATCGACGGTATTGAAAATTGTATGGCTGCGCTTCGTGACATCGAAAGCGGCAACGTGCACAATTGCTTTTTGGAAATGTCGGCGTGCGTCGGCAGTTGTGTGGGCGGTCCGGTAATGGAAAAGTACCACCGCTCGCCGGTCAGGGATTACATGGCGGTTGCAAATTACGCAGGCACCAAGGACTTTGACGTGACACCGCTCGGCGAAGTTGACATCCACAAGCAGTTTGAAGTAATTGCCCACAAATTGCCCATGCCAAGTGAGGGCGAAATACGCGAAATTATGCACCGTATGGGCAAAAACAAGCCCTCGGACGAACTTAACTGCGGTAGTTGCGGTTACAACACATGCCGTGAAAAGGCAATTGCTATTTATCAGGGCAAGGCGGAAATCAGCATGTGTCTGCCCTTCCTGGAACAGAAAGCCGAAGGCTTTTCCGATGCCATCGTCAAAAACACGCCAAACGGCTTGATTGTGCTCAACGACAATCTCGAAGTGCAACAGATAAACGCCGCCGCAATGAAAATCGTCAATTTGCGCAACGACGGTGACATATTGGGCGACCAGGTTGTGCGCATACTCGACCCCATACATTACATGAAGGTGCGCGACACTCACCAAAGCATTGTAAATCAGCGCGATTACCTTGCCGAATACGGTAAGTATGTAGAGCAAACCATACTTTACGACCAGAGCGGACACCTTATCATTGGCATCATGCGTGACGTTACGGAAGAAGTTGCCGCACAGGAACGCAAAGACCGCGTAAACAGGCAAACAATCGAAATCACCGACAAGGTGGTGGACAAGCAAATGCGTATCGTGCAGGAAATTGCTTCGCTTCTCGGCGAAACGGCAGCCGAAACAAAGGTTGCTCTTACCAAACTGAAGGAGTCTATCGAAAATGAATGACCTTTGCTACGAGATAGGCTACCGAAGCGTCAATCATGACGGCGAACAGTTGTGCGGCGACCACATCGAAGTTGTGGAAACAAACGACAATTCGTCGGTGGTGGTGCTTGCCGACGGTCTGGGCAGCGGTGTAAAAGCCAGTATTTTGTCCACGCTTACGTCAAAAATCATCTCTACGCTTATTTCCGAGGGACTCAGCATCGAGGAATGCGTCAAGACGATTGCTACGACGTTGCCCGTGTGCTCGGTACGTGGTGTAGCGTATTCCACATTTTCCATTCTGCACTTTGAAAACAACGAACGTGTTGAAATAATACAGTACGACAACCCGACGGTACTGCTGCTGCGCGAGGGACAAAACGTCGAATACGACAAAACGCTGTTGCAGATAGAGGGCAAAAAGATTTACCGCAGTTCCATCGACCTCAAGGAGGACGACGTAATAGTTGCCATGAGCGACGGTTGTCCGCACGCGGGCACGGGACTGGTGTACAACTTCGGTTGGAAACTGAGCAACATTGCCGAATTTCTTGCGCCGCTTGCCTATGCGGGTTACAGCGCGAAAAATCTTGCAACCGTGCTGATTGAAGAAGTCAACAAACTGTACGGCGGCAAACCCGGCGACGACGCTACCGTGTGCGTGGCGCGTATACGCAAGCGTTGCCCCGTCAACATTATGTTTGGACCCAGTTCGGACAAAAACGACAGTATGCGTATGGCTTCGCTGTTTTTTGCAAAGGCAGGCAAGCATATCGTGTGCGGCGGTACAACTTCGACAATTGTAAGCAAGTACCTCAACAAACCGCTTAAGGCAAGCCTTGTTTTTGAGAAAAGCGACGTACCGCCCATTGCGGAAATCGAGGGCGTGGACCTTGTGACCGAGGGCGTGATTACAATCAACAAAGTGCTGGAGTATGCGCGCGACTTTGTCGGTGACAACAAACTGTACGACCAATGGAACGTACAGCACGACGGCGCCGCGCTTATCAGCCGAATGCTGTTTGAAGAAGCAACCGACATCAGTTTTTACGTCGGGCGTGCGATAAACCCCGCTCACCAGAACCCCAATCTGCCGATAAACTTCAACATCAAAATGAATCTTGTTGAGGAACTTACCAAGTGCCTGTCTAAGATGGGTAAACGGGTAACGGTTAGTTACTTTTAATTCCGACCACACGCGCGGTGACGGCGCATAGCGGCACATCTTGGAACTACGTGCCGCCAGCCGCTCGGTCATTTACGCTTAGTAAACTCCCGTCGCGGCGTGCCGACCTGTTGTCCCAATCTGTACCACTCTTCGCCGTCGCTCTCGGAAAAATCACGGAACTCAATCGCCAGTTGCGCTTATCTGCACCAATCTGTGACGGCTAAGCAAATCTCGAATTCGAAAAGATGCGAAAAGGCGTCAGCGGTCGAACCTTGGTTATACAGTGAAATTGTCGCTAAAAAATGCATACGTATGCGAAAAATCGTTACAAAATAAATACTAAATCTCTCAGATAAAGGAAGTTACAATGAGAAAATTCGATACAAAAGTTCAACATCTGAAGTACAAAGTTTTGCGTGAAGTCGCTCGTGAAGCGTGGGCGGATCGCCTTGCCGAAACGGCAATAGACATCCCTAAGCGCATTGTCCCGGGCAAAGTACCCACAATGCGTTGTTGCGTTTACAAGGAACGTGCTATTCTTGCTGAACGTGTAAAAATAGCAATGGGCGGTGACAAAACCAACCCCAATGTAATCGAAGTCATTGACATTGCCTGCGACGAATGCCCGATGGGTGGCTACGAAGTGACCAACGCCTGCCGCGGCTGTCTTGCTCACCGTTGCGAGGACGTGTGCAAATTCGGCGCAATCACTTTTGACCAGAATCACGTTGCCCACATCGACAAAACCAAGTGCAAGGAATGCGGCGCATGCAGCAAGGTTTGTCCGTACAGCGCAATCCACAACTACAAGCGTCCCTGCGAAACGGCGTGCAAAGTTAAGGCAATCAGCATGGGCGATGAAAAGCAAGCCACAATCGACAACAAAAAGTGTATCAGTTGCGGCGCATGCGTGTATCAGTGTCCGTTCGGCGCAATCACGGACAAGTCATTTATTCTCAACGTGATTGACATGATCAAAAAGAGCGAAAACAACACCAAGTACAAGGTGTTTGCCGTTGTCGCGCCCAGCATTTCCAGCCAATTTACCTATGCCAAACTCGGTCAGGTAATCACGGGACTTAAGGAACTGGGTTTCCACACGGTTGTCGAGGCGGCTCTCGGCGCAGACATGGTGGCGCAGGCGGAGAGCAAGGAACTTGCCGAAAAGGGCTTCCTTACAAGCAGTTGCTGCCCCGCGTTTGTAGACTACATTCACAAAAACTTCCCCGACCTTGTGCCCTTTGTATCGCACAACCCGTCGCCCATGACGGCAATTTCGCGCTACATCAAGGAACACGAAGCACCCTGCAAAGTGGTGTTTATCGGACCTTGCACGGCAAAGAAAATGGAAGTGCAGCTGGAAGAAGTCAAACCGTGGGTTGACGCGGCAATCACGTTTGAAGAATTGCAGGCTCTGTTTGACAGCAAGGACATCGACATCACCACCCTTGGCGAAGGCGTACTGGACAACGCAAGTTACTTCGGGCGTATATTCGCTCGTTGCGGCGGTCTTAGCGATGCCGTTGCGGAAGGCTTGAAGGAACAAGGTCTGGACTTCATTGTAAAGCCCTGCTCGTGCGACGGAATCGAAGCGTGCAAACTTGCGCTTCTGCAAAAGTCCAAAAACAGACTTGACGCCAACTTTATCGAAGGTATGGCGTGCATCGGCGGGTGTATTGGCGGCGCAGGCTGCCTGACTCACGGCGAAAAGAACAAACTGGAAGTTGACAAGTACGGTCGCGAAGCCCTTGAAAAGACCATTGCCGACGCGGTGTCGGTGCTGAAGTAATTGCAACAATAGAAATTACCAATTCAATTGCAACACTTGGCAATATCGTCTATTAAAAGCGTTCCGATTGTGGAACGCTTTTAATGATAGGTTGCATGGCTGCAATAAAAATAGTTCAATAAATTACGACTTTGAAACCGACATTGAACAGCCAATCACTGTTTGATACCCATGCAACGCATATCTACCCGAAGTTTTTGAAAGGAAAGGGGTGCGGGGAAAGGAAAAACTTTTTCCAAAAAGTTTTCCTTTCCCCGCAATACCATCCATAATTTTCCAAATACAATTTTTGCAAACGACGTCAATTTGCTTGACTAAAACGCCGCGTGATAGTAAAATAATCAAGTACGCATGGGCGATATCCCAAATAAAAAGCGAGGTAAGCGACAATGAAACAAGGTATACATCCCAATTATCACGAAGCGACTGTTGTATGTGCTTGTGGCGCTACTTTCAAGACCGGTACGACTAAAGATACCGACATCATCAAAGTAGAAATTTGCAACAAGTGCCATCCCTACTTCACCGGCAAGCAAAAGTTGGTAGACGCAGGCGGACGCGTAGATAAATTCAAGAAAAAGTACGGCATGCAATAATGCCGAAAGGAAAGACGGACATCAAGCGGTGTCTGTCTTTTTTTATGCCGCGCCACAAAGGTGGTGTATGCCGCCTCGTGTGAATCACGAAGCGACTGTTGTATGTGATGTAGGCGCTACTTAGCCGCTTGCAACCCCGATTTAACCCACCGCAGAGATGTCTTTTTTGTGGCATTCATTCAAAGTATTGTTTTTTAATATTGCTTCGTCGGTTTCTTTTTCTTGTAAAATAAAAGGTGAGTGCGACATATAGTCGTGCTCACCTTTGCTTTTGCGTTGTGCAAACTGCAAGTTAGTTGTTTTCGCTGTTGTCTGCCTTGTCGCAAATCGGTTGTTCGCCGAAGCGTTTGACGATTTGCGCGTAAATTTCGTCGGCAATCTTTTCCGAACCGAACAAATTCGGGTCAACTTTCACCGCGGCAAGTTGTTTGTACTCGCCCTCGCCCTTCATTGCCTGTTTGACAAAATCCAGTGCCTCGTCCAGCTTGAATTTGCGCGTGGCAATTTTCAATTCGTCAACGTAGCGCGATGCGATGCGTTGCTCGATGTCGTTTGCCGAGTGCGTAACCACAATCGGCACGTTGTAAAACGCCGCTTCGGCAAGTCCGTTGCCGCTTTTACCCATGTACAGGTCGGCGGCGGCGATGTAGGGCAGCGGGTTTTTAAGATAGCCGAACACGTGCAGGTCGGTGTGACCTTTGCTTTTAAGCGCGCCGAGTTTTGCCTCCAGTTTGGGGTTTTTGCCGCAAACAGCCACCAGGTTGACGTCCCAGTCCAGGTCGACGATGGCTTTGCACAGGTCTGCCATCATGCCGATACCGTATGCGCCCTCTACCATGTAAATGGTAAACTTGTCCTTTAGCCCCAGTTGTTTGCGCACTTCGTGTTTGTCGCGCGACACTTCGTAGGCTTCGTTGCGTATCGCAAACGGCACAAGTTTGAAGTTGTCGGGGTTGTAGGCAGGGTTGTCGGCAAGCCCCTCTTCGTAGCCTTTTTGCGTGTACACCATGGCGAAGTCGCACGGCAGGCAAAACAGTTCGTAGGCATGCACGTCGGGGATGTACAGCACGTTGAGCGGTTTTGTCGGCATGTGGTCGGCGTAGTAGACCGTCGCCCAGTGAGTGCTTACAACCACGTCGGGGGCGATATTGGCAAGTTTTTCCATGGATTTTTTGTAAGCGATGGGGTTTATCACTTTCATAAGGAAGTCTGCCACGACCGGACCGCCGAAAAACTTCAACGCATTTGTCACTGTGTAGCCGTAGCGTACGTTTTTGTTGAAGTCTTTTACCGATTTGGTAAACATCTTTTCGTAATTCGCCATTGCTCTGCCGGAATTTTTGTAAAAGTCGTTGCGGATGACTTCCACGCGATCTCCGTATTTCTTTTCAAAGGAATCGCAGATGGATTTTTCCGTCATAATGTGACCGAAGCCTGCTTCGATAAACGGAAACAAAACCTTGATTTTTGCCATTTTTTCTCCTTGTGCGCCGTCGTTTGTTGCCGTTCTGTCACTTTTGCAAGTGTGGCAGTCTGTTTTCGGCGCAGTAGTATTTGATGATATTGTACCATAAACAGCGACGTATTTCAACGGTTTGTTTTCAAAAGTGTACATGTTGTTGATTTTAGTCGAAATAGTTTGTTGTTATTTGTCGAAAACAACTGCATTATGTTGCGGCAGGCAAAAGCAATGTGCAAACGTAATCCGGGCGCGGTGTGACGCGTGGCGGCAGGTTGTTGTCGACGTTTTGTGTAAAAGGCGCGGCGAAGCGTAACCGAATACTAAACGCAAACGCCGTACAAATACCCCGTCGGCTTCTTGCATTTTTGACTTTTCTTTGATACAATATAAAATAGAAAAATATTTGTGTATTCTGCAATGAGTATGCCTTTGCGATTGTCGATTGTCGGTATGCAACACGGTTGACAACTATTCGTGCGGCAAAGGTCATGGCAAAGCGCATGGTCGTTGCCATACATTGGCAAAACACAAGACTACAAACAAAGGAAAATCTGCAAGTGGTAAGTAAACAATGTCAGACATTTGAAAATTTAATACGGGCGGCGCGCGATTTGCGCCTGAAAAACTTCGACCCCACGGAAGCGGTGGAGGCCAAGCGCAAGCAAAACGCCCGTCGCTACAAGTTGCCGCGTTCTGTATTGCTGGCAATTCGCCCCGAAAAAAGGGTCATTGCCCGTACAACCTGTTACTCGATAGGCAAGGGCAGCAAGTGCGTGCTGTACTTTCACGGTGGCTCGTATGTCGATCCGCCGCTGATTTTCCATTGGCGGTTTTTGCAGGTGCTTACCAGGCGCGCAGGCGTTTGTGCGGTGTTGCCGTTGTACGGACGTGCTCCGCAACACAAGTGCGAACGTACCGTGCTGCATATGGCGCGCGTTTACAAGGAAGTGTGCAACCGCTTCGGCGTGGAAAACGTAATAATCATGGGTGACAGCGCAGGCGGCGGATTGGCACTGGCTCTTACGGAATACTTGTCCCAAAAGGGTGTGGAACTGCCGCAAAAGTTGATTTTGCTGAGCCCGTGGCTGGACGTGGACATGACGGGCGAGTACGACAATCAGGAGGCAGACCCGGCTTTGTCCGTTGCCGAACTGAAAACTTTCGGCGCAAGTTACCGCGCGGATTTGCCCGTAGGTCACTATCTGTGCAGTCCGTTGTTCGGCTTGCCGAAAAAGATGCCGCCGATGTACGTTTACGTTGGTACGGCGGAGATTTTTCTGTCCGATTGCAAAAAGTTGAAACAACGCGCCGACGAACTTGGCTTGCAATGCACGCTCAAAATTTATCCCGATATGCCGCATGTGTTTGTGGTGTACCCTATGCCCGATGCCAACGAGGCTAAGAGCGAAATTATCGATCTGGTAAAGGAGTGACGGAGGCGAGGTTATGCAATCGCTAAGACAATTGTACAAGGTGGGGCTTGGACCCAGCAGCAGTCACACGATGGGACCTGCCAAGGCTTGCGAACTGTTTTTGTCGCGTTACGACGGGGCGGAAAAGTACATCGTTACGCTGTACGGCTCGCTTGCAATGACCGGCAAGGGGCACGGCACCGACGTCGCCGTCAGAAGTGTGTTTGGCGACAGACCGCTTGAAATAGTGTTTGACACGACAAGCGCGTACGTGCACCCAAATACAATGGACATAGTTAGTTACGTCGGCGGCAAGGTGCGCGACAAGATGCAGGTGTTCAGTATCGGCGGCGGCGACATTGCCGTGGCAGGCGAACAAATCTACACG
>DPQS01000006.1:1375-1896 GCA_003537755.1 Clostridiales bacterium | reverse complement strand
GGCGAACAAATCTACACGGGCAAGAATGTTTATCCGCACAATTCCCTTGCGGAAATCAAGCAATACTGCCAACAAAACAACCTGCGGTTGTGGCAGTACGTGCAGCGTTTCGAGGACGATAAAATACACGAATTTTTAGGTACGGTGTGGAAATTTATGTACCAAAGTATCGATGACGGGCTCAACAAGGAAGGCGTTTTGCCCGGCGGACTGGGTGTTGTCAGACGCGCGTCGGCACTTATTCGGGACGTCAACCTCAAGGAAACGGAACAAAGCCACGAGGACCGTATCGTAGCTGCCTACGCCTTTGCCGTAGGGGAGCAAAATGCGTCCAACGGCAAAATAGTAACCGCGCCGACATGCGGCTCCAGCGGTGTGTTGCCTGCGGTGTTCCGTTTTGCCGCGGAACAGAAAAACTACGACGAAACGACAATTCTGCACGGGCTTATGACGGCAGGACTGTTGGGCATATTGGTCAAGACAAATGCCTCGGTCAGCGGTGCGGAATGCGGCTGTCAGGC
>DPQS01000006.1:0-1197 GCA_003537755.1 Clostridiales bacterium | reverse complement strand
CGGTGCGGAATGCGGCTGTCAGGCGGAAATAGGCACGGCGTGTTCCATGGCGGCGGCAGGTCTGGCGGAGATGTACGGCATGAGCCTTGACGAGATAGAGTACAGTGCCGAAGTCGCGCTGGAACATCACCTGGGACTTACATGCGACCCCGTCGGCGGTCTGGTGCAGATACCGTGTATCGAGCGAAACGCCGTTGCGGCAATGCGTGCGATAAATGCCGTCAGCCTGGCTTCATTCCTTGCCGACAGCAGAAAAATTTCCTTCGACACGGTGGTGCGCACCATGTACGAAACCGGACTTGACATGTGCGTGGACTACCGCGAAACGTCCACGGGCGGTCTTGCCAAAAACTACAAACGGATTGACAAAAGTAACTTATGAAATTGATGATTTTTGATCTTGACGGAACTTTGCTGGACACGCTGCCCGACCTTACGGACAGCGTAAACTTTGCCATGACAATGCTCGGATTGCGTAATTACAGCCGCGCGGAAGTCGGAAGAATGGTGGGCAACGGCATGACCGTCACGTTGACGCGCGCCCTCGGACAGGGCAATATTACGTTGCTCGATGAGGCAAAACGGTTGCAGGCAGAGTACTACTCGGCGCATTGTAATGACAAAACCGTACCGTTTGACGGCATTAACAGGCTGCTTGAACGGCTTAAAAGCGACAATGTGCATGTTGCCGTTTATTCCAACAAGGACCAGGCGTTTGCCGAAGCAACCTGCGCGGCGCACTTCGGCGACGAGGTGGATTTTGTCGTGGGTACAGGTCCCGACGGCGTGACAAAGCCGGACGCGAAAAGGCTGCTTGCCAGAATTGCCGAAATAGGCGCGACGAAGTGTATGTACTGCGGTGACAGCGAAGTGGACATCATGACGGCGGCAAACGCGGATATGCCGTGTGTGTCGGTGACGTGGGGTTACCGCACGCGCGAAGAGTTGGTTGCGTCGGGTGCGACAATGGTTGCGGACACGGCGGAGCAAGTGTACGATTTCGCGCAAAAATTCTTTGCGTAATTTCACAAGTGGTGCGAAAAGCACCTTGTAGAATGGGCGCCGAGCACGGGGCGTGCACCCGCTACTAAATGGGTGCCGAAGTAAAGGAATTATGTATGGGGTCCTGTCGAGGAATTGCCCATGAAAACTCGCCCTGATGGCTCAGCATTCCGTCGGAGCAACATTGTCTGTGGT
>DPQS01000051.1 GCA_003537755.1 Clostridiales bacterium | reverse complement strand
CACGGGGATCTTGTCCTCGAAGGGGTGGGGCTCGTAGCCCTCCAGCGAGAAGCTGTCCCGTGTAAAGCGGTAGAAATCCGTGACGGAGGGGTCCATAACAAACTTGGGCGCAGGACGGGGCTCCTTCTCCAGCATCCGCTCCACGATAGGCACATGGCGGTCGTAGATGTGGGCGTCGGCGATGACGTGGACCAGCTCCCCGGCCTCCAGCCCCGACACCTGCGCCATCATGTGGACCAGTACGGCGTACTGCACCACGTTCCAGTTGTTGGCAACAGCCATATCGTTGCTGCGCTGGTTGAGTATGGCGTTAAGCCGTCCGTTTGTCACATTGAACGTAACCGAATATGCGCAAGGATACAGGTGCATTTCCGACAGATCGGCATGCACGTAAATGTTGGTGATTATACGGCGGCTGGCAGGGTTGTTTTTAAGGTCGTACAGCACGCGGTCAACCTGGTCGAAGTCACCCTCGGGGTAACGATGTTTTACCCCCAGTTGGTAGCCGTATGCCTTGCCGATACTGCCCGTTTCGTCCGCCCAACTGTCCCAGATGTGGCTATGCAGATCGTGCACGTTGTTGCTTTTCTTCTGCCAGATCCACAACAGTTCGTCAACGGCGTTTTTGAAACCCGTTTTGCGCAGAGTAATTGCAGGAAACTCTTCCGCAAGGTTGTACCTGTTGACAATGCAAAACACTTTTTGCGTGTGCGCAGGCGTGCCGTCTGCCCAATGCGGGCGCACGTTCTGATCCTTGTCCGATACGCCGTTGTCTATGATTTGGCGCATGTTTTGTCTGAAAATTACGTCTGCTTTACTCATGTCAACATTTTCCTTTGTATTTTCGTCGCCGACCTGGGCCGCCCGATATCCCGTACCGCCGATTGTCGTCGGAAACTTTTGTTAAATTGTAGCAAATTTATTTGTAACGGTCAACCTGCGCAAGGCAGAAATAATTTTTTTATCAATCCGTTGTTTTCATAAAAACAAAAGACAATAAAACATAAACAAAAAAGGGCAGGTGATTTTTCAACCGAATTTTGCACCCATTCGATTTTTTCAAGGGACTTTTGGCAGATTTCGCATTTTTTCAAGCGAGTTTTTGTCAAAACTGCAACTTTTTCAAACGACTTTTCGGCACAAATCGTAACTTTTTCAAGGGACTTTTGTAAATTCCGCATTTTTCCCGTTACTACTTCACGAACGGCATAAAGTATGATATAATAAAAAATATCGGTGCAACGCAAAAAGCCGACACAAAAAGCAGTAAAAGCAGATTGATTTACGCGGCAAAGTTGAAATTCGACTTCGCCTGCGGCCTCACTCAACATGACATTTTTGACGTAACTCTTTATAGAAATTTTGCTGAAAGCATTAAAACCATCGATTAACCATACGGAGAACAAAATGCAACTATCTCTTCAGAACATATGCAAACGCTTCGGCGCAAAACAGGTGCTTGACGAAGTTTCGCTGACGGCAACAAGCGGTCGCGCGTGCGGCTTGCTCGGCAGAAACGGCGCAGGCAAAACCACCGCCATCCGCATACTGCTTAACGTATTTCCGTCGGACAGCGGACAGGTGCTGCTTGACGGCGCGCCAATCGACTACGCAAAGGTGAAATTCGGCTACCTGCCGGAAGAGCGCGGACTGTACCCGAAGAAGCAAATTTTCGACCAACTTGTGTATTTTGCGCGCCTTAAGGGTATGTCAAAGCGCGAAGCCGCAGTTGCCGTAGACAAATGGCTTGACCGACTCGGTATGTCCGACTACCGCGACAAACGCCTGGAAACGCTGAGCAAGGGCAATCAGCAAAAAATTCAACTGATAACCGCCCTGTGCCACGATCCCGACATCGTAGTGCTGGACGAACCCTTTTCGGGGCTTGACCCTGTAAACGCGCTCCTGCTGAAGGACGTCGTCAGCGAAGTGATAAACGACGGTAAAATAGTGCTGTTCAGCAGTCACCAGATGAACTACATCGAAGAGTTTTGCGACGACATAGCCATACTCAACAACGGCAAAATAGTACTCAGCGGCGACCTGAGGGAGATCAAACGCAGTTATCCGCGCAACAAACTCGTCGTGCGAAGCGGCGAATCGCAAAAGATAATTGCCGAACTTAACCGCGGCGAGCGTATCACCGACGACGAAATAATGCTCACCTTCCCCGAGGGCACCGACATCTCGCTTGCAATGCGCCTTGTCACCGAGCGTTACGCCGTGGACGAACTGCGCATTTACGAGCCGTCGCTCAACGACATTTTTGTGTCCTACGCAGGCGACGACCACCAAAAAGCCGACAAGGAGGGACAACAATGAAACAATTCCGCACCATTCTCGGCTTCGAGCTTGCCAACTACTACAAAAACAAACTGTTTGTAGGCATTACGATATTCCTTATTGTTGCAATCGTTGCGGTGATGTTTTTTCCGCGTATTTCGGAAGCGATAGGCAGCGACAAACCGCAGGAAAAGCCCGTAATGCTTGTGTATGCCGACGACAACACCGTACTTGCCGCAATGTCGCAACAGTTTGCAGACCGCTACACCCTGCAGGAAACTGACGACAACGCCGAATCCATACGCGACGCGGTGACAAGCGGACGGGCGGAATGCGCCGTGGTAATTGCCGGCGACCTGAAAACATTTACCTACTACGTCAACAACAAACCACTGTACGACATTGACGAGCCGACGGTAACCGCACTGCTTCAGACGTTGTACCTCAGTCGCGCAATGCAACAAAGCGGCCTTACGTCAGAACAAATTGCCGAGATATACGAACAAATGTCCGCCATAGACGGCACCACCGTAAGTTACGGCAAGGACCAGGCAAGCAACTTCCTGTACACGTACGTAATGATTTTTGCTTTGTACATGGTAATAATTCTGTACGGGCAGATGGTCGCAACCGGCGTTGCCACGGAAAAGGGCTCGCGCACCATGGAACTGCTTATTACCAGCGTAAAAACCACGCCGATGATGTTCGGTAAGGTGATTGCGGGGTGCATTGCAGGCTTCGTGCAACTTCTGTGCGTGTTCGGCACGTCGGTGCTGTGCTACAACCTCAACAAGACCTACTGGCAAGGCAACGCAATGATTTCGTCGGCGTTCAATATGCCGTTGGAACTTGTACTGTACATGCTGCTGTTCTTCGTGCTCGGCTTCTTCATATATGCCTTTATGTATGGGGCGGTAGGCAGCACCGTCGGCAAGCCCGAGGACATCAACACGGCGGCAATGCCCATTACGCTTATTTTCGTTGCGGCGTTTATGATTGTCGTGTTCAGCGTGACAAGCGGCAACGTAGACAGCACGCTGATGGTCGTGTGCAGTTTTATACCGTTTACAAGCCCCATGGCGATGTTTACCCGCATAGCAATGAGCGTTGTACCTGCCTGGCAAATCGGGTTGTCCGTCGGCATACTTGCCGCCTCGGTCGCAGGCATAGGCGTGCTTTCGGCAAAGATTTACCGCGTCGGCGTACTCATCTACGGCACAAAACCGCGCTTTTCACGGATACTTCGCATGATTGCAACCCGTCGCGACAAGTGATGGCGTGCTTTCATGCGATTAAAAGCAGTTTTTTGCACAAAAAGTTTTTGCAAACGTTGCAAAACTGTTGCTAAAAAAAAGAAAGTGTGGTAATATAGTTAAGCAAAATTTAGTGGTAGTACTATGATTTCAAGGAGATACTAATGCCCAATATTAAATCTGCAGCTAAAAGAGTTAAGGTTACTGCAACGAAAAAACTTCAAAATCAAATGATTCGTTCTCAAATGCAAACTGCCGTTAAGAAGTTTAACGCAGCCATTGCCGAAGGTAATGTGGAACTTGCAAAGTCCCTGTTGCCCGTTGCAAGCAGCCAGATTGACGAAGCCGCCAAGAAGAACGTAATCCACAAAAACGCCGCTAACCGCAAAAAGGGTCAGATCGCCAAGGCGTTGTCACAACTCGAAAGAGGTATCGTTGTCGTTAAGGTCGACGCAAAGACCTTGAAACAAGCCGAACAAAAGGCCGCCGCTCAAAGACGTGCCGAAGAAGACGCTGCAATTAAGGCTAAGAGAAACGAGGCTAAAAAAGCAAAGGAAGCCGCCAAAAATCCTGCTCCCGCAACAACGAGCAAGAAAGGCACAAAAAAGACCACCGCTACCGACACGGCTGAAACAAAACCTGCCGCCAAGAAGCGCACCAAGAAGACGGTCGAGGCTACTGTTGCCGAAGAAGCCAACGCAGACGAAGTTAAGTAATTCAACTTCGTGTGTGCTTGTAGTTACCACTGTTTGCAAACATCGACTTCAAGTCCACCACCGCATCGGTTGTGGACTTTTTGTTTAGTTTGCGCCGCATTACACAAACAAAAGGAGCATTACAAATGAAAGTAATCGTCGTTTCCACCTACGAAGAAATGAGCCGCGTGGCAGCCGAAACGGTTGCCGAAGTCGTCAGAAACACTCCGAACCCCACACTGGGGCTTGCAACCGGCAGCACCCCTATCGGCATGTACCGTATTCTCGCCGAATACTTCCGCAACAAGCAACTTTCCTTTGCCGACGCTACCAGCGTAAACCTTGACGAATACGTCGGGCTCGGCGAAAAAAGCGACCAGAGTTACGTTTACTTTATGGCGCACAACTTCTTTGACAACATCGACATCAAACGCGCCAACACTCATCTGCCCAACGGACTTGCGCCCGACCTTGCCGCAGAGTGCGCACGCTACACCGACTTTGTCAAGGCGCATCCGCAGGACATACAAATCCTCGGCATCGGCAGCAACGGTCACATCGGTTTCAACGAGCCCAATACGCCGTTTGACAGCCACACGCACGTAGTAAACCTTGCCGAAAGCACTATCAAGGACAACAGCCGTCTGTTTGCAAACATCGACGACGTGCCGCGCCAAGCCCTTACAATGGGTATCGGCGACATCATGCAGGCGAAGAAGGTACTTCTGCTCGCCAGCGGCGCAAACAAGGCAAAAGCCATTGCCGCACTGGTAAACGGCGAAGTTACCGAGTCCGTGCCGGCAACCGTACTGCAACGCCACCCCGACTGCGTGGTAATCGTCGACGAAGCCGCCGCCGCGTTGATTAAATAAATAAAAAATAATAAAAGAGTATATTTAATGGGGAAGGGGAAACTTTTTGAAAA
>DPQS01000013.1 GCA_003537755.1 Clostridiales bacterium | reverse complement strand
CCGCCTTTTTTCGTCAACTGTTTTTGCAAAGTTTTTTTGATTTTTTTGTAGCATGTCTTTTCTGTTTATTATTGCGATACGTAGTGTTTTTTCAGGGGTTGGCACGTAAAATTGTTCAAACCGAAAAACAAGTCAAAATTTACTTTGTGTTTATCTTTTACATTTACAATTTTACACGGTAAAGGAAAGACTTTTGGGAGGAACCATGCGCAAAACATCCGACACGGGCGTAGCCGACGCAACAAATTTGCGGCGCACGCCAAGTCCCTTATATAATAAGGATAATACTACCAATAATATAAAGAAAAATCAGTCAATTGAAAGACCGACAAAATTTCAACAATCAGAGGAAGTAATTAAATGAAAATAACCATAGTTTGCGACGTACTCGGCAAGGAAAACAACGGAACCACCATTGCCGCAATGAACCGGATAAAATACCTCAGAGAACACGGACACGAAGTGCGCGTACTGTGCTGCGATCAGGACCGCTTCGGCAAACACAAAAAAGACAATGTCGCGACAAGCGCAGAAGACACTGCAACAAACGCCGACTGACAAACCGCAACGACGGAACACCGCCACTACCGAAAAAAAAATAAACCACGCGACACATCGCCTTTTGGTTGCCTTTTGCGACAATCTGTTGTACAATAAATCGATGTGTTGCCAACAGGCGACAAAAGGTGGGCTTTACTTATGAACAAAGCAGTTGCTGTTGTGGGGATGTGCGGCTCGGGCAAAAGCGTCGTTGCCGATTTCTTTGCCCAACTCGGTTGGGAACGGGTTTATTTCGGCGGCGTAACGGTGTCGCAACTTAAAAAGGAAGGCATTGAAGTAAACGAAGCCAACGAACGCGCAATGCGCGAAGGACTTCGTGCCAAGTACGGTATGGGCGCATTTGCCGAAATACTGAAAGACGAAATTTGTCAAAAACTGAAAAAGGGCAACGTTGTGCTGGACGGTTTGTACAGTTGGTCGGAATACAAAATTCTGCATGACCTTCTGGGCGACAACCTGATACTGCTGGCAGTTGTAACTAACAGCGGCATACGCAAGGAACGCCTTGCTACAAGAGAAATTCGTCCGCTGACCGCCGAACAGGTGGACAGCCGCGACTTCGCAGAAATCGAAAACCTTGAAAAGGGCGGACCGATTGCAAAAGCAGATTACTACATCATCAACAACGGTAATTGCGAACAACTTGCCGCGCAACTCAAAGACTTTTTGGGTACGCTGGCAACCAACGACTGATTACACGACAAAATTTAAGCGAGGCTTGACAGTGCCTCGCTTTTTTAATGTGATTTTACTTTTTTCGGTTGATTTTTGTTTTATTTTATCGGTAGTTTTGCGTTAATATGCAGTAAAAAGTTAATACGTATCAGTTTTTTGACAACAAGTCCGCAAGTCCGATAATAATTTCGTCCGCCACTTCGTCGGGCGTTTTTTCGTCGGTAGCAACGGAAAAATCCGCAAATTTCGAGTAAATCTCGTTGCGGCGGCAGATAAAGTCGTCAAGTTGCCGCTCGGTAAGACTGTCAAACAGCGGACGAGCGACATTGCCGAGCCGTGACATAACGCTGTCGGCAAACACGGTAAGCCACACAACAGTCGCATGGGCGGCAAGAGTTCCGAAACAACTCAGTGTCGGAGTACCGCCGCCGCAGGCAATTACAGTGTTGCGACAGTGCGACAAAGCGGCAACAACGTCGGCTTCGGCTTGGCGGAATGCCTGTTCGTCGTCGTTTTCACAAAACTTTTTCCACTTGTCGGGAAACAACGTGCGTATTTCCTCGTCGGTGTCGACAAACCTTTTGCCGAGTTTCTCCGCAAGCAACCTGCCTGCAGTAGTTTTTCCGGCGCAGGCGAAACCGATAATTACGACATTGCCGTTACTCATTTTTGCCCCACTCGCGTACGGCAAAATCCACCGCCTCGATGTAACTGTTTATGCCGTTGCCGTAGAAACGCGCACGGCAAACGTCGGCAAGTACGTCGGTGTGGCGAAACTCTTTGCGCTTGTAAATGTCCGTCATGTGCACTTCGACAACCGGTACCGCAATGCACTCGATACAGTCGCGCAAGGCGTAACTGTAATGGCTGTACGCGCCTGCATTGAACACCACCGCGTCGGCGTCGGTTTGTTGCAGAATGTCAACCAACTTGCCCTCGCAATTGCTTTGCTCAGCAACGACTGTTGCGCCGATTAAAGCCGCGCGTTCCGACACGATTTCTTCCAGTTCGACAAGGGTCAACGTCCCGTACAACGCAGGATCGCGCCGCCCGAGCATATTCATATTTACGCCGTTCAGTAACAAAATTTTCATATACGTATGCCTTTTTTGATATCATGCCAGAAATCGAAACTCGCTTCCGCCTGGCAATAGAGCATGTCCGTGCCGTCGGCGCAAGCAATGTTTTGTTGCTTTGCTTTTGTCAAAAGCGGACTTTCCTTTTCGTGTCCGTAACTTGCCGCAAACACAAATTTTACGCTTTGCGGCAGATTGATTGTCGCTTCGAATTCACACGGAGGAACGAAGCTCAACACGCCCGTCGGATTGTCGACGTCGAGGCAAAGTCCGTACTTCTCCGTAAGATTGTCCGCATGCTCACATGTGCGGTTGAACACCTGTATTTTTGCGCCGTGCTTCACCAGTTCGGCAATGCAAGCCTCAGCCGCTCCGCCTGCGCCCACCACCCACAAGGGTTGATTTTCGTACACAAAGCCGTGTTTGTCCAGCGCGCGAACAAGTCCGACACCATCGGTAGATATTGCTTGTCCGCATGCCACGGTGTTGACCGACGGCAACGAAGAACCGAACAGCGCGCCGACACGTCCCTTGAACGGTATTGTCACATTACAGCCGTCGTAACCGTCAATGACATTGCGAAGTACGTTGTCGCTTACGTCGCGCGGTAGGTTGACGATGTCGTAACTCATGCAAACGTCGTTTTGCGACGCGAGCTTGCGCATGATTTGCGGAGAACGACTGTAACCGATGTTTTCGCCGATTACCGCATAACGCGAAAAAGTAATACCCAGCGAACGCCGGAATGACGGAAAAGATACTGACACACAGGCGTAGTCGTCCACACTACCGCCGCCGCATGCAAGGCAAAGCGTAGTCTGACACATCACGATACGGTGATCGTGAGAGGTGGCAAACCAAGGGCGAAGCGGCAATTTGCCGTCGGAAGTTACCACGAGGTTGCCGTCCTCAAACGTCGCCTTTTGCCCGCACGCCGCTGCCATTTCAATCACGGCGGCAATACGGTCGGACTCTTTTTTGGTTAGTTCCCCAACGTCGCAAAACATCGACTTGCCCTTTGTTGCAATTGCGACGGCAGCCATAAGCGGCACCTCGTCAATGCCGTCGCACACGTCGAGCTTGCTTGCATAAAGCGGACTGAGCGTTGACGGTTCCACGCAGATGTCGGCAACCGGTTCGCCGCAAACTTCTCGCTTGTTCAGCAGACTGATTTTGGCACCGCTACGCAACAGCACATTCAAAAGCCCAAGCCGTCCGGGGTTTACGCCGACATTTTCGACAGTTACGCTTTGTTTTGTAAGGAGCGCGGTTGCAATAAGGTACGCCGCCGAAGAGAAGTCGTTCGGGATTGATACATCAAACGAGTGGGGCGTACCGCAGGAAACGGTCGTGCCGTCGATGTTTACGCCGACATACTTCATCATACGTTCGGTATGGTCGCGCGTGGGCACGGGTTCACTGTAGGTAGTTTCGCCATCGGCAAACATTGCCGCAAGCAGTACCGCGCTTTTCACCTGTGCGGAATCAACCTCCGCACGCAGTCTGCACCCTACAAGGTCACATTCCTCCGTTGTGAACAGTGCGCCGTCCTTTTTGCCGAATTTTGCTCCCATTGCTTCAAGCGGTTTCAGCACTCGTTCCATCGGGCGCGACATAAGCGACTTGTCTCCGACAAAGGTTGCGCGTACGCCAAACCCCGACACAAGACCTGCCAGAAGACGCGCCGTAGTACCACTGTTTCCGCAGTCAAGTACCACGTCTTTTTTGCAAACGACAATCGGACACACAATGGCGTCCCCGTGGTCAATTCTGATATCCGCACCAAGCGCACGCAGGCACTTTATCGTACTCATTACGTCATCGCACAGCGACAAATTTCGCACCACACAAACGCCGCGGGACGCAGCGGCAAGCATAAGCGCACGATGAGAAATCGACTTGTCGCCGCCGACAAATCTGCCGTCTATGTAAAATTGCGACGTGATGTTCAGCATAGGATTTCGGCGACCTCGTCAAAGGTAAGATTTACGTTTTTTGCGCCGTTTTCCGTCGGAAGCGCAAAACCGATTGTGTTGCCGTCGACATTCTTTTTGTCGTATTTGACGGCTTTAAGCAATGAAAGGGTCACTTTGTACAGCGGAAAGTGGAATTTTATTTCGTTTTGCCACCGTGCGCGATATTCGTCACCACACAGTCCGAGAGCGTGGGCGATTTCGCATTCGTAATACAAACCGTCGGCAACCGCAACACCGTGAGGAATGTCGCAGGCAATTTCCAGCGCATGCCCGATCGTGTGACCGCAATTAAGCGCATGGCGCAAGCCTTTGTCGTAAAAATCCATTTCGCACAGTTTTTGTTTGTATTCGGCACAGGCGCGGACGGTACCACCGATGTCGGCGACATCAACGTCAACACCAAGCATGCGGTATTTGGTAATTTCCCCCATGCCGCTAAGCATTTGCTCGTCGTCAAGCGTGTGCAAAAAGCCGACATCGATAAATGTGTCGGCATGCACAAAAGACCCGACAACATTTTTTACGCCGTCAAGGTTTATTGCCGTTTTGCCGCCGATACCGCTGTCCACCATTGCAAGCAGGGTCGTCGGCACGATTGTCAGGTCTACGCCACGCATAAAAATACTTGCGGCAAAACCGGTAACGTCGCCGACACTTCCACCGCCGACCGCCACTACGTGCCCGTTTCTTGTCAACCCTTTGGCAAGAAACCACCTGCACAACGCCTCGGCATTTGCAAAACTTTTGGCCTGCTCGCCGCAAGGCAACGCGTAAACGTTGCCGCCGACAATGCCGTACAATCGTTGCAGATTTTCGTCGGTTACTATTAAGTTGTGGACAAAACTCGCCTTGTCAAACTTCCCGTAAGTAATCATTGTTTGTTATTCTGTAAAATTTTGTTGCAAAATAGTGTCAAGCAGCACGTATGCAAGGATGTTTTGTGCAATTACGCCAACTTGCGGGACAACACACGTATCGGCACGCTCGTATTGCTGCAAGCATGGGCAAAGGGTTGAAGTATCGATGGTTTGCACGCCCTTTACCGTGGGGACGGCCTTTACGACAAGGTTGCAGATTATATCATTGCCCGTTGTGATACCGCCGACAATACCGCCGCAATTATTTGTCGCATACACCACTTTGCCGTCGTTGACAGTCAGTTTGTCCGCGCCGTCAACACCGCTCAAAACGGCGTACTTGTCACCCGTTCCGAACGAGATACCTTTGACCGACGGAATGCCGACAAGGTTTGCCGCAATCACCGAGTCAAGACGTTTTGCATACGGAAAAACTTCGCCGAGACCCATCGGCACGCCGGTTGCGCCGACTGTTACAATGCCGCCAAGGCTGTTGCCGTTTTGCCGCGCGACGTCAATTGCCGCTTTCATTTTTTCATTGGCTTTTTCGTCCGCACAGTTAAGTTCCTCAAAACTGTCGCGCATGTTGTCCACGCCGTAAACAAACGTTTTTCGTGCAGTCACGTTGCCGATTTTGCGCACAAAACTGTAGGTAAAAATGCCATACGTATCAAGAATTTGCTTACAAATCGCCCCAAGCACCACGTAGCAAACGCTACTGCGCGCCGAGGCGATTTCAGCGACGTCCCTTGCCGACAGTCCCTTGTAACGCGCCTGTCCCACAAGGTCGGCATGTCCCGGGCGCACCGCCGTGATGTCCGGGCGAACTTCCTTGTTTATCGCGGCATTAGGCACAAAAAATTCCACATTGCCGCCGATGACAACAACATCATTCCCTGCCGCACCGACAAACTCGATATGGTCTGCATTTACCTGCCGCGCACTACGCCCGTAGCCGCATTTACGCAAACGCAGTTGTTCGTCCACCGCCGCCACGTTTATTTTCACACCGTCCGGCACTCCGCAGATTTTACCGCGATACCCGTCGCCGTGCGACGTACCGCAAAATTCAAAGGTAATCATTGCGCGGCTTCCTCTTTGCCTTTCCAGGCGTCGGGCGTCGTGCGGTTATTTTTGAACCAGTCAGTATCCTTCAGCTTGGTGTCGTTTGCAGTAAAGTACATGTTAAACTTATACTCGTATTTCTTAGGCTGTTCCTTTTGCTCTTCGCCGTCAGAAGCAGACTGCTTTTCGACGTATGAACATCCGAACACGATGTTGCCGTTCATAGAAGTAAAGCCTTTGTCCGCCGTACCAAGCGTAGTTACATACACGCGGTCAGTGTACGGGGCAATTCTGTCCACAAATTCCTGTGTAGGGAACATGTTTTCCGCTATCGGTGTGTATTCGTCCGTACCTGCGCAACAGCACACACAAACTATTTGCGGTTTAATTACGTCAAGCATCGCGTTGTGCGACGAAGTTTTGCTACCGTGGTGACCTGCCTTGTACAGTACACACTGCGGCAAAGAGTTGTTTTCGACAAGCGACGCTTCGCCGCCCTTTTCAAGGTCGCCAGTAAACAGATAGTGATTGTTCCCCTGGCTGAACAGCATACACACCGAGTAGTCGTTTTCCGTCGAAGCCTTTTCCTCGTAGTACTTCTGGTACAGCACTTCCATTGTCACACCGCTGCCAATGTCGTACTTGCGTTGCGCGCCGTCCTTGTTGTTCCAGCATTGCAACGCCGTGTAGACATTTGCGCCGTCGTCTTTTTGCTTGTTTACAGCCGCAACGTAGTTGTTGTACAATTTTGTAGTGGAATCGGTCTTGGCAAACTGAATAATGTTGTCGCACTTGTAGCGTTCAAAAATACCCTGCACCTTATTTGTACCCACAAAGCCTGCGATGTGGTCCTTGTGCGCGTGGGTGGCAATTACGTACTCGAATTTACCATCCGTGCAGTACTGATTGACATATTTACTGATTGTTTCCGCGCTGCTTTCCACGCTGCCGGCGTCGATAAGAATGTCGTTTTCGCCCGCCTTGATGTAAATGCAGTCGCCTGTGTTCCAATTGCCTGTTTCAAGGAAGTGTATTGACAAATCCTCACCCTTAATCACCTCAACGTTGTATGTTTGCGAGTTGAAGTCGTTCGGCGTTGACGGCGCGGGGTGCAAAATTGCGTCAAACCACCCGGCAAAGTAGCCGTACACACACAGCGCGACTATTGCAATTACAAGCAGCAGCACAATCACCCTGAAGGCAGTGCTTTTACTTTTGGAAGCGGCCTTTACCGCACCCACTACAACGTCGCCGGCGGTAGGACTTGTGTTGGTCGTCTTTTTGCGTTTGGACGAACTACTGCTTTTCGTAGTCTTTTTGTTTGTAGTTTTGCCGCCCGACGTGCTTTTGCGGCTTGACGACGATGCGGATTTTTTGGTGTTTTTGCTTTCTTCCTTTGCCATAAAAACCTCCGATAAAACTATATTGACGGCATTGGGTTAATTTGCCACCTGAAATTAAAAATGAGCGATAATACAATTGCAACCAAGCAGCACCCTTTCGGGGGATTGGCACCCGAGCGTGCACGATTAGAAAACGACCTCATTTGATTGTTTGTTTTTCAATCGGCGACTCGCAATGACACAATTTGAAATGAGCATTATACAGTCTGTTTCAACGTCCACCGAAGTTAGTAAACATAAAGTATGCAAGTATGTTACAAACGGTTAGCCAGCGTTGTTACGTGCGGCAAGGTGTTAAGTCGCAGCGACATCTGAACGAGGGTGCGGCTGGGTAGGCTACCCACCATAAGTCATAATGCCCGAAGTGAAGCGAGCGAGCACGCGTTCGCAGCGACTTAATTCCTTGCCACACGCATAGACACACTAACTCACTTCGGCGCCCTTTTAATAGTGGGTGCACGCCCCGTGCTCGGCGCCCACTTCACAAATTTATTTCCGCCGCGCTTATTCACTCGCGCAAACGCCGTCACTTCAACAGCAACGTTTCCTTGATTTCGGGCATTGCACGCATTGCCGCCCGGTAGCCCTCTTCCACCATTTCGTCAAGGTGGTCAAGTTCCGTATTTTTGTATGCGCCGAGTTCCGGCTTGATTACCACGTCGCTGTTGTGGTAGCCCTTGTACATCGTGCCAACGGTGATAATGTTCCACGTAGACTGCAACGTAGCAAGCAATTTGGTCGATTCGTTGCCTTTACCGCGCTCGTGATTGAGGTCCACGCCTATTACCACTTCCGCACCCATCAGCCTGCACACGTCGGCAGGCATGTTGTTGAGAAGTCCGCCGTCGACCAACGTGTAATCGCCGTAACGCACGGGTTTGAAAATGGCAGGTACGGTGCTGCTTGCCGAGACCGCCGTAGCAACGCTGCCACTGTCCAGCACAACTTCAATGCCGTTTACTATGTCCACGGCCACGGCGGCAAAAGGCAGTTTCAGGTCCTCGATATCTATGTCGCCGATAACGTTGCGTACCACGCGCCCGACGTTGAGCGAATCCGACCCGAGCACAAATATACTGTTGATTATATCGCGCTTTCTGACCTTTTTCGCCTCTTCCAGCATAGTTTGCCAACTTACGCCCGCCGCATAAAGCGATCCGAAAATACTTCCTGCCGAAGTGCCTGCAACGCAGTCGAACCTGATGTGTTCTTCCTCGAACGCGCGGAATACGCCGATGTCGGCAAGCCCCTTTGTACCGCCGCCGGACAACGCCAGCCCCACCTTAAATTTAAGTTTTCTGTAGCCGTCAACTTCGGCAGAACGTAATCTTCTCATAATGTAAACCGTTGGTAGATAGTTTTTATTGCGCGCACCAAGCTGAATTTTCACCATGCAAAATCTCATTGCCGTAAGTGCAGACAAGCAGTACGACTGTCGCGCTGTATCGGCTGACAAAATTTGCTCGTGCAATGTCGGCAAGCGATTTGACGCAACCTTCTGTTTTTTGATGCACTGCGACGGTTTGTTGCTTACTGCGCAACGCGCGTGATGCGACGTTCAAATTATACAACAAAATCCGACATTTTGCAAGAACAGCGAAGCACAACGCCAAACTTATTAAGTGACCGCCTGCACACATGCGCAAATGTGCACACTGCGCACACTTTTTGTTTACAAAAACTTTACGCAATTGCTAAACATTTGTCGCGTAATTTGGTATAATATGGGCAAGAAAAAGCGACAGCCACGTTTTGTGCGGTCGCAAACGGAGGTAAAAATTATGAGTGAACTTAAAAATTCGTTGAATCGCATGAAGTGGGACAGCATCGTAATTGCCGTAATCACCATTGCTCTCGGTTTGGTTTGCATTCTTCTGCCGACGGAATCGGCAAGCGTTCTGACAACGGTACTCGGCGTTTGCCTTATCGTGTCCGGTGTTGTGTTGTTTGTGCAGTTCTGCATGCTGGGCGGTTTTATCGCAGGCAACCTGCTTGTAACGTCTATTGCGATGTTGCTTGTCGGCGTGCTGTGCCTTATGCGTCCCGACCTTGTGCAGGACTTTCTGACGGTGCTGTTCGGTCTGTACATTTTCGTTGACAGCCTTCTCGCTCTTTCCGACAGCCTCGTGTGCGCTTCGGCTCGCGTAAGCGGTTGGATAATTATGTTCGCCTGCTCGCTTGTTACGGCAGTGCTCGGCATTGTGGTTATGTTTGCAAGTTTTGAATGGGTAATGATTTTCGCAGGCGCGTCCCTTATTGTTGAAGGAGTAAGACGTCTTGTAATCACACTTACCATGAGCGGCAAAGTTCGTCAGGCAAAGAAAATTTTGCACGACGCCCACACCGTAGACGAAGACGACTACAACATTTACTGAGATTGACGTTTTGTCAGCAAATCTTTACAAAAAAAAGGAAACTTCCGTGAGAAAGTTTCCTTTTTTTTGTTTTGTAGGTTATTTATTCACTGCAGCATTAACTACACTACGCCGCGGCGTAGCGGGCTGCAAAAATTACTTCTTGAAGTAACGGTTGTACAGACCTTCGAATGCCTTGCCGTGGCGGGCTTCGTCGCGAGCCATTTCATGTACGGTGTCGTGAATGGCGTCAAGATTGAGTGCCTTTGCACGCTTTGCAAGGTCGGTTTTGCCTGCGGTTGCGCCGTTTTCCGCCTCGATACGCATTTCAAGGTTCTTTTTCGTGCTGTCCGTCACAACTTCACCGAGAAGTTCAGCAAACTTGGCGGCGTGTTCTGCTTCTTCCAGAGCAGCCTTTTCCCAGTAAAGACCGATTTCGGGGTAGCCTTCGCGGAAAGCAACGCGGCTCATAGCCAGATACATACCCACTTCACTGCATTCGCCGTTGAAGTTGGCGCGAAGATCGTCAATGATGTCTTGCGGTACGCCCTTAGCAACGCCTACAACGTGTTCCGCAGCCCATGTCTTTTCGCCTGCCTGAGCGATAAACTTTTCCTTGGGCGCCTTGCATTGAGGGCAAAATTCGGGGGCTTCGTCACCTTCGTGTACGTATCCGCATACTGAGCAAATCCATTTCATAGTAGTAGTTCTCCTTTTGTAGTTTTTAGTAGTTTATTTTGCTTAGTTTGTGGCAAATTGTACGTAAAAAATTAGTACGTATACAAAATTCGCTAACAAACATAGTTTACATTGTTACTCGTCGATCTCTTCGAATTCTTCGGGGCCTACGCCGCACAAAGGGCATTGTTCCGGGGGTTCGTCACCTTCGTATACGTAACCGCACACTTTGCAAATCCATTTTTTCATTGTCAATTTCTCCTTTTTCGATTATTGTTTGCACCTTTACATTCTCGCTTACGCGACAATGAAAACGCACGATATTCAAGACTTTGTTGTGTTGTTTTTACACTTTTCACAAATGCCGTACAGCATAATGTCCGCACGCCTGACGTCGGGCAAATCTACTGTCAGTTGCACTTTGCTCGGATTAACGTCGCTTACCGCGCCGCAACACGTACATGCAAAGTGCGGGTGCGCATACGCCCTTGCGTCAAAACGTTCGCTGTGACCCTCTACGGAAATCCGCATTGCACGTCCGCTGTCGCACAATTCCCCGAGGTTGCGGTACACGGTGCCGAGGCTTATGTTAGGTATCATCTTGCGCACACCGTCGTAAATCCACGCCACGTCCGGGTGAGTGGTAGTTGCGGCAAGCACATCGTACACCGCCTCTCTTTGCTTGGAGTATCTCATTGGCTACTCGTTTCTCCTTTTGTACCTAAATGATAACAGTTCCTATTTATTTTGTCAAGCGTTTTTAGGAATTTTTACTATTTATTTTTTTCTTCACACAAAGTGTGTTCAAAAAGGCTCAAATAATTGCCAAAATGCCTCGCTTGCACTACAATTAGTACATATTTTTACGGACGGACAAACAAATGACCACTCAAGAATTACTTTCGCCGATGAGACGTGCGGTAAACGACTACAACCTTATCGAAAACGGGGACAAAGTTGCCGTAGGCGTAAGCGGCGGCAAGGACAGCATTACTCTGCTGACATTGCTGCACGAATTTCAACGTTTCAGCGACAGAAAATTTGACCTGATGGGCGTAACCATCGACATGGGCTTTACCGACGACGCCTACGCACCCATACGCGACTACTGCGACAAACTTGGCATACAGTACCGCATTGTAAAGACGGACATTGCCGAGGTTATCTTTGACCTGCGCAAGGAAAAGAACCCATGCAGCCTGTGCGCAAAAATGCGTCGCGGCGCGCTGAACAGCGAAATAGTTGCGGCGGGCTACAACAAACTTGCGCTGGGGCACCACATGGACGACGTTGTGGAAACATTTATGCTCAGCCTGTTTTACGAAGGACGGCTCAACACCTTTTCGCCGAAAAGTTACATGTCGCGCACAGGCATTACGCTGATACGCCCCATGATTTACATCGAGGAACGCGACATAATAGGTTACGCGCGCGACCTGCCCGTGGTACACAACCCCTGCCCGGCCAACAAACACACTCAACGCGAGTACATGAAGCAACTGTTGCGCACGCTGTCCGAGGACAACCCCGGACTTGGCAAAAAATTTGCCAACGCCATAATGCACCCCGACCGCTACAACCTGTGGGACAAGGCAGAAAAATAAGGCTGTCGTTTTTGTCCGACGCCGACGCAACTTTGCAACAAAAACAATAATAACGTAAAAAACTCTCGGCTGCATTTGCTGCCGAGAGTTAAAATTTATCCGTTGTACAATCCCGTAGGCGTCCAGCTTGTGCTGCCTATCGTCGCGCCTTCGCAAAATCCTACCGCGCCGTTACCGTAGGCACCTACGTGTTGGCGACAGTTTGTAAACCAATATTTTTCAGGTAAATTATCATAAGACAACTTTGCCCCTTGCACGGATACATTTCTTACAGTCGCACTGCTTCCGGCATGACCCACAATCAGTCCCATTTTGGGGGACAGCGCGCCAACATTGTAAAAACCATCGAAAAATATCACACCATTATCTCTGTTACAGCAATATTCCACCAGTCCGCCGGGCATATAGCCTACAATACCGCCTGCACTTCGGTTACCATTAACAGTGTACACATTCATGTTCAATTTTTTTGTCTGACAATATTTTACAGAACCCGAGGTCATACGTCCTGCAATACCTCCCATATCGCCGTTACCGTATATGTAATAGTCTTGCGCCGTACACCTATAAACAGTGCCTGCGTTTGTGCCTATTATACCACCCATCGATGCCATATACCTGTTGCAGTTCAGGCTTCCCTGCGCGATAACCTCTCTGACCGTGCCATAATTGTAGCCTACTACACCGCCGACGTTAATCGCTTTGTCCGTATGATGAGTGTTTGCTATAATGTTAATTCCTGTAAATTTCAAATTTTTTATTGTGCCGTAATTTCTTGCAATAAAACCATGATATTCGGCAACAGAGTCACTTTGCGGTATATTCATCGCCAAATTAGAAATTGTTTTATTACCACCGTCAAGAGTTGCATTAAATTTTTCAATCGGACTCCACTTACCGCTCAAAGATATATTCGTATTCAACTTAAAAGTAACGTTTGAGCCGTAAGTTGACGCATTTGCAACGAAGTTTTTGAAGTGTCGCATGCAGTCCAG
>DPQS01000077.1:1359-3340 GCA_003537755.1 Clostridiales bacterium | reverse complement strand
TTGTTTGGTGTCAATCATGTTTTTCCCGGTCATAGGTTGCTGATATTAAATAAATTATATATTTTTTGTCCCTTTCGGTCAATACATTTGTATTATTTTGGCGAAAGTGGTATACTATCCACGTAATAAACAAGCAGACGGCTGCACGGCGTACTCAAAAGTGCGCGAAGGCGTTTGCAAAGGAGAAAATTATGTCGGAATGTACTCACGATTGTTCGTCCTGCGCGGAAAATTGTTCCGAACGCGAGGAGGACTTTCAAAAGAAACTTAATCCGAATTCCACCGTCAGACACGTAATCGGCGTTGTAAGCGGTAAGGGCGGCGTGGGTAAGTCGCTTGTTACGTCACTGCTTGCCGTAATGGCGCAACGCAGGGACAAAAACACGGCAGTGCTGGACGCCGACGTGACAGGACCGTCGATTCCGCAGGCATTCGGACTGCACGAAAAAGTTACCGTGACGGAACAGGGTATAAATCCGTGCGTTACGGCAAACGGCACGCAGGTAATGAGCATAAACCTCATTTTGCCCGACGAAACCGACCCTGTTGTGTGGCGCGGACCTGTAATCAGCGGCGTTGTGACGCAGTTCTGGACGGATGTAATCTGGAAAGACGTAGACTACATGTTTGTGGATATGCCCCCGGGAACGGGCGACGTACCACTGACCGTGTTTCAGTCGTTGCCGCTTGACGGAATAGTGGTAGTTACCAGCCCCCAGCAACTGGTGGAAATGATTGTTGGCAAGGCTGTCAAGATGGCAAACCTCGTCAATGTGCCCGTACTTGGGATTGTGGAAAACATGAGTTACTACACATGTCCCGAATGCGGCAAACGTCACAGCATTTTCGGCGAGTCCGACGTGGACAAATTTGCCGCCGATTACGGCATCGACGCCGTGTGCCGTATGCCCATCGACCCGAATTTTGCAACGCTGTGCGACCGGGGCGAAATCGAGCGCGTTCAGTGCGACTGGCTCAACCCGTTGCTTGACAAAATCATCAAGGACTAAGTTTTTGTTGACCGTCATCGGCTGCATTTGGCAGATTATTACGCTTGCAGTAATAACGGTCGACAGTAAAGAAAAATATGCGGTTTTCATTCGCTGTCATAAATTGCAATATGATTGTTTTTATTATTTCACAAAATAATCGTTTGTGGCAACGAAACCGGATTTGTAACGAAAAAACGCTACCGTATGCAAAATTTGCTTACAGTAGCGTTTTTTTTGTGCAGGAAAAATCGTTTGAATAGTTTTTTTTGTTGGCGGCAAAAAGATAATTGTGTTTGCAGACAAAAGTCTTAAATGGAAATTCTCGGATAATTTCTTTTTGAAAATTTATAGTAATGTGATTTTTACCATATATTTGAGTATTGACTTTTTGTATTGCTTATGTTATACTGATTTTGTCGGATTTACATGTAAATTTGTATGTTCAAAGTAATTGTTTGTTTTGTTTTTTTGCTACAATTATGGGTGCACTCCATATGTTGTTTTCAAATTGGTTTATTGTAGGTTTGTTGTTTAAGTTTGTAACATGCGAATAAAATAAAATGAAGGGGGAATTTTCGATGAATCGCATTCGTTTTGTGGTAGGATTTATCGCAAGCATAGTTGCCGTGATGTTTGGCATAGTATTGCTTGTATCTTCAATAGACTCAATGGAATACCTGATTATCGGCATACCTACAACTGTTTTGGGCGTTGTCGGCATGATTATTTGTTGGTATGTATTGAATCGTTAGTCCTGATTTTATGTAACCGTACAAGTGAAAAATTTCAATAGACGTTGTGAAATGCTTTTTCAAAGAATTATTGTATTTTTGTGTCCGTTTTGTTCGCCTGAACGCTATCATTATTACAAAAGACCGTGAATATAATGCGAAAATAATTTTGAAAGCACGGCTTTTTTATCCCCCCCCCGCGTCAAAGTTTTTGAAGGGGATGGGGTAAAGGGGAAGGGGAAACTTGCTCAAACAAGT
>DPQS01000077.1:852-1209 GCA_003537755.1 Clostridiales bacterium | reverse complement strand
GAAACTTGCTCAAACAAGTTTCCCCTTCCCCTTTATTGTATCATTTTCAAATTAAATCGCTACTCAAAAACAAACAACTACCCGAAACTATCTTGCAAAAAGCATGTCGGTGTAAGTGGGGTAGGTGATGTATTCGTCGGGCAGAATTGCCTCGATTTTGTCGGCGTACAGGCGCAACTCGTCGATGTCGGCAATTACTTTGCGAACGGCTTCAACAACGCTTGGGTCAATCGTTTCGGCGTTGAGTTTTTCCGCCTCGGCAAGTTTAGCCGCAACGGCGTCGGCGGAAGCGAGCAGCGCGTCCAGCTCATTGCAAATTGCAATTTCGCGAGTGTTGTCCATGTTTATGCTTGCCTT
>DPQS01000077.1:399-672 GCA_003537755.1 Clostridiales bacterium | reverse complement strand
CATGTTTATGCTTGCCTTGCGTGCGGCAAGTTTGACAAGTTCGTTAAGGTAGCTGACGGCGTCGGGCGCGATTTGCTTGGTGTACATTTCACGGGCAGTGGCTGCTTCAATCTGCATTGCCGCAACAAATGTTTGTACTGCCACGTCGCGACGGGCGGTGACTTCCACATCGTTCATTACGTCGTTACGTGCAAACACACCGATGTTTTTGTCGTCGGTAATCTTCATAAGCGCGCCGATGTCGTCAAGGTTGGGCAGACCGCGCTTTGCGGC
>DPQS01000077.1:0-221 GCA_003537755.1 Clostridiales bacterium | reverse complement strand
GTTGGGCAGACCGCGCTTTGCGGCAATCTGTTTCCATGCAGCGTCGTAGTTGTTGCCGTTGTACACAACCTTGCCGTGCTTAGCGACAATTTCAGCAACGATTTTGTTGGCTTCCGCCCACACGTCGTCGGCTGCTTTCAGGCGGTTGGCAACGTTCATTATGCTGTCGGCAACAACGGTGTTAAGCGCGGTGTTGATGTCGGCAAGCGTGGCTGAACTAC
>DPQS01000019.1:16935-66171 GCA_003537755.1 Clostridiales bacterium | reverse complement strand
CGAGGAATTGCCACGAGTGCGAACGCGTGCTCGCTCGCTTCACTTCGGGCATTGTGATTTAGTGGTAGGTAGCCTACCCAGCCGCGCCCTCGTTCAGATGTCGCTTCGTGGCAACACCTCGCCACCCCCGATAACGCCTGCTAACAGTTTGTAATCGGCTTGCCTACTTCAAGTTGACTAACTTCGGCGGACGTAGTAAGAAAGCAGGCTATATCGTGCTTATTTCAAATTATGTCATTGCGAGAAGCGACAGTATTTGTCGCGCCGTGGCAATCCCCCGAAAGGGTTCCGCTCGTCTGCAATTATTTGTAGTAACGTCTGAATTACAGATAACAGATATATAGCCGTTTTCAACGTCAGCACTTTTGGTGATACCCCCACAGCGCCGCTATCCCGACCACCCACCCCTCATGGTCAAGGGCTTTTTTTATTTTTGTAAAAACAGAAAATGGTCGTAGTGTAAAGTAGTGCAAAATTTGTCATAGAAAGTATTTTTGTATTGTTTAATTCAATAACGCTAATAAGTTGTAAATTTCCGATTAGTAATATGGCGGGTGTCAAGGTGTCTACTCGCAGTGACATCTGAACGAGGGCGCGGCTGGGTAGGCTACCTACCATTAAACTATATTGCCCGAAGTGAAGCGAGCGAGCACGCGTTCGCAGAGAGTTGACACCTTGACGGGACCCGTGGTTGAAAACTAATTTTGTTGAATAAACAAATCAACAGCGTATCTTAATTCTGTCTATGTAATTTCAATAATATAAGTGGTGTAAAATCGAATGCAAAAAGAAAAATGCGCCCTGACTTAACGTAGTCAAGGCGCATTTGAAGTTTATTAAATTAGTCTTCCTTGTTGCTTGTTCTGATGCAACGGGTGCAAACGTATTCGGTGGATTCTTTTCCGTCAATAACCACTTTTACTTTTTGCAAATTGGCATTGTAGGTTTTGGGAGTCTTTCTGTTGGAGTGGGACACCTTGTTGCCGGACATCTTGCCTTTTCCGCATATAGCGCATACCTTGGACATATTTACACCTCCGTAGTGGTAAAGTTTGTATTTCGTAATTTCACGCTTTAGTATAATATCATTTCTTGTCGTGTTTGGCAAGCAAAAAACAACAAAAAAAACATAAAAGGGCAAAAATTAGTTAAAAAAGTCATTAAAGGTCAATATAACGTGTAAAATTACTTGAATTTTTTTCACTTTTGCTGTAAAATATGATAGCACCATTATGCAGGAGGAAAAATCGAATGGCATTACGCACTAGAAATTCGTATGGTACAATAGCCGTTTCGGACGACGTTATCGCATCGCTCGCGGGTCACTTTGCCGCAGAGTGTTACGGCGTGGTCGAACTTGTGCCCTTTGGTTTTTCAGACTCGTTCAGTGATCTTTTCAAACGCAACGGCAAAAGCCGCGGTGTGCGCGTAGCCACCAAAGGGGACCGTATCTACGTAGATTTGTTCGTGAAAATTAAATACGGGCTGCCTGTGTCGGCAGTATCATCCAGTTTGAAGAACACCGTCAAGTACGGCTTGGAACACTTTACGGGTATGATTGTGGACAGTATCGACGTCCACGTAGTGGGTGTCAATCTTTAATTTTCGCTATTAACCGAGAGGTATTTCATGTCTTCAGCACGTTCAAATACAACGCATATTACCATGTCGGTGATGAAACGTATGTTTATCGCCGGCGGAAAAATGTTGGAAGTAAACAAAGCTCAGGTGGACGCACTTAACGTATTCCCCGTACCCGACGGCGACACAGGTACAAACATGTCGCTGACAATGATGTCGGCAGTTAAGGAAATCAGTTCGGTAGATACCACAAGTATGGCTGACTTCGCCGATAAACTTGCCAAAGGCGCACTTCGCGGCGCACGCGGCAACAGCGGCGTAATTTTGTCACAGATTCTTAAAGGTTTCAGCAATGTAATCGCCACCAAAGAGGAATGTGACGCCAAACAATTTGCCAAAGGACTTCGCGAAGGTGCGGAACTTGCCTATCGCGCAGTAAGCAAACCTAAGGAAGGCACAATCCTGACAGTCATCCGCTACATGGCGGAAGAGGCCGTAGACCAGGCTAAGCGCACCAACAGCATTGAAAAGTTGATGAACGCGACCCTTGCCAAGGGCGAAGAAATTCTTGCCAAAACCCCCGACATGCTGGAAGTGCTGAAGCGTGCAGGCGTAGTGGACAGCGGCGGATTCGGCTTGATTACCATGTTCAAGGGGCTTATCATGGGCTACCTGGACCAGGAAGTGTCCGGCGCAGAGGAATACACGCTTGCCGAAGCCAAACCTGCCGGCAGCGACAGCATTTTCCCCGACGACAACGACCTTGTTGTGGATTACGAATCCCTGGGCGAGCTGGACTTCGGGTACTGCACGGAATTTTTTATTATCAACATCAAACCCAAGACAACCCTTACCGACATAGACAAGTTGCGCGAATACCTCAACGACATAGGCAACAGCGTAATTTGTATCGGCGACCTCAATCTTGTCAAGGTGCATGTACACACCAACAACCCGGGCAAGGCCCTGAGCAAGGCTTTGCAACTGGGCGAACTGGACAAGGTTAAGATTGAAAACATGATGGAGCAGAACCGTCAACTTCGCGCCAAGTACGAGGCGGAACGCAAGCCCATCGGTATTCTTGCGGTGTGCGCAGGCGAAGGTTTCCAGGCAATCTTCAAGGATTTGCTTGTTGACCAGGTTATCGAAGGTGGTCAGACAATGAACCCGTCCGCCGACGACATTGCGCAGGCTTGCAAAAAAATCAATGCGGAAAACATCATTATTCTGCCCAACAACAAAAACATCATTTTGTCGGCAGAGCAGTCGCGTATGCTGGTGCCAAACCGCAACATTTTTGTACTGCAAACCAAGGATATTCCGCAAGGTCTTGCGGCAGTGCTAAGTTTCAACCCCGAAGCCAGCCTTGCCGACAACCTTAAGGAAATGAACGCAAGTTTCGTAAATATCGACGCAGGACAGGTTACCTACGCCGTGCGCGATACGCAAATCGGCAAATTGTCCATCAAAAAGGGCGATATCATCGGTATTGACAAAGGTCAACTGGTCACGACAGGCTCCGACGTGGAAGCCGTTACGACCAACCTTATCGACAGCATGCTTACCGAAGATAAGGAAGTTGTTACGCTGTACTACGGTATCGACGTCAAGGAAGAAGATGCCGAAGCATATGTCGAAAAACTTGCCGAAACGCACCCAGACGTGGAGTTTATCCTTCACTACGGCGGTCAACCCTTGTATTACTACGTACTGAGCGTAGAGTAAAGGTCAACAGTTAACAGAAATTTACAGGCGTACTTTGCGTAAGTGCGCCTGTCTTTATTTACTTTTAACGGTATTACAAGCAAGTTTGGCGCACAGCTTGTCACGGAAACAGACAAAATCCGCATGAAGTAACGCTACCGCAACGGAATTATCAATGCAATCGATGCATTGCTGCCCGTAGATTTGAATAACGCGACAGCGCAAATTTCCGGTAACGCCGTGACGAAAAAATAAGTAAGCATAGGGCGTGCGCTCGCGGTTAAGAAACAAATTTCATTTGCTAACAAACAAGGTTGGTTTTATGCCGACTTTTTGCTTCAAACGCTTGACTTGAAGTTGACTTTAAGCCATACAATTGAAAAGCAAAATAAATACTATCGAGAGGAAAAACATGTCAAAGAAAATCGTAGCAATCAGTTCAAGTCTACGCGCAAACAGCAACTCGGAAACGCTGCTGAGTAAGTTTGTCGAGGGCGCAAAAGCAGCAGGCAACGAAGTGACGGTGGTGTCCCTTCGAGGAAAGAAAATCAACTTTTGTGTAGGCTGCCTGTCCTGTCAGAATACCGGTAAGTGCGTGTTGGCTGACGACGCTCGCGCCATTGCCGAGCTCATTAAGCAAGCCGACGTGGTGGCATTTGCAACCCCGATTTACTACTACGAAATGAGCGGTCAACTCAAGACCCTGCTTGACAGACTCAATCCGCTGTACGGAACGGATTACAAGTTTACCGATGTGTACCTGCTCAGCACGGCAGCGGACACCGACCCTGAAACGGACAAGCGTGCCGTCAGCGGATTGGAAGGTTGGATAGAATGCTTTGAGCGTGCTCATCTTGCAGGTAAAGTGTTTGTGGGCGGCGTTGCCGACGGCGGCGAAATCGCAGGTCACGAAGGTCTTGCCGAAGCATACGCAACGGGCGCAAAAATCAAATAGTTAACACTTCACTTGTAATTTATCGCTGTAACAAAGTGCGCTTCGGAATATTCCGAAGCGCACTTTTGATTTGTTGCGAGATGTTGTTTTTCGTGTTTTTCGTCGGCGGCGGTGTGGTGTGGCGATTGTGTCGTCGCTTGCCCGTCAAGCCGATTTTGTTGTAAATCGGTGCGTGTATTTTGCACGGATTGCCAACGGCGAAGTTTTGTCGCACGGGATTTTGTTCGTGTGAGTGGCTTTCTGCGCGTTGTTTTGTCCTGACGGCTCACTTGGTCAGTTGCGAGGTGGCGATTGCGGTGACGCATAAAAAATGAAGTACTACGTCACACATAGTACTTCATTTAATGCCGTTTTTCGTTATAGTCGGGACGTTTTGGGGCTTTTCAGACAAATAAAACTCAAAAATTCAATTAGTTTGCGCCGTTTGCTTTATCGTCGGTTGCGGTTGTTTCAATTGCCGCGGCGTCGCTTTTTACATGTACGTCCAGTTGGTTGTAGGGAATGGTGATGCCGTTTTCGTCAAACTTGCGCTTGACTTCCTCCAGCAAATAAAACTTGTTGTTCCAGTAGTCCTCGCCGTTGCACCAGACCATACATGTGATGTCGATGCTGCTTGCCGACTGCGCCGTAACGCGGATGTTTGGCGCGGGGTCGGTGTGAATTTTGTCGTTTGCCGCAACCACTTCGGCAATAAGCGATTTTGCCTTTTCAAAGTCATCGTCGTAGCTTACGCCGAAGGTTACGTCCAGACGACGTTTGCCTTTTTCGGTGTAGTTGACAATCTGAGTGGTGCTGAGTGCGCCGTTGGGCAGGTACACAACCTTGCAGTCCACGGTGCGGATTTTTGTGTAGCAAATAAAGATATCTTCGACGGTACCTTCGTAACCGTTGGCAGCGATGTAGTCGTCAACTTTGAACGGGCGCGTAACCAGCAGCAAAAATCCGCCTGCAAGGTTGCTGAGTGTTCCGTTTACGGCAAGACCTACGCCAACGCCGAGAGAAGCAATGAGTGCGGTAACGCCGCTTGTGTCCAGACCGAGGTAACCGACCAGACCGATTACTACCAGAATTTTAAGCGTAATACTTAGCACGTGCGAAAGCGTGCGGTACAGTGTTTTGTCAAAGTGTTTTTGTTCCTGCAATTTTTTGCCGCGCTTGGCAATCGATTTGCAGAGCCAGTTGATCAGCAAAAACGACACAATCAACACAACCAGCGCGATTACGATTTTTATGCCGGTATTTGTTACCCAACTTTGCAGGTCCTGCCAAAATTTTCCCCAATCCATGGTAAAACAAATCCTCCTTGATTTTTACCGATATATTATACCGCGCCGCGCCCGTCTTGTCAAAACACGTCAAAAAAGTTTATTGATTTATTTGTCAGATTTTTGCAGCATAGGAAAATTCTGCGGTCAATGCGGTTGCGCGTTATACAGCGGACGAGGCTTGTCGGCAATAGTGAAAAATATGCAATTTTCTTTGGTTTTGAAATGTTGATTTAATTGAAATAATATTGTATAATAATACAGTCTACAATTCACTTTGCTGTGTGTTTCACCGTCGGGCTTCCCGTCGGCAAAACGGAGGTTTAGTAAATGAAAGCAAACGTTTCTACAAAAACAAAAACATGGAGCATCATCGGCGTATCTCTTGCCTCGGTGCTGATTATATTTGCCTTTTGCGGAAGATACTTCAATTCCTTTATGAAAAACGTTGCCAACTTCTTTGTGGGAAGTTTCGGCATGGCTTTTTACGGAATCATGGCTGCCGTAATCGTGTTTTGCAGTTTCGCCCTTGCCGGCAAGCGCGTACGCATTCCCGGCAAATACCTTGCTCACTTCATAATGCTGTTTGTCGCCGTGGTGTTGTTTGTCCACACGCTTACGACAACCTTTTTGCCGCATGACAGTTTTTCGAAGTATGTCGGTTACGTTTACAATTACTATGACGCGGTGCCGACTTTCGGCGGCGTGGTTTTCGGCAGCATTGCATATGCGTTGCAGTCGGTGCTTCACCTTGCCGGCGCACTGATAGTGTACGCGGCGTTGCTTGCCGAAACGGTGTTTATGGTCGGCGACTTTTTCTACGCTTACGCAACAGGCAGACTGTCGCTTACTCGCGAAACAAAACGCGAACAAACGCCTGTCACCGACGACGATCGTTCTCAGACCGTTACGCCGTCGGTTGCCCCCGTTGAGGAATCCCGTACCGAAACGGCTTACGACCGCGCGATGAGCATACTTTATCCTCCTGCAGAACAATCGGTAAAACCCGTGCAGGTGACCAACGTTACGCCGACGCAAAACTTTGACGTGGCAGACCGCTCTACGCTGAGTGACGACGCAGGCTCGACAAAGAAGCCTACGGCGGAAGAGCTGCTGTTTCCCAAGGAAGTACTTGACCGCAATCGCACAAGCGGCACGACGCAAAACTCAAACAACGGTGCAGGCGGCTCGGTAAACAACGGCTACTTCAACAGCGACGGGCTGGAACGCACGCAGCAAAATATTTCGGCAGAGCCTACAATAAACGGCGGCAGCTACTTCAGCACGCCGACCAGGCAGGATACCGTTACGACGCAACCATGGCAGACGACTCCTGCCGCAGATACGCCCTACAAACCCGACGCGAGCGCAAACAGCGCAAACAAACCTGCCGACAACGCAAGTTCGCAAGTCGCTACTAACGGTACTTCGCAAAGCGGCGGTTGGCGCATTCACCAGTCCGCAGTAAACAACGCGGACAAAAACGTAACGCAAAGCAGCATGTCGCAAACGGCGGCTTCGCCCGTATCTTCGCCTAAAAACGATACGCCGACTACGCCCGTTGCCCCCGTGCAAACCACGCAAGCAACGACAAGCGCAAACGACAACTCGCGTTACGACGTCAACAATTTTACCGATTCCGCAAGCGGTGTTACGCACACTGACGAAACGGACATCGACATAGTAAACGCCGTCGCAGACGACATGGAACCCGATTACAATCCGTTGCCAGTAGCGAATGACAATGCCACTGCGGACGAGGACGACTGTCCGTTTGTCGACGAACAACCCGAACCTGTCTCTGTGGCACCTGTCCCCGTCCCGTCACCTGCCCCTGCGCCCGTAGCGGCACAGCCGACAACGACAGCCCCTGAGGCAACTACGGAATCGGCTCAACCCGAAACGGAAACGGTACATCGCTACGCGGAATACGTCAAGCCGCCCATCGAACTGCTTGCCGAGCCGCAACCGTACGTGGACGACGAAGCGGAGGAACGTCAGGCAGCCGCCGACGCGATTATACGCAAACTGGCTGTGTTCAACATTCAGGTTTCGCTGGAAAACATAATTGTCGGTCCTGCCTTCAGCCGTTACCTGTTCAAGGTCCTTTCGGAAAAAACCCGCATGAGCGACTTTGCCAAGTACAGCGATGATATTCGCGGCTGTATCGAAGCCCCGGACGACATCCGTATACTTGCCCCGGTACCGAGTACCAACCTTATCGGTATCGAGGTCGCAAACAAGCACCGCACGACGGTAACCATGCGCGAGATGCTGGAAAGTCCCGAGTTTGTCAATGCAAAGGGCAACTTGTGCTTTGTAGTAGGTAAGGCAATCAGCGGCAAGGTAATTGTAAAAGACCTTACCAAACTTACCCACTTGCTTGTTGCAGGTCAGACTAACAGCGGTAAGTCGGTGTGCGTGCATTCGCTGATTATCAGCATGCTGTACAAGTATGGTCCGGAATACGTGCGCTTCCTTATGGTAGACCCGAAGATTGTCGAGCTTAGCCGTTACAACGGTTTGCCGCACATGCTTACAACCGAAGCCATTACCGAAGTCAACGACGCGTTGGCAGGTATGGATTACCTCGTCAACGAAATGGAGGCACGTTACCAACTGTTCAAGGGTGCGGGCGTCGGCAACATCGCCGAGTACAACCGCCGTATTGCAGGCAGCACCGAAAAGCAACGTTTGCCCTACATCGTGTTTGTGTGCGACGAACTTGCCGACCTTATGGCGCGCAACCGCGCAGGCTTCGAAGGCAAGTTGTGCCGTCTGTCGGCAAAGGCGCGCGCGGCAGGTATTCACCTTGTGCTTGCGACGCAACGTCCCGACGTCAAGACAATTACCGGTACTATCAAAAGCAACTTGCCTGCAAGATTTGCTCTTACTACGGCAAGCCCTGTGGACAGCGTGACCATTCTCGGTTGCGGCGGCGCGGAAAAATTGCTTAACTACGGCGATATGCTTGTGTCCGACCCAAGCGTTTCGGAACAGGAACGTGTACAAGGCTGTTTTGTCAGCAACGACGAACTTCACGACGTGGTGGACTTCCTGCGCGGACAAAACGAATGCTACTTCGACGCGAAGGTGGCAAAGGAAATTTTTGTTACGCAGGCGCAAGCCGAAGCGGCGGAACGCGAAGCGCAACTGGAGGCCGAAGCGGCAGCCAATGCGGCAAACAAGGAAAATCAGATCGACCCGTACTGCAAACGCGCGTTGCGTTACTGGCTTGAACACAACTCAGGCAAGGCAAGTATCGCAAGTATTCAGCGTAACCTCGGCATAGGTTTCAACCGTGCCGGACGTATCGTTGCGCAACTGCAACAACTGCATTACATCGAGGAACCTGCCCCCAGCGAATCGGGAAGCAAGCCGCTTAAAGTGCTTGTTACTGTGGAACAACTTGACGAACTGTTGCCCGACCAGGAAGGTTGACGTTAGAAATAGTGTCTTTGCGCAATCGCAAACAAACCGTCGAATGTTCTTTTTCGCTTTTCGAGTGTGCGTCGATTAACGTTCAATGAGCATCGCTCAACGCAAAATCGAACGCCGTGACCCGGACAAAATTACCGGCGATGACGGTGGAAAGAATATGGTTAATTTCTTCATCATTAACCACATTGGTGTCATTTTCCGCTCTTTCGTGCGGACATTCGCTCGGTGTACATCCGGTGGCTAATCAACTAAAGAAAAAACAAAGATATGAGTACAAAAATCGGAGTAGTGTCACTGGGATGTGATAAAAACCGCGTTGACACCGAAGTAATGTTGGAAAATCTGGTAGAGGGCGGTTACGAAATAACCGCCGACCCTGCCGATGCCGACGTAATTATCGTAAATACCTGTGCGTTCCTCGAAAGCAGTCGCAAAGAATCCATCGACACGGTACTGGAAATGGCAGGTTACAAAACCGAAGGAAACTGCAAAAAGGTGATTATTACAGGCTGTCTCGGACAGAAGTTCGGGCAGGAAGTTTTTGACGGACTGACCGAAGCCGACGCAGTGGTGGGCACCGACAACTACGGCAACATCTGTGACATAGTTGCCGAAACGCTGGGCGGCAAACGCAGCCTTTACGTTGCTTGCAACCGGGGAATTACCTTCGGTAAGCGCGTGCTGACGACTGCGCCGCACGTTGCATATCTCAAAATTGCCGACGGTTGCGACAACTACTGCACATACTGCCTTATCCCGTACATCAGGGGGCATTTTCGCAGCGTGCCGATTGAAGAAATCGTTGAACATGCAAAACAACTTGTTGACGGCGGCGTGCGTGAGCTTATACTTGTTGCGCAGGATACGACCAAGTACGGTAAGGACTTGTACGGCAAGCCTGCCATTGTGGAATTGCTTCGCAAACTGTCGGAAATAGAAAACCTTAGTTGGATAAGGCTGTTGTATTGCTACCCCGAACTGATGACCGATGAGTTGATTGACGAAATCGCGACAAACGACAAAATCGTCAACTATGCGGATATTCCGTTGCAACACGTGGACAACGCTATTTTGCGCAGAATGAACCGCAAAAGCAACTACGAGCAACTGACCGCGCTGTTTGACAAACTGTCGGCAAAGAATATTGCCGTGCGCAGTACGTTTATTTGCGGCTTCCCCGGCGAAACAGACGAAACAGTGCAGGAAATTGCCGACTTTTTGACCAGATACAAACTTCGCAATGTGGGATTTTTTGCATACAGCCGCGAAGAAGGCACCAAAGCATACGACATGCCCGACCAGGTGCCGCAACGCAAGAAAAACGCCTACGTCAAGCGCATGTACAAGGTGCAACAAGGCGTGGTTAAGCAACTTGCGGAACAGGATATAGGCAAAACCTACAAATGCATAATCGACAACGTTGACGAACTTACGCGCGACGGAAAATATTGCTATGTAGGACGCACCTATTTTATGGCGCCGGAAATAGACGGGCTGTGTTACATTTCATCGGACAAGCCCCTTGAAATCGGCAAAGTTTACGACGCGGTTATTGTCGGTGCAAACGGCTACGACCTTGTTGCCGAAGTGCGGTGACAACGGCATTTATCGCTAAGAGCGCAGTAAATGCTCAACGGCATTTACCGCTAAGAGTGCTGTAAATGCATTGTTAATCGAAGGAGAAAATATGAATTTACCCAACAAACTGAGCCTTGCGCGCATTTGTATGATTCCGCTTTTTGTGGCGGCGTACTTCCTTCCATTCTGGTGGGCGCCGGTTGCGGCAGTGGCAATTTTCATTCTTGCGGCGTTTACCGATTTTCTGGACGGACACATCGCGCGCAAGTACAACCTTGTGACCGACCTTGGCAAACTGCTTGACCCGATTGCCGACAAAATTCTTGTCACGGCGGCATTGTTTTGCGTAGTTGCGACCAACCCGTTTGGATACCGTGGGCAGAATCCAGCGCTGAGTATAATTGCCGACATGACAGCCTGGCAAAACTTTACAATGATTTTCCTGACTGTGGCGGGAATTGTGATTCTTGCAAGAGAACTGCTTATCAGCGCAATGCGCCAGATTGCCGCAAGCAAGGGCGTTGTCGTGCAGGCAAATATTTTCGGAAAAATAAAGACGGTTTGCCAGGACATTACGTTGCCTGTGGTGTGCTTTTTGTACATACAAAAATATATCGGAGACACCGAAATTGTCGGAGATACGGTCGGCCATTTGATGCCGGAGCAATATTTTATGTTCTTTGAGGTGCTGAATATCGTCGGCATTGTGATGTTGTCGCTGACAACCCTCATTACGGTACTGTCGGGCGTAGTTTACCTTGTACAAAACCGCGCTGTGTTTGCCGAAAACAAACCCGAATCAAAGACGGAAAAGTAAAACTGATTTAAGGAACTGCAAATGATTAAGATTTTTGCAAAATCAAATTCAAAATCGGTAGATTTTTTGACGGACAGAGTAACTTCGCAGGGGGAACTGTGCGATGTGTTTCTGTCTACTTCGGTCAAAAGCATTGCCGACTTTCTGGCAGACGCGATAAACGACGGCGTAAAAGCGTTGTTTATGGTGGGCAACGTCGGCGAAACTGCAACAACCTTTGCCGAAACTTTCGGGCTGGGTATGTTTTACGACAAGTTTGCCGAACAAAATATGTCCGAGTACTGCAAGTTGTCCGCAATAGAATTGCCGTCGGCGCGAGTACGCGAAAAGTTGTGCGTACTGCCTGAGTCATTTAACCATTTCAATTCGACCTACGGCTACCAGTGCGCGGCATACGGCGTGCTTGGCAAAACGCACGTTTATCTGTTGCCCGAAGAACCGCGCGAAGTACAGTCTGTATACGAAAACTATATCGTAAAAAACCTTTTCAAACGCCCGGACGGCGAAAGTAAATATGTATTCAAGGTGTTTGGTCTTGCGAAGCACGACGTGGAAGCGCGCCTTGAAAAGATAAATCCGTTTGTCGATCGCAAATGTGAATCGGCAAACCTTGACAGCAAAATTACGCTGTGCTTTCCTTCAAAGACAAGCAAGCAGGTTGTGGGCGACACGTTGGCGGCAGTAAAGCAGATGTTTGCCGACAATCTGTATGCGACAACGGACAAGACGATAAGCGAAACCGTGGTGGAACTGATGGAAAGCCTCGGCAAAAAGATGTCTACCGCCGAAAGCATGACGGGCGGACTTATTGCGAGCAACATCGTGGACAACAGCGGTGCAAGCAATGTTTTGTACGAAGGTATTGTGTGCTATTCCGTAGCGAGCAAGTGTGCGCGTCTGGGGATCAATCCGCATTTCGTGGACGAGTACGGCGTTGTGTCGGCAGAAGTTGCGCAGGCAATGAGCCGTGGATTGCTTGCAAACGGCAGTGACGTGGCAGTATCCATCACAGGTTACGCAGGGCCGAGTTCCGCACCGGAATATCCCGTGGGGCTTTGCTACATTTCGGTCGCATCCACCAAGACGGGTGTGGCGGTGTACCGCAATCTCTTCCGCGGTGACCGTAATTCCATACGCCAGCAGGCGGCGAATATGGCGTTGTTTTTGGTATACAAAACATTTGTTAAGTGATCAAAGTGGGTAGTTTGGGTTAATCAACTTCGGCTGACGTTATTATACAAACATTTGTCAGATAATCAAAGCGGTAGTAGAAGATAGTCCAGAGCAGAATCGGTAATCGATTATTCTCGGAAAAATCATGTCTGCACGATGCGACGATGAAACGTAGCGGAAATGCAAAAATGTCCGTTTTGACCATTATTGTATCGGAAAACACCGTTTTGTAGAATACTATTACACACATAGTATACCAAAACAAGGTAAAATTAAGTAAATTTTTAACAGGAGATAAATAAAATGACCGACGACAAAAAGAAAGCATTAGAGCAAACGATAATGCAGATCGAAAAGGAATTCGGCAAAGGTTCGATCATGAAACTTGGCAGTTACGCCGCAACGCGTACTACGGAAGTGATTCCGACGGGCTGCCTGCCGCTTGATATGGCACTCGGTATCGGCGGACTTCCAAAGGGACGTATTATCGAAATTTACGGGCCTGAGGCGAGCGGTAAAACGACCGTTACCTTGCACGTGATTGCTCAGGTGCAGAAGATGGGCGGCACGGCTGCGTTTATCGACGCCGAGCAAGCTCTTGACCCCGTGTATGCCGCAAACCTCGGTATCAATATGGATGAGTTGTACATCAGCCAACCTGACAGCGGCGAACAGGCGTTGGACATTCTTGACTACCTTGTCAAAAGCAACGCAGTCGATCTTGTCGTGGTGGACTCGGTTGCCGCGCTTACCCCAAAAGCGGAAATCGAAGGCGACATGGGCGACAGTCACATGGGCGTACAGGCAAGACTTATGAGTCAATGTTGCCGCAAAATCGTGGCTGCAGGAAACAAGAGTAAAACCTGCGTAATCTTCATCAACCAATTGCGTGACAAAATCGGCGTAATGTTCGGCAATCCCGAAACGACGACGGGCGGCAAGGCGTTGAAGTTCTACGCAAGCGTTCGTCTGGACGTGCGCAAGGTGGACACGGTCAAGGACGGCGGCGAAGTAATCGGAAGCAAAACTCGCGTAAAGGTTGTCAAAAATAAGATGGCTCCACCGTTCAAAACAGCGGAATTTGAAATTATTTTTGGCAAAGGTATCAGCAACGTAGGCTGCGTGCTGGACATGGCTGTGGCGCAAAACATAATCGAAAAGAGCGGGTCGTGGTTCAGCTACAACGGCGAGCGTATCGGACAAGGTCGCGAAAATGTCAAAAAATATCTTGAAGATCATCCCGAGGTCATGACGGAAATAGAAGGTAAACTTCGCACTATGCTGAGTCCTCAATCTGCAGGCGAAGAAACCCCTGTCGAAGAGTAGTTTTGAAACACGTTCGGATTGCCCGTTACGTTTTCGTCGTGTACGTCTTACAATATGCGCTCTACGACAGCTTGACAACAATGCAAACATTAACGCGAGGTATCAGACGATACTTCGCGTTATTTTTTTACTAAAAATAGGGTAGTTTGACAAATTTCAGAGATTTACGTTTATATAGTTATAAACAGATTGTAGTAGCAGGTCTGATAGTGTTTTTTATTCATCAGGCAATGTATTTGATTATATTGTATGTCTATCGATTTTCCGGTCTACTCAAAGTTTTTGAAAGGATGGGGTAAGGGGAAGGGAAACTTTTTTCAAAAAGTTTCCCTTCCCCTTAAAAATCCCAAAAGTTTAATTATTTTCTGCGATGGTGGTAGTAGTTTGTTCGTCTTTCAGCCAGCCGAACTTACGCCAAAGTTTGGCGGCAGGCGCAAACAGCATCGGATAAACGCCCGAAACGACAAAAGCGATAATCGCGTACTTTGCTACGCGGAAAATGCGTTCGGCGACGATTTTGTTCTCGTATACGTGCCGTACGGTTCGTACGCCCTGCATGTCAAGTACAAACTTGTCAAAGGCATTTGCGCCGCGGTAAATCTCGGCAAGCTCGTCGGCAGAGCGTTCCACAGTGTAGTACAGACTGTGTGAAAAAATCAATTTCGCGGTTCGGTCAAGCGCAAGCATTACAAGCAGTGCGCCGACAACCCGCAACAAAACCCGCCACACGGTTTTTGTACTTTCAAAATGTACAACCTTGTCGTCGAGTAACCTGCCGAAAGTGAATCCGAACAATAAGCCGTACATCATGAAGTATCCCGAGTCCGACGAGGTGAACAGCCCGACAGTGGTCAAGGCAAGCGCGCCGCCGTAAACGATGTACTTACTTGGCGAAATGTCAAGCAGCCAATTGATAAGAAATGCAAAAGCTGCGCCTATTGCCAGACCGGTTACTACGTCGGTCGGGTAGTGTGCGCCGACGTACATGCGGGACAATGCAACAAGCAGTGGCACGGCAATGCACAACGCTTGCAGCCATTTGCGCATTTGCTTGCGATAGTTAAGCACAAGCGACAGGTAGATTGCCGCACTGTTGGTTGAGTGACCGCTCGGGAAACTGTATCCGTCAACGTTGCGGAAGTTTTGTATGCCTGCGCCGCTGTTGAACGGTCGCACGCGGCAGACAAGGTCCTTGATAAAAGTGGTAGTAAGCAGTGCCGTCGAAAGCGTCAACACAAGTCGCTCTGCTCGTTGTTTGTTCCAGCCAAAATACAGCAAAGCGATAAGCGCGGCGATGAACACCGATTCGCCGAGAAACGAGAAAAGGTTCATTATGTAATACAGCACGCTGAACCGTCCGCCGAGGCTTTGCAGCCACAATATAAAATCCGTTTCGCCGGGCAATGCCCACACGTTGTTGCCAAGTAGTGTAATCATTTGTCCTCTTTTATTTTGAATTGATTTTGTAGGGGTGTAGTGAGGGTCGTTTGACGCATAATCGGCCGCCGACACAAGCCGAGGCTTGACAACTATTTATTTACAGCCGCAAATAGTTTACCGTTGCAACTCCCATCGCGCACGCTCGGGTGCCAAAAATCATTAGTGGTGGCTAAATTGACACTGAACTCTAAGTATTTAATTATTTCGTTGTTCGTTTGCTCTTTTTCAGTTTAACATATTTTCCTCCTTATTTCAAGCGGTTTCGGCAAAAACTCTGTCAAAACGGTTCCACTATGTCGAAAATCGCCGTTTTGCATACTACTATTACACACATAGTATATTGAAAGTCTGTTAATTTTGCTCCGAAAATACCGCAAAAACGTATAAAACGCCGCTTGGGGCAGATACTAACAGAAAATGACCGACAAAGGAGAAACTTATGAACAAACTGTTGAAGTTTGCCGTTCTGTTTACGCTGGTCGCAACGCTTTTTGCAAGCGTAACATGCGTCGCCTGCGCCGAAAACGACGGACCGACAATCACTGCAAAGGAAGCGATACTTGTAAGCGAGGACGGACAGATACTGTTTGAAAAGAACAGTCGCGAGCATCGTCCCATTGCCAGCATGACAAAAATCATGACTCTTTTGTGCGTGTACGACGCTGTTGACGAAGGCAAAATTTCTCTTGACGACAACGTATGCGTAAGCGAACGCGCGGCAGGCATGGGCGGCTCGCAGGTATTTTTGCAGGCAAACGGCGTGTACAAAGTCGCCGATCTTGTTAAATCCGTAATAGTCTGTTCGGCAAACGACAGTTGTGTTGCACTTGCCGAGCACATCAGCGGAAGCGTCGAAGGCTTTGTGAAGAGCATGAACGACAAAGCAACCGCGCTGGGGCTTGCTGACACGCACTTCGACAATTGCACGGGATTGCCTGCCGTAAGCCAATTCAGTTGCGCCGCAGACGTTGCCGTGATGATGGGTAAACTTGTTACGCATCCGCATTACTTCGAGTGCGCGCACATCTGGACAGAAGACTTTCAACATCCCGGAGGCAGAGTGACCGGCATGACCAACACCAACAAACTGGTGCGTTTCTACCAAGGGTGCGACGGCGGAAAGACCGGTTACACGGGCGAAGCGAAGCACTGTTTGTCTGCAACGGCGTGTCGCAACGGTATGCGCGTAATTGCCGTGGTGGTCGGCGCGGATGACAGCAAGACTCGTTTCAAGGAAGTTTCCGACATGTTCAATTACGCGTTTGCCAACTACGAAAACAAGATTTATCTCGATGTTGGCGCAGACGTCGGCAAAATTTCCGTCGTCGGCGGCAAGTGTAACGACGCGGACATCGTAGCCGACGGCAAATTGGTATGTTTTGGCAAAAAGGGACAGACTTTCGCCGAAGTGCGAGTGGAAATGCCCGACAACATCGTTGCGCCGCTTGCCAAAGGTGACATAGTGGGACGTGCCGTGCTTGTCCTCGACGGACAGCAAATCGGCGGCGTAAACCTTGTTTGTAGTGCCGACATTGCGGCAAAAACTTACTTTGACTACCTGCATGACATAATTACCGCAGGCAAATGACAAATTAAGACGAATGGTAAATGCAGCGATAACGGAAACTAAACGTCGGCAACCGACCAAAAGACTTAGCGGCAAAGAACTGCTTGCATAAGTAACAAGCAACGCACAATCAAAAGGACAAAAACCTTCTTCTTTCCGAAGAGGGTTTTTGCTTTGCTGCGACAATTTTACTTTTGCTGTTTCGATGTCAATTTTCCATTTGGCGTCACCAACGAAGCGTTTTCAGCCGTATTTAGTTCGCCCTGATAATATCCGCAACGATTTTAACGGCTGACCCTGTGTCGCCCCAAAAAATAACATTTCAATGGTAGTGTGTTGTCCGTTGATTTCTTAAACGCGTTTAATGTAATACAACAGTGCCACCGACGGAAACTGCCGCATTACAATTGACATAAATTTGTATTTTTGTTAAAATAACAATTATGATATTTTACGATTTAATTCAACAATTAGGTTGGTGCCGCGAAGCACTGCTTGCGTGTCTTGCCGTTGCGGTGGCAATAGTCGTTGCACTGGTGTCTCACGAAGTGTCGCACGGAATTGTCGCGCTTATGAACGGTGACGATACGGCGCGTCGCGCGGGTCGTTTGTCGCTTAATCCTCTTGTGCACTTCGATCCCGTCGGCTTGTTGCTTATGCTTGCCGTCGGTTTCGGTTTTGCCCGCCCCGTACCCGTCAATCCGCAAAATTACCAAAATCGCCGTCTCGGAGACGTTACCGTGTCAATTGCAGGCATTACTGCAAACCTTCTCGGTGCGTTTTTCAGCGCGGCGTTTTACCTGCTGTGCTACAAATGGTTTGCCGGCACGGAAATGGATTCGGTAGCTTACTACATCTCGTTGTTTCTGACATATTTGTTTTTGTTCCTTATGTCTGTAAACATCAGTTTTGCGCTGTTCAACATTCTGCCGCTGTATCCCCTTGACGGATATCGCTTTATTGCGGCGTTTACCGGCGAAAGCAATGGTTTTATGACATTTTTGCGCCGTAACAGTATGTATATCATGCTGGGTATCATCGTGCTTGACTGGGTGTTCACCCTTGTGCCCGCGCTGGAAATTTATTCGCCGTTTTACTGGTATTTCAACGTGTGGGGCGGTATGATAAAAAACGGCTTCATTGCAATGTGGAGGTTGATCATCTGATGTCGGAAGAAATAACCGAAGTTCAAGGCGAGCAAAGCGAACAGCAGTATGCCTTCGAAGAGGAACAGAACGTACTGGAACTTAAACTGAGCAACTTCGACGGACCGCTGGACCTGCTTCTGAGCCTTGTTAAGGAAAACAAAATCGAAATAAAGGACATCTTCGTGTCGCAGGTGACGGAACAATTCCTTGAGTATATGAATCAGGTGTCTGAACTGGACGTGGAACTTGCCAGCGAGTACATGGCTATGGCTGCGACCCTGCTTGAAATCAAGTCGCGCGCGTTGTTGCCGCCCGTTGTTAAGGATGACGAGCCCGAAGAGGAAACGCCGGAAGCGGTGCTTATCCGTCAGCTTGAGGAATACAAACTGTTTAAGGAAATCGTTACCGAACTTAAAGAGCAGGAAAACGTTGACCGCTTTTATCGCGATCCGGACAAAAATGTCGGCAAGGAAGTAAGTGTAATCAAAGAGAACCTGTCGCTGGACGGTTTTATTGCGGCGTTTAACAAATTTTTGGCGAAGTTGCAGGTAAAGTCGCAGCAATCGACTACAGTCAGCCGCACGATGGCGCGGGAAAGTTTTTCCGTTCCGCAAAAAATCAACTTCATTCGCGAAGTGCTGAAAACGGTAAACGAATTTAAGTTTGCCGAGCTGTTTGAACCCGGTGCGTCGCGCAACGAGTATGTGACAACGTTTATCGCCGTGCTGGAACTGACCAAACTGCAAATAATTACCATTCGGCAAAGCGACATTTTTGAAGATATCGTCATCGTCAAGCGTGAGGGCAGCGACGACATTCACGTAGACGTGGAGGGTGAATATGAACAAGTTGAGTAGCGTAATCGAATCCATTTTGTTTGTTTCGGGCAAGGAAGTGGAAGAGTCCTTTATCAAAGAAAAATTGGAAATTACCGACAGGCAGTTTAACGAAGCGGTGAGCGAACTGCTGGTAAAGTACGACAGTGCCTGCGGTATAAACCTGTTACGTTTCAACAAAAAATTGCAGTTTGCAAGCAACCCCGGCAACGCCAAGGAAGTGGAAGCGGTGCTTAATCCCATCAAGGAAAAGGAACTGACCAACGCCATGTTGGAAACTCTTGCCATTGTGGCGTACAAACAGCCCGTAACGCGCCTTGACATCGAGGATATCCGCAGCAAGGACTGCACCTACGCCGTGCAGACGCTTATGAACCTGGGGCTTATTCAGGTTGTGGGGCGCAAGGAAACAATCGGCAAGCCGTTGCTTTTCGGCACAACGGACGACTTTCTGAAGCGTTTCAGCATAAGCGAAATCAGCGACCTGCCCGACTACGAAACGTTGTTCGAAAAATTGCAAACGCTGTCCGAAGCGGTCAACACACCGCAAACGGTGGTGGAAAAGCCGATGTTCGACAAAGTTGTGTTGCCTTCGGTGGACGGCGAAGCGGCGACGGAGCAGACGGCGGCAACCGCAGCAGAGGAGCCCGTGCCCGACTTTTTGCAAGGCGAGGACGTACAGAAGGTGGAGTAGAAACTTTTAAGGCAGTAAAAATTTCGTGATGTAAAAAATGCTTTTGGGCTGCATCTCAAATATTACTGCCAGTTTTTCTATAAAATTCGGGAGGAGAAAATGAATAAATTCAGGATTGCGTTACTTTGCATATTTTTGTTTACGTTGACTGTTTGTCTTACTGCATGCGGTCAGCAAATAGAACTCGATTACAATATCGATTTCAATGTTGACGGAAAAATAGTGCATACTGTAGGCACAGATGGAACGAAAATAAAAATGCCTGCAAATCCTTCAAAAGAAAACTATACTTTTGAAGGGTGGTATTGGAAAGAAAACGGCAAAGGCGACCGCTTTACGTTGAATAGTTTACTTGATCAACCGCTTAGCGAAAGTAATCATTACACGGTTTACGCCTACTTTAAGGGTGTTGACGTGCCTGTTACTTTGGACGACGGAACGGTCGTAACAATTACGTACGACGCAAATTATTATATCAAGCCAAAATTTACGGAAAACGAAAGATTTGACGGATGGCAAACCCTTGACGGCAGAATGTTGACAGACGCGTCGGGAAATTCCGTCGGAAAGTGCGATTTTCTGTCTGCCACTGTCAAGCCGATGTACCGCGAGGGACGAAAAACCGTAATTTTCGACGCCAACGGCGGATCTTTTAATCCTGCAGAAAAGATTACAAATTATTGTTGGGACGTCGGTGACGTAAACAGATACATAGATTTGAATACGCCGCAAAAAACGGACTACATATTTTTAGGCTGGACGACGACAGTTGGCGGAGAAGTGCTGGAATCTGCCGATGGTCTGACTCTCTCCGACGAAATGACTTTTTATGCCAAGTGGATGTACAAATGTGTAAAAATCACCTTTGAACCTGGCGAAATAGACGGGCTTATACCTGCAGGCGAAATGCCCGACCGAGAATATAGTTCCTTTGACGATTATGTGAATTGCGATTACGTCCTTGAAAACTATGAATTTATCGGGTGGCAATGCGGAAATAAATTTTTTGCTGCACGCGAAAACCACAAACTGGAAAACGCCGAGTATACTTTTGTCGCATGTTGGAAACCTGCAAAAGTAATGATTTCTTTTGTTCCGACAAGTGAGACAAAGACGGAAGGCATCAGCGGCGAAATGAATAAAATTGTCGGCAATGAAGGGTCTTATCTGTTGCCGAGTTGCGGTTTTAGCCGTAGCGGATATACATTCGAATATTGGTCATTGAATGGCGAGCGGTACAATGCCGGACAATCGGTCGAGCTAAAAAACGGAAAATACGAATTTGTTGCAATATGGAAAGAACGTACTACGCTTAACATCAGATTCGTTGTCGATTCTTCAATGGAAGATTACATAGACGGCGAAATGCAACAATTTAATGCCGAAGCCGGTACGATTACATTGCCCGAACTCGGCTTTGTCGGAGTAGTTTACAAATTTGATTGCTGGGAATGTAACGGACAAGAATACGCGGACAAGGCAACAATCGATTTGCCTGCAGGAGATTACGTGTTTACGGCGAAATGGTTGCCGTGTAATTTCACTATAAAATTTTATCCAGGTACTGCTCATGCTACAGGAAGCGTAGCCGACATCGAAACGTTTACCGGAAATCCGATTACTTTACCGAAATGTACTTTTGTTTTCGAAGGTTATGAGTTTGTCGGTTGGTGTTGGAACTACATGCCCGACGAAAGCGAATGGGAAAGTTTGTTTGCAAGCGGTCAGATGTGCAAAGAAGGAAAAAGGCTTGCGTGGAACGGTTCGGAAGGCTCTGTGATAGAGTACTTCGCTGTATGGAAAAAGATTTAAGCGTGACTTTCGCAGATTTGCTTGTTAGTAGCGTTTGTTTTGCCTCGGCGAAGTTTTTATGCAACAGACCATGGTTGAAAGCGTCGATGTTAACGAGAGAACATATTAACAAGATTTTAACAGTTATAAAAGAAATAATTATAAAAGCAAATGGACCTGTATCGATAAAAGTTGATGCAGGTCTTTTTTTTGTGGGCAGGAACGGCTTTGCCGCAAGATTCAAACTAAAGTGCATCGAATAAAAGTAAAAATCCGTTGCATACTAAGTGTAAATGATTGCAGTGACTATTGTTTTGCTGTTAGTGCTGGCGGTGCTTGCGCCGATCAGGGTGCGAGTTTACGCCACATTTTGTCCGTCCGAACTGACTGCCGAGGTCAAAGTGCGGTTGTATTTTGCAAAAATCTTTGTCGAAAAGGCAGCTGTGCAAGGCGGTATGATTGTGTTGTCCGGCACAATAGGCGATTGCGTGCGTCTTGTGGACGTGGATATGAGTGGCGGCGTGGATCTTACAAAGTGCGTTACGCTTGACGAGTTGCGGTTGCTTGTGCGGCCCGGGTTGCTTAGCGTGACGGCTACAACCGTACTGCCCGTTGTATGTTCTGTCGTCGGTGACATAGCCGCATTTACGCATGCAAAATTCGGCGTGTGCGTGCAGCCGACAATCGGCAAGACTGATTTTCACGTCATAGCGAAAGTTACTACCAACCTTGCCGAAGTAGGGTTGTATTTGCTCGGCGTGCGCTGAGTTGTGGTGTAACGACGGATGAAAAATCAAAATCATTGCGAGGTAAAGCATGGAAAATAATCAGATAAATGAGATTGTGGAAACGGCACTGTCCAATCTGCAGCGGGTCGCCGAGGTCAATACGATTGTCGGCAAGCCGCTTGTTACCGTGGACGGTACGACGATTGTGCCCGTGTCGCAAATAACATTTGCCTTTATGGCTGGTGGCGGCGAGTACGGCAACAAAGGAACGCAAAAGGCGTTTTCGCGCGCAGGGGTGGACAGTAATTTTGCAGGCGGCTCGGGTGGCGGCGCAAGCATGGTGCCTGTCGGATTTTTGGTAATCGACCGCGACGGCGTGCGCATGATGGACATCGACAACGCAAGCGTGCTGGACAAAATAGTGGACGTGGCAAGGACTTTCGTAGGGCAATGACGACGCATACTTTACTTAAATTGCGGCTTGCGGCGGTATGTGTTGCGGTTGTCGCGGTGCTTTGTGCCGTTTGTTTCGCGCCGAACATCGTCAACGCGGCGGAAAAAGCCGAAACATGTGCGCGCTCGGCAATCGTGGTGGAACGGCGAAGCGGACGTGTGCTTTACGAAAAGAACCCGGACGAACGTTTGCCAAACGCAAGCACTACAAAAATCGCAACCGCGCTTGCGGTGGTGAGAAACGTGCCCGATGTTGACCGTGTCGTGAACGTTGTTCCCGAAGCGTGCGGCGTGGAAGGTAGTTCGGTGTACCTTCAGCCCGGGGAAAAACTGACCGTGCGTGATCTTCTGTATGGGTTGCTTCTGCGAAGCGGCAACGATTGCGCCGTGCAACTGGCATTGATTACAGGCGGCACTGTCGAGGCGTTTATGCAAAAGGTAAACGACCTTGTTTTGTCGCTCGGGTGCAAAGATACGCATTTTGTAACGCCGCACGGACTGCACGACGAGGAGCATTACACCTCGGCGCGTGACCTTGCAACAATTGCGCGTGCCGCTCTCGACGAGCCTGTACTTGCGGAAATTGCGGCAAGCAAAAGTCACCGCGTAGTAACGGACGGCAGTACGCGCGTGTTTGTAAACAAAAACAAACTTTTACGCATGCTGGACGGTGCCGACGGCGTAAAAACCGGCTACACCAAGAAGGCGGGGCGATGTTTTGTCGGCAGTGCGACTCGCAACGGCATGGGCGTGGTTGCCGTAGTGCTTGATTGCGGACCGATGTTCGAGGACGTTGCGGCAATGTGCAACAAGGCTTTTGCCGAGTATACTCTTGTAAAAGCCGTTGCAAACAGGCAGATTTGCGGAAGTGCAGTTGCAAACGGCAAACGTACCTTTTACTGCTGCGAGCAGGCTTTTGCCTATCCCATGCGTAGTGGCGAAACGTTGACAACGGAAATTAACCTTGCGGGCGAACAAAAGTATATTGTCGTAAAACTGAACGGCAAAGAAATTGCTTGCATTGGTCTGACAAAAATAAAATAATAACCGTAGCGGCTGCAAGAAATGCTGTCACTCGGAAAAATCGGCAAGCGTGTGCCTGTAAGCGGCAAATGCTTGCTTTTTTTTGTAAAACATAGTAATATAAATAGATAATGAATACAGTCGGAATTGACGCTTGAAGGGTGTTTCGACGTCACGCTTATGAATCGATCCCAACGCGGCTGTAATAGAAATCCGACAAGGCGTGCAATGTGGACCCAAACGGTGACACACATCAGACAAAGGAAGAAATTATGCGTATTAACAAGTATCTTGCCGATTGCGGAGTCGGCAGTCGCCGCGAGTGCGACAAACTGATTGCCGAAGGGCTTGTAAAGATAAACGACAAAGTTGCGACGCTTGGCAGCGATGTGGACGAAAACGCACACGTTACGGTGCGTGACAAGCGCGTTGGTGACAAACAAACAGCGGTGTACGTGATGTTGCACAAACCCAAGGGATACGTTACGACGGCAAAAGACGAATTGGGGCGTAAAACCGTGCTGGATCTTGTCGGCGACATCAAACAGCGCATTTACCCTGTCGGCAGGCTGGACTACGACACCGAGGGCTTGCTGATACTGACCAACGACGGCGAACTTGCCAATCGTTTGACACATCCGCGCAACGAAGTTAACAAAAGTTACATCGCGCGTTTGTCGGGGCAGCTTACCGAGGCGGAACGCCGCACCGTTGAAAAGGGAGTACTGATTGACGGCGTAAAAACCGCGCCTGCCAAGGTGAAAATTCTGGAAAAGGACGAACATCACACGCGCGTCGAGATTACCATACACGAAGGGCGCAACCACCAGGTAAAGCGTATGTTTGAAGCGGTGGGCAAGGAAGTGGAATTTCTGAAGCGCGTTTCTGTGGGCGAATTGCGCCTTGGCGGACTTAAACGCGGCACATACAGATACCTTAACGCGGCGGAAATCGACTATCTGAAAAATTTGTAAAAAGGTGATTGCCATTTACCCAAACCATATTTTTCAAAGTAATGCTTTGCCATAGTTTCTGCTTTGGAAGAGGACTTGAAAATAGCAAAAGTGCACATTTGAATTTGAAAAATCGGCATAGAAATTAACCGTTAGCATACAAATTCCCAATTCCTGCCCACCCCTGTAAAAGTAAAAGTTTTTCGGGAAAGGGTGCGGGAAAACCCACTTTTTACAAAAAGGGGTTTTCCCGCAAAAAAAAACAATATAAAAACAAACATGAAAATTTTACTTACAAACGACGACGGATATCAAAGTACCGGGCTGATGCTGCTGGCAAAAAGCCTTGTCGAGGAAGGACACGAAGTGTACGTGGTTGCGCCCGACGGTCAGCGTTCGGCGTTCAGCCATTCGGCAAATATCTACAAGGACATTACTTTCAAACGGCTTGACGAGTACTGCGGTGCAAAGTCGGCGTACATCAGTTCAGGCACGCCTGCCGACTGCGTAAAGTTTGCGGCAAGCGCAACGGACGCGAAGTTCGATTTGCTTGTCAGCGGACCTAACAACGGCGAAAATTATGGCGACTGCATATTGTATTCCGGTACGGTCGCAGCGGCTGAGGAGGGCGTGCTGTGGGGTATTCCGAGCGTGGCGTTGTCGCGCGTGGGTTTTGGCGGTGCATTTCAGTCTACCGTCGATTACCTGACGGAAAACGTTGAATTGCTGCACGAATTGTGCCCGAAAAACGGCCTGATCAACATAAACGTGCCCGACCTGCCCATGAGTAAAATCAAGGGCGTAAAGGTGGTGCCGCAGTGCGAAAGCCGCCTGTTTGACGACTACTTTGAAAAGAAATCCGACGAAGTGTGGTTTGCTACCGGCAACAGAATCGACGTCGAACATAAGGAAAGCGACGTGGGCGTGGTGGACGACGGATACATTTCCGTTACGCCGCTTACGGTGCTTCGCACAGACTGCGCTTCGATTGACGCACTGAAAAAGAGGCTGCAAAAATGAAAGTTGCTGTAATCGGCGGCGGCCCCGGCGGAATGATGGCAGCCTGGCGTGCGGCAGCGTGCGGAGCGGACGTTACTTTGTTTGAACGCAACGAAAAACTCGGCAAAAAAATGTACATAAGCGGCAAGGGACGTTGCAACCTGACCAACGATTGCAGCGTGCGTGAGTTTCTGGACAACGTGGCAACCAACGGCAAATTCGTAACAAACGCAGTCTACAAATTCAGCCCCGAAGCGACCCTTGAATTGTGCGACGAACATGGACTTCGCCTGAAAGTGGAGCGCGGAAACAGGGTTTTTCCTGCCTCGGACAAGAGCAGCGACGTGATTTCGTTCTTTGCAAAACTCTTGCGCGAAAAAGGGGTAAATATCACACTTGACACGCAAATAAATAGCATAGTATATCAGAAAAACGGCTTTTCATTGAATACTATTACAGACGTAGTATTGTTTGACAAGGTAATTATAGCAACCGGCGGCGTGTCTTATCCATTGACGGGAAGCACGGGCGACGGCTACAAGTTTGCCAAATCGCTCGGTCACACGCTGGTTGCGCCCAAGGCGGCATTGTGTCGTATTTTGTGCAAGGGTACCAAGTCGCTGGAGGGGCTAAGCCTTAAAAACGTTGACGTGTCGGTGGTCAGCAGCGGCGGCAAAACGCTTGCTTGCGAGTTCGGCGAAATGTTGTTTACCGACGACGGCGTAAGCGGACCTTGCGTGCTGACACTGAGCAGCCGTGTAAACAAGGTTGACCTAAGAAATGCAAAACTGGTAGTTGACCTCAAGCCTGCGCTTGACGAAACTAAACTCAACGAGCGTGTTCTTCGCGACTTTTCCGAGCGAATGAACAAGACATTTGCAAATTCTCTCGATGCTTTGTTGCCGCAACGCCTATGCGAAGAGGTTGTGTGCCAAAGCGGAATCCCTGCCACGAAAAAGGTCAATCAGATTACCGCAACCGAACGCGCCGGGCTGGTTGCCACGCTTAAAGGTTTAGTATTCCCTGTTGTCGGTCTGGACAGCGTCGAACGCGGCATTGTGACAAGCGGCGGTGTGGACGTAAAACAAATCAACCCGTCAACAATGGAAAGTAAAATCGTCCGCGGTTTGTATTTTGCCGGTGAAGTGCTGGACGTTGACGCCTACACGGGTGGTTTCAATATTCAGATTGCGCTGTCTACCGGCTACGTCGCGGGCGAAAACGCCGCAAAAGACTGATTTGTGCAGTTGCGTACTGTTTGCCGCAATGACAGGTACGGCAGCAATGCGCCGACCGCGCACCGATAAATTGCGGTCAATAAGGTTTGTCTTGCGTCGATTTGCCGTATGCCAACGCACAATCCGTGAGCAACAACATGTAATGTGCAACGGGCAAGCCCGGCAAAGTTTTACAAAAATGCAATAAAGGGGTGCTGAGATGTATTTACGTGGTGCGACCACTTGCCAAAATACCTTTTCGTCCGTCGAGGAAAAGTCCGTCGAATTGTTTGACAAACTTCTTGCGGCGAATAAACTTGCGCCTGCCGACGTGTCGGCGGTGCTGTTTACCGTAACGCCCGATATCACGGCGTACAACCCCTGCACGGCTGTTCGCAAAAAGTTTGGTCTCAACAAGGTTGCCTTTATGTGCATGCAGGAAGCCGCAATTGACGGCGGTTTACCTTTGTGTATCCGCGTGCTTGTAGTAACCGATGGCGGCGCGTCGCAATCCGACGCCGAGTTTGTCTATCTCGGCGGTGCGGCAAATCTGCGCAAGTAGCACCGTAAACGTACAGGAAACTTGCGCCGGAATGTAAATCGTTTTGCCATGCATTTCAACGCATTTTCAGCCTGACGACATACAATTGTTTTATTCCGTACGCGGCGACTTTTGCCGCACAATGGGATGTCGCTTGCCTGAGCCGCATTTGTCGGCAAAGGCTACGGTTCATTCCGAGGAGAAATTATGAAAAAGTTTTGCGTCTTTCTGGCGTCGATAGGTAAGGGATTGTTGAAGCCGTTTTTCCCTGTAAAGGTTTACGGCAATCGCAAAATCCCCGTAAAAAAATCAATAATAGTGGCAAATCACGTTTCGGGGTGGGACCCGATAATTTTTACTCTTGCAACCAAAGGTATTACGCCGTTTGTTTACAAGGCGGAATTTCGTAAAAGCGCATTTCTGCGCTGGGTGTTTGACGGCCTGGATTGCGTGCCCGTCCGTCGCGGCGACGTCGATATGAACGCCACCAAAAGCATACTGCGCCTGTTAAAAAACGACAAGCCTATCGCAATGTTTCCCGAGGGTACACGCAACCCGAACGTCGACTGTTTGCAGGAATTTCGCACGGGTGCGGCGTTGTTCGCGCTCAGGCAACATGCGCCCATCCGTCCATATTATATATGGGACAAGACCAAGTGTCTGCGCCGAAACTACATAATTATCGGCGACGAGTTTACCCTTGAAGAGTTTTACGACCGCCCGATTGACAAGGACACTCTTGCCGAGGCGACGGCGGTGATAAAGCAAAAGGTGGATGAACTTCGCCTGGAACTTAACTCTATCCTTGCCGAAAAGGGTGTAAAACGTCGTAAACGTACCAAAAAGGAAATCGAAGCGACACGGGCTTACAACAGCCGTCAGCAAAACCTTGCTAAACGACTTGGCGAACAGCAGACGGAAAATGAAATTGCCAATACCTCGCCCGAACCGTCAGGCGATGCAGCCGGTCAAACTGCCGCAAACGTTTCCTGCGCAGCGCAAAATGTAGACGAAACGGCAACGGGCGAGATTGCTCAAACAAAAATTGCCGAAAGCGCCTTTGTTGCGACAAATACCGACAGCGCGGGGAACACCGACAAATGAAACTGTGGCTACCCAGACAAACAGGTTTCTGCCACGGCGTAAAAGCGGCTGTGGACAAGGCTTTGTCACTGACGGGCAACGCGTATTGCCTTGGCGAAATAGTGCACAACGAGTCGGTTGTCAAAGCCCTTGCGGAAAGGGGCATAGTAACGGTGCATTCCGTGTCCGAAGTGCCCGACGGCGCGACAATGCTTATACGCGCTCACGGCGAACCGCCTGAAACTTACGCCGAGGCAAAACGCCGCAATATCACGGTGGTGGACGCCACCTGTCCGTCGGTAAAGGCGATACAGCAAAAGGCGGCAAAGTACCACGCCGAAGGTTACCTCATCGTGCTTGTGGGCAACGCTTATCACCCCGAAATAAAGGGCATAAACGGGTGGTGTGACGGCAAAGCCATTGTTACCGACGGTATGTCGCCCGTAACATTGCCTGCCTGCGAAAAGGCTCTTGTGATGTTTCAAACGACCTTTGACACGCGTTTTTTTGAAAAAAGTTTGCAAAATATTTGTTCAGACCACGTCAAAACGCTTGAAATATTCAACACAATTTGTTATACTACTACGGTAAGGCAGAATTATGCCCGTATGCTATCCGCCAAATGTGATTTGTGCATTGTCGTAGGCGATAAAAACAGCAGCAACACCAAGCGTCTGTTCGATGTCGCGTCGGCAAACACTCGTGCAGTGTGGTCAGACGGCACGCTTGGCAAAATCGACCTTACGGAAACACGAAATGTATGTATCATTTCAGGCGCATCAACTCCGACCGAGTTGATCAAGGGGGTTTTTGAAAGAATGATTGAAGAAACAAAAGACACCGCAGTTGAAACTGCAGTATCCGACGAAACAGTCGAGATTGCTCCGGAAGCAGTAACTTCCGAAGATGACAGAGTTATGGACAAAGACGAAGCGTTGCTTGCAAAAGCAGTATCGGAAATGAAAGAAGGTCACCGTTACAAGCTTGGTCAAAGAGTAAAATGTCGCGTAGTGCTCGTCAGCGATGACGGCGTGTATGTGAGCATCCCCAGCTCTAAAAAAGAAGGCTTCATTCCCAACGAGGAATTGGCTATGGACGGCAACTACGAAGCCGTGAAACGCGATTTGAACTCCGAATCCGTACTTGAGTGTGCCGTTATCTCTCTGGACAAGGGCATCACACTCTCCAAAAAATCAATTGACGAACGTTACAAGGACGACGAACTTGTTGAAGGCATCAAGGCAGGCAACGAGTTTGAGTGCGTAATGAATCGCGTTGGTAAGGAATGTCTGACAGGCAAACTCGGAAGCTACACGGTAATCGTGCACGCAAGCCAGATCAAGATCGGTTACGTTAAGAATCTTGAAACCTACGTCGGTAAGAAACTTCGTCTTGTAGTCACCTCTCCGGATAAAGTTGATGACGCCAAACATGTGATTTTTGCCAGCCAGAAATCAATCCTTCTTGCCGAAAAGAAGGCTAAGGAAGATGAATTCTGGAACAACATCGAAGTTGACGAAATCGTTGAAGGTAAGGTTCTTCGTTTTGCTCCGTTCGGCGCATTTGTCGACGTTCGCGGCTTCGATTGCCTTGCTCACACAAGCGACCTTGCATGGTTCCATGTCAACAATCCCGCAGACGTTCTCGAAATCGGCAAGACATACGAATTTGTAGTACTTGCTCTTGACCGTGAAAAGAACCGCGTATCCTTGGGTTACAAGCAACTTCAACCTCAACCCTGGGACCTTGCCGCAGAGAAGTTCCCTGTAGGCGCACGCGTGACAGGTAAGGTTGCACGTATTCTTCCCTTCGGTGCTTTCATCGAACTTGACAAGCACATCGACGGTCTGCTTCACGTAAGCAACGTAAGTTGGGAATGGCTTGACGACATCAACAAGGCACTGAAGATCGGTGACGAAATCGAAGTAGAAGTGCTGGAATTTGACGCCGAACACAAGCGTATTACTCTTTCTCGCAAGTCTTTGCTGGAAAAACCGGCTAACCTCGGTCACAACGACAACCGCGACGAGTAATTTTTAATCTGTTTACTACCGTGTACTGAGATTTCGGACGACTCCGACCGATTTCTCGGTTTGCGGTGAAAATTTATCAGGAGGAAACAATCATGACAAAGCAAGAAATCATTGCTAAGTACGGCAGAAAAGAAGGAGACACAGGTTCTCCCGAAGTCCAGATCGCATTGCTTACGGAACGTATCAACCACCTTACCGAGCACCTGCGCACACATCAGAAGGATCACCACAGCAGACGTGGTTTGCTTCAGATGGTAGGTCACAGAAAGGGTTTGTTGGACTACCTCAAGCAAACGGATATTGAAAAATACCGTCAGATTATTGCCGATTTGGGACTGAGAAAGTAACAAAAATCAAGGAGAAGGGCACGTTAAACTTCGCCCTCTCTCCTTTTTTTGTGTTTTTTCGGCTGTTTATGCAAGCAAGGTGCGCTACAAATGCGTGCTTGTATGTTGCGACACGCTTGCACTTAAAAAGGTCGATTTTGCTTTTGTTTGCAAAATAAAAACGCCTGACGATGTTTTTGCACAACGGTGTGTTTCAGACAATCGACAGGCAATTTTACTGCGTTGTTTATATTGAGGAAACGTACCGCAGAACGTAAAGCAAAATTACTAAGCAACCTGCATACGAATGACGGACGTATGCGGCAACAAGTCGTCAATGTGAATATGCGTTTTTTGCCCGAAATCGGCAATGCGGCGCATGTTCGGAAATATGTGTGTCAAGGAGAAAGAAAAGAAATGCAACAATTCAAAAAGACAGTAGGACAAATCGGAAACAGAACATACTATGTTTTCGAAATGGAAGTGGGCGGACGTCCCGTACAAGTCGAAATCGGCAAATATGCCGAACAAGCCAACGGCTCCTGCATGGTTCAATGCGGCGAAACGGTGGTAATGACAAACGTAACCCTTGCAAAGCAGCCCCGTGACGGTATCGATTTCTTCCCTCTCGGCGTTGACTTTGAAGAAAAAATGTATTCCGTAGGTAAAATTCCCGGCGGATTCAAAAAGCGCGAAGGTCGTGCAAGCGACAAGGCAATCCTGACAAGCCGCCTTATCGACCGTCCCATTCGTCCTTTGTTCCCGAAGGGATTTCTGAACGACGTATCGGTTGTTTCTACGGCAATGTCCGTTGAACCCGACATTCAACCCGAAGTTTACGCTATGATGGGCAGCAGCATTGCTCTGTCCGTGTCCGACATCCCCTTTGCTGGACCTACCGGAAGCGTAGTTGTGGGTTATGTTGACGGCAAATACATCATCAACCCCACGCAGGAACAGAAAGAACGTAGCCTCCTGAACCTTAACCTTGCAGGTACCAAGGACGCAATCATGATGGTTGAAGCGGGTGCTAACGAAATCTCCGAAAAGGAAATGTTGGACGCGATTTTGTTCGGTCACGAAGCAATCAAAGAGCAATGCGCTTTCATCGAGTACATTCGCGACGAAATCGGCAAGCCCAAGGCTAACATCGAACTTCACCTGCCCAGCAGCCACAGCGAAGAAATCATTCGTCCCTATGCAGACGCAATGCTGACCGAAGCGCTTAAAACATTTGACCGCTATGAACGTCAGGCAAATCAGGACGAAGTGGAAGCGAAATGCCGTGAGCACTTTGCTGAAACCAACCCCGAAGTGCTGGACGACCTTGGTGACGTACTGTACAAGATGACCAAAGAAAAGGTACGCGCGCGTATCCTTAACGAAGGAATTCGTCCCGACGGTCGCGGACTGACGGAAATTCGTCCCATCTGGTGCGAAGCAGGTATTCTTCCTCGCGTACACGGTAGCGGCGTATTCACCCGCGGTATGACCCAGGTTATCACGACGGCTACGCTCGGTACCATCAGCGAAGTGCAGAAACTTGAAAACCTTGACGAACTGGATACGTTCAAGCGTTACATGCATCACTACAACATGCCCGGCTATTCCACGGGCGAAGCAAAGCCGCTTCGTAGCCCGGGACGTCGCGAAATCGGTCACGGCGCACTTGCGGAACGCGCACTGGAACCCGTAATTCCTTCGGAAGAAGAATTCCCGTATGCAATCCGTACCGTTTCGGAAGTAGTTTCCAGCAACGGCAGCACGTCGCAAGCAAGTATTTGCGGCAGCACCCTGGCACTGATGGATGCAGGCGTACCCATCAAGGCACCCGTAGCGGGTATCGCAATGGGTCTTATGAAGAGCGAAGACGGCAAGAAAGTTGCTATTCTGTCCGATATTCAAGGTCTTGAAGACTTCCTCGGCGACATGGACTTCAAAGTTGCAGGTACCGCAAAAGGTATTACCGCAATCCAGATGGACATCAAAATCAAGGGTATTGACGAAGAGATTCTCAGCCGCGCCCTTGAACAAGCACGTCAAGGCCGTCTGTTCATCCTCGACCAGATGCTGAAAGTACTGCCGGCACCCCGTAAGGAACTGTCCAAGTACGCACCCAAGATCATTAGCTTCAGCATCGACCCCGACAAGATTCGTGAAGTTATCGGTAGCGGCGGAAAGGTAATCAACAAGATTATCGAAGATACCGGCGTAAAAATCGACATCACGGACGACGGCACGGTGTTCATTGCGACTGCCGATCAGGAAATGTCCGACAAGGCTAAGCGTATGGTACTTGCAATCGCCAAGGATCCCGAAGTCGGCGAAGAGTTTACCGGTGAAGTTGTTCGTATCCTTGACTTCGGTGCGTTTGTGGAACTTGCTCCCGGCAAGGACGGCATGATTCACATCAGCAAACTTGCAAAAGAACGCGTTGAAAAGGTTACCGACGTAGTTAACATCGGCGACAAAGTGGTGGTAAAAGTTATCAAGATTGACGAAAAGGGACGTATTGACCTTAAGTTGATCAAGAAGTTGTAATTTCAAGGGGAAGAACCTTTTATGAAAAGGTTCTTCCCCTTACCTCTTTTCCAAACTTTTTTATGGTCACTTTGGTTATCGTGAATGGATAGAGGTGTTTTTTATAGGATATCATTATGAGCGCCGAAGTGCGATAGTTTATGCGAGGGGTCCTGCCGAGGAATTACCCTACGTGCGAACGCGTGCTCGCTCGCTTCACTTCGGGCATTGAGGTATAGTGGTAGGTAGCCTACCCAGCCGCGCCCTCGTTCAGATGTCGCTGTGTGACAACACCTCGCCACCCCTAATGAAGCCAGTCCACCGTTTACAATCGGCTTGTGTACTTCAAGTATACAAACTTCGGCGGACGTAATAAGGAAGTTCTACGAAAAAAATTGGCAAGTGAAAAGGTAATGTTTAGCAACATCTATTAGTGTCATGTTGAGCGAAGCCGTAGGCGAAGTCGAAACATCTCCCGGAAAGGTACCTTTTAAACGCCCTTTATACAATTATGTCATTGCGAGAAGCGACCGTTTTTGTCGCGCCGTGCCAATCCCCCGAAAGGGTTCCTTGTGAAATTATTGTCAAATAATGTGATGTAGTATTTACAATATTTAGTTATGTAATATTGTAAAAAATAACAAAAATATCGTCGATTGTATCAAAAATCGGCATTTTAGAGAGTACTATTACACACATAGTACTCTTTTTTTGTTGTTTTTCGGTTAAAATAGCTACAAACGGGAATAATCGTTGTATGAAAAAGACGAAGTATGCAGGGAAATATCCGCCTGCGAAAGAGTATCGTGCCAACGCCGACGAAAAAGAAACGGCGTTGCCGAAACAATTTCAGCGAGCGTTTGTGGGAGAAAATTTGTCCAAGTGAATACGTCAGATATACGCCAATCAAATGACAGGTAATAAAAGCGGTTTCTGATGTCCCGTTTTACCGTAAAAAATCACTTAAAAGTCTTAATAAGGGATAGTATGAATAACAAAAATAAAAGCAAAAAAAGTCTGTGTAGTTACGTTCAAAACGATGTCGAACCTGACATATCAAACAATGTTCAAAGCAGTAAACAGCACGACGACACAAAATCACGCGAGCCTATTACAAAAGAAAACTACAAGCAATACGTTTTTGAAAAAATGCCCAAGTCGTCTCACTTCAAAAATATGCTATGGGCGTTTCTTGTAGGCGGCACGATATGCGCAATCGGACAAGCGTTTATTCAATTTTACTCAATGTGGTTCGGCAAAGACGACGCTTCGGTACTTGCCAGTGGCACGCTCGTGTTTGTTGCCGCGCTGCTGACCGGCTTCGGCGTCTACGACAACATCGGACGTTTTGCCGGGGCAGGGTCTACAATTCCCATTACAGGTTTCAGCAATGCGGTAGTGTCGCCTGCGCTTGAGTTCCGTGCCGAGGGCTACATTTACGGCGTCGGCGCAAAAATGTTTCAGGTGGCAGGGCCCGTTATTGTAAACGGCGTAACCATTTCGGTAGTTATTGCCACGTTGTCGCTTGTTGTCGACGCGATTTTTCACATCCTGTGAGGTGCGCAAAATGAAGTATTACAACAATCGCACGCTGTCTTTCGCGGACAGTTACGTCGCAGAGGGGTACACGATTGCAGGTCCCAAGGAAAACGACGGCATTTACAACGGAATGTTCGACCTTGCGCTAGACGACGATATGTTTGGGCAAAACACGTTTGAACGCGCCGAACGCAAGATGTTTGAACACGCGATTGACGGCGCAATTGCCAAAGCCAATCTCGTCGGGCGCGACATCGATTACTTTGTCGGCGGTGACCTGCTCAATCAGATAGTGTCCACGTCTTATGCCGCACGCAAACTTCATTCCGGCTTTGTCGGGTTGTACAACGCATGCGCAACCTTTGTCGAGTCGCTGATTGTGGGTAGCAGCCTTCTGTGTGTCGGCGCAGGCAACGTTGTGTGCGCGTCGGGCAGTCACTTCAGTACGGCGGAGCGGCAGTATCGTTACCCGTTGGAACTGGGCGTGTTGCGTTCGCCCGTTACCCAATGGACTTGCACGGGCGTGGGCGCGACCATACTTACCAAAAGCAACGACGGGCAACTTTTGCCACGCATTACCCGTGGAATGTTCGGACGGGTTGTCGATTTCGGCGTTATGGATGCTAACAATATGGGCGCGGCTATGGCACCGTCGGCGTGCGACACGCTGGTGCAGTTTTTCCGCGACACTAATTCAACGCCCGACGATTACGATGCAATTTACACAGGCGACCTCGGTAAACTCGGCTCGTCAATACTTGTTGACCTTATGGACGACCAAGGCTACGACGTTGTCGGCAAGTTGCATGATTGCGGTGCATCGCTTTTCCGTGACGAGCAACAAACCTACCAGGGCGGAAGTGGCGCCGGGTGTAGTGCGCTTGTGTTTAACAGTTACATTCTCGGCATGCTTCGCGGCGGCAGTTGGAAACGCGTTCTACTGGCAGGCACGGGCGCGCTTATGAGTCCGACGACGTCATTTCAGGGGGACAGTATCCCCGGGGTAACGCACATTGTGGAGGTAAGCGTGGTATGACAGTGTTTCTTATGTATCTCAAAGCCTTTCTTGTCGGCGGCGGCATTTGTCTTGTCGGACAGGTGATAATAAACCTCACCCACCTGACAAACGGCAAAATTCTGGTGCTGTTCCTCATTGTCGGTGCGGTGCTGGAAGGCTTCGGGCTGTACAGTCCGCTTATCGAATTTGCAGGGGCAGGGGCAAGCGTGCCTATTTCGGGTTTCGGGTGCGCGCTTGTCAAGGGCGCGGTAAAGTCGGCAAAGGAAGAAGGTTTTTACGGCGCGCTAAAGGGCGGCCTTGCCGCATGCGCAACGGGCGTAAGCATTGCGATAGTGTCGGGCTACGCTGTATCGGTGTTGTTCCGTCCGCGCACAAAGAAAAAGTAAGTTCTTCGTTACTTCTCAAGAATAATTACGGCAAATTGCCTGTCAAAAGTAACGTTGCGCCGCAAATCGGAATATAATTAGCAAGGTGCAAATTGTGGGCATGTACGTTGCGACGACAAACGCATATTACTTGAAACAAAGGCGCAGACAGCGTGTCAAAGTAACGCTGTTTGTTGTCATTTTGTGCGTTGTTGCGGTTGTACTTGCTGCAAACGCTTATTGGCGAAAAATGATGTCTGACTTCGTCGACATCGCTGAGGGACATGCGCGTTCCCAAATTACCCTTACAGTCAACAAGACCGTGAGCGAAGTTTTTGCGGCAACCGCCTACGATGATTTTGTGCTGACAGAGCGTAATCCGCAGACAAACGAAGTAGTGTGCGCTTCGGCAAACTTCGCCAACGTAAACAGTTTTACATTGCAAACATCGGTTGCCGTACAAAACGCATTAAGCCGCATTGACGGAATGGTCGCCGTTCCGCTGGGGACATTGAGCGGAATGGTACTGCTGTCCGGGTACGGACCGAGCGTTGTTGCCGGGTTTGACAGCGTTAACGTGGCCGGGTGCAACCTGCAGTCGGAATTCGTTTCTGTCGGAATAAACCAGACATTGCATCGTATTTACGTCAACGTGCAAGCCGATGTGGAATTGCTTGTGCCCGGCCGCCGAAAAAATATATCGGTTGTCGTGCCCGTCCTGATTTGCGAAAACGTAATCGTGGGACAGGTGCCGAGCATTTACTTTCCAGATTGAACGAAAGGCAATCTATTGCCCGTTACCGGCAAGCGGATTCGGCGGAAAAGGTAAATTTACAAATATTACCTTTCGCTGTTGCATCGGTAGCGGTACAAGCGACAACAGCCTTTTCGGGACTTGTTACGCGGCAAGTTGTTGCCTATTGTCGACTTGCATATTTTAGCTAAATTTCGCCGATAATATGTCGGCAAAATTCGTCAAACACTTGTCAAGGTTGCCAAAATTTGATATACTGTAACTACAAACGATGACGAAGCACAAGAGTTTGCAACAGGCAACGTTAAGCGAGCAAGGGACGGTGGAAGCCTTGCCGTCCGTGCAAACAATATTCACTTCCGAGTTGGCGTGGTGAAAGCAGTAGTTGCGCCCGTAAGTTTACGTTACAAACACAACAAGGAATGCCGTTCGGCGTTCGAATTTAGGTGGTACCGCGAGTAACTTCGCCCTAAAGTTGGTTGAAATACCGATTTTGGGGCGTTTTTTGTTTTCCGAAGTCGGAATTTTGCCGTAGAATTACCTTGTTTTGACGCAAAATGTCGTCGTTTACGGTAAAAATAGTGTAGTTTTACAGCCCGTTTGAAGTAAAACAGTTGTGTAAATCAACAAAATTTCCACGATTTTGCCCGAAGAACGCCAGACTACATCGAAAATCGGCAAATTATAAAATACTATTACAGACATAGTGCGCTTAAATCGCACAAAAAGGAGCAACGATGACCATTAACGAAATCAAAAACGCGTGTGGCAGCGAACTTGACGGTTGCAGTACATTGCAAAACCTGCAGGAACTCAAAGTGAAATACCTTGGCAAAAGCGGCGAATTGACCGGCCTTCTGAAGAGTATCAAAGACCTGCCCGCAGAGGAACGTCCCGGGTTCGGAGCAAAGGTGAACGAACTTCGCAACAGTCTTGAACAAGCATTTGCCGACAAAACAACGGAGCTGAAAGCCGCCGAAATGCAACGCAAACTTACGGAAGAAACGGTGGACGTTTCGCTGAACACGCAACAGCCGTGGGGTGCGCTTCACCCCGTTACGCTGGTGGAAAATCAGATGACCGACCTGCTGGTGTCCATGGGCTTCGAGGTGCTCAGCGGACCGGAAATCGAAACGGATTACTACAATTTCCAGGCACTCAACATTCCTGCCGATCACCCCGCGCGCGACATGCAGGACACTTTCTACATCACCGACAACATTTTGCTGCGCACTCAGACAAGCGCAATGCAGGCGCGCCTTATGGAACACAAAAAGCCGCCGATAAAAATGATTTGCCCGGGCAAAGTGTTCCGCAGCGACAGCGACGCAAGTCACAGCCCCGTATTCCACCAGATAGAGGGGTTGGTCGTGGATGAAAACATCACGCTGTGCGACCTCAAAGGCACGTTGGAATACATCGCAAGTAACTTCTTCGGACCACAGACAAAGGTGCGTTTCCGCCCGAGTTTCTTCCCGTTTACCGAACCGAGCGTAGAAGTTGACCTTACCTGCAGTAACTGCGGCGGCAAGGGGTGCAGCCTTTGCAAGGGCACCGGCTGGATAGAGGTGCTTGGCGCAGGCATGGTAAACCCGTTTGTGCTGGAAAACTGCGGTATAGACAGCCAAAAGTACACGGGTTTTGCATTCGGCTGGGGCGTAGAGCGCATAGCCATGATTAAGTACGGCATTCCCGACATTCGTCTTTTTTACGAAAACGACCAACGTTTCCTCAAACAATTCGGCAAATAGGAGATTGACAAATGAAATTACCTCTTTCGTGGATTAAACAATATGTAGACGTAACCGAGGACATCGACACGCTTTGCAAAAAAATGGTCGATATCGGTCTGGAAATCGAAGAAGTCGTGTATCTCGGCGAAAACGTGACAAACATCGTGGTGAGTCAGGTTAAGGAAATTACTCAGCATCCCAACGCCGAACGCCTGCTTTGCTGCAAAGTGGATATCGGCGGCGGTCAGATTATCCCTATTGTCACCAACGACCACCGCGTGCAGGTTGGCAACAAAGTGCCTGTTGCTCTTCACAAGGCGCACACTGCAAACGGACTTAACATCACCAAGGGCAAAATGCGCGGCGAACCGTCGGACGGTATGTTTTGCGGACCCGAGGAACTGGGCATTACCAAGGATTACTACGAGGGCGCGGACGTCGACGGCGTACTGATTTTGCGTGACAGCGCGGTTGTCGGCGAGGATATCCGCAAGGAAGTGGGCATTGACGACTACGTACTTGATGTGTGCGTTACAAGCAATCGTCAGGACTGCAACAGCGTAATCGGACTCAGTCGCGAAGTTGCCGTCGCACTTGGCAAAACCTGCCGTGAACCCGACATTTCCTACACAGAGGACGCCGCGACAGCCACAAACAAACTTGTAAAAGTGGACGTGCGTGCACGCGACATCTGTCCGAATTACTTCATGCAGGGCGTAACCGACGTAAAAATCGCGCCGTCGCCCATCTGGATGACAAGCAGACTTGCGAAGGTGGGACTACACGGCATAAGCAACCTTGTGGACATTACAAACTACGTGCTGTACGAAATCGGTCAACCCATGCATGCCTTCGATTACAGCGACATAAACGACAAAACGATTGTGGTACGTCGCGCCGAAAACGGAGAAAAAATCATTCCGCTGGACGGCAAGGAGTACGCGCTTACAAGCGACGACCTTGTAATCGCCGACAAAAACCGTGCTGTAGGGCTGGCAGGCATTATGGGTGGCGCAAACAGCGGCATTAAAGCGGACACAAACTGTGTGCTGTTTGAATCGGCAAGTTTCGCACGCGGAAATGTCCGTCGCACGAGCCGCAGACTGGGACTTCGCAGTGACAGTTCGGCACGGTTTGAAAAGGGTATCGAAAGTTACACCAACAACGTGGGTTTGTCACGCGCATTGCACCTTGTTCAGCAACTGGGTTGCGGCAAAGTGACAAAAGGGCGCATTGCAGTAGGCGAAGTCGCAACTGCGAAAACGGTAACCTTTGACAAGGGACGCATTGCAAAACTGCTGGGTATCGTAATTCCCGACGACAAAATTTTGTCCATTCTTCATTCGCTCAACATTGAAACGTCTATCGACGGCAACACCGTAACCTGCCTTGTGCCGCCGTACCGTGACGACATTGCGCGCGATTGTGACATTGTGGAAGAACTTATCCGCGTGTACGGCTACGACAACATCAACGGTACGCTTATGGAAAACAGCCACATTACGGCAGGCGGCAGAACGCTGAGCGACAAAATGGCTGCAAAAGCCAAGGATATTTTGTGCGGTCTGCGCTACAACGAGTGCGTGTTTTATCCATTCGGCGGCTTTGCGCTGTTTGCAAAAGCAAGCATTGCTCCAATCGACGAAAGCCTGTACATCAAGGTCAAAAACCCCATCGGCGAGGATTTGTCGGTAATGAACCGCAGTCTTGCGCCCAATATGCTGCAATGTATTGCCCTTAATCTCGCCCGCAAAAACACAAATTTGCGTATGTTTGAAGTAGGTAAGGCGTACATTGCCAAGTCGTTGCCGCTTACCGAGTTGCCAACGGAAGAAAAACGCATTTCTATGGCGGCTACGGATACAACCTTCGAAGTCTTCCGCGACGACGTGTTGCAGGTGGTGTACGCGTTTGCGGACAGCGACGTTAAAATTACGCGCGCCGACAGCACGTTGCTTCACCCGGGCATTTCTGCAAAAATTACCGTCGGCGGCAAGGAAGTCGGCACGTTCGGCAAGGTGCATCCGCAAGTTTGCGCAAACTTTGACATCGAAACGGACGTTTACTACGCCGAGTTGAGTCTGGACGCGCTTGTGGAAATGCGTCGCGGCGAAATCAGGTTTGAGCCTATTGCCAAGTTCCCGTCGGTCACGCGCGACTTCGCCCTTGTGTGCGACGAAGCGGTGGCTGTACAGAATATTCTGGATGAGTTTTTGGCGTTGCCCCTTTGCGAAAGCGCGGCATTGTTTGACGTATATCGCGGCGCGCAGGTCGGTGAAGATAAAAAATCCATTGCAATTTCGGTGGTGCTTCGCGACAAAAACAAGACCCTTGCCGACAACGACATCGAAAAGCAGGTTGGCAAGGCACTTAAAATTGTTGCCGAAAAATACGGCGCAGTGCTTCGCTGATATAACTTAAAACGAGGTAAATCGTATGTCTGCTATGTGCGCAGGAAAAACAGAATATGAAATTCTTGCGCCGGCAGGCAGTAAGGAACAATTACTTGCGGCGGTAAACAACGGTTGCGACGCGGTGTATCTGGGGCTGGACAGTTTCAACGCGCGCATGAAAGCGCCTAATTTTACCGCGGAAAACATTGCCGAATGGGTTGATTTTTGCCACTTGTACGGCGTGAAGGTGTATGTAACCGTAAATACGTCGGTAAAAAACGACGAATTTGACGGCGCACTTGCAACTTTGTTTGCGGCGTACAAAGCCAACGCCGACGGCGTGATTGTAACCGACCTTGCTTTGCTTGCAATTGCAGGGAGGCTTGGCGGCAACCTTGACGTGGTGGCAAGTACTCAACTCAATTGTCACGACGAGTACGGCGCAAGATTACTGCAATCGCTCGGCGCAACAACCGTTGTTTGTGCGCGTGAGTGCAGCCTTGACGAAGTAAAACGCATTGCGCAAACCGGCGTAAAGGTGGAAACTTTTATTCACGGGGCGTTGTGCGTAAGTCAGTCGGGACAGTGTCTGTTCAGCAGTCTTGTAGGCGGCAACAGCGGAAACCGCGGTTTATGCGCCCAACCTTGCCGCAATTTTTACAGGGCAAACACGGGAAAAAGCGGTTATCTGCTTAGCACGTCCGACCTTGACGGCAGGCGAGAATACAAAGATTTGCTTGACGCGGGCGCAACCGTGTTCAAAATCGAGGGGCGCAACCGCAGCGTGGAATACGCAGGCGTGTGTTCGGCGGCGTTCAGGCAGTTGTTTGAAAAAGGCAACCTGGCGCGCGAAACGGCGGCGGACCTTTCCGAAGTTTACAGCCGCGGCGAAATGAAGTACTTGCCGTACCTTGACGGAAGAAACGACGGCATTATTTATCCGTCGCACCCAAGGCACGCAGGGCGCAAAGTAGGCGTGGTGAAGCACGGCAGAATAGTTGCCGACGTTGCCGCTATTAAGGGCGACGGCTTCAAGGTGTTTGACAAAAGCGGCAACGAAGTGTGCGGAGCGGTTGCATTGACAAGCGGACAAAACGCAGAAGCAAAGTTTTCGGGCAAAGTAACAGACGGAATGATTGTCTGCCGCACAAGCAGCATTGAGCTTTCGGCGCGAGTGCTTGCCGCCAGACGAACAATAGATTGCACAGGTGTATTTGTCGCAGCGGTGGGACGCAAGGCAATTCTGACTCTTAAAAACGACGATGTGTGTGTGGCCGTGGAGTCGGAACAAATTCTTGAAAAAGCACGTACGACCGCCACAAGTGACGAAGAAATCGTCAAACAATTACAGAAAACCGGTGATTCGCATACTACTATTTTAGACATAGTAGTCAAAAACGACAATGTTTTTATCGCAAAATCGCAGATTAACGATATGCGCCGTCGCGCCGTAGCGGAGTTTGAAAAGGCTGTCGTTGCCAACTACAACGCGAGATTTGCCGAAAGAGACGACGTTACGTTGAAAAGTTTACAGACAATGGCGGAGACATTGCTTGAACCTGAACATACGGTTATTGACGTTATTGCTGAAGCGGCGCAAGCGAAAACGGACGGACAAGCGGCTGTCGGGAAAAACATTCCTTGTATGCAAAAAACCGCAAGCGAAAGCGACCGCGAAGAGCAATATTCCGTTGCCGCGACATGCTTCGCGGCGAAAGACATCGAGGCGGCAAAAGAAAGCGGCGTCGCAACTGTAATTTACAAACCCGAATTTATTTCGGAAGAAACATTGTCTGCAACAGACGGAACATTTGTTTATCTCGACCTGCCGTCTTTTGCCGATTTGAGTTACCTTAGCGGCTTTGTCGGCGACAGAAACATCGGCGTTGTCTGTCACAACGTCGGGCATGTCGGCTTTGCACGCGAGCATAATCTGCCGTATATTCTCGGACGTGGAATGAACGTGTTCAATGATTACACGCTTGCCTTGTTCAGTGACCGTGACGGCTTCGTGTTCAGTTACGAGCTTACCATTGCCGAGTGTTCGCGTTTTGCTGCGAAAGACGGTTATGTTTTTGTCGACGGCGAGTATCCGCTTATGCAAACCGTGCATTGCCCGTTCAAAGTGGCAGCAAGCAGCACTTGCGCAAAATGTACGGCAAGCAAAGGACTGACATATACCGACGAACGCGGCAACGACTTCACCGTAGTGCGCCGTAAATGTGGCAGATGTTGCTTCGAAGTGTTCAACGGACTTAGTTTGTCCGTGCTTGGTAAAATTTCTCGCTGCGGGCGGTATCTTGTCGATTACGACGCCGACACGGTAAGGCACTTTGTCACACTGAGCAGCAAAGGCAGGGACGACGGATTCAGACGTAACGAAAAATGTACGTCGGGCAGACTGTTTAACAAAATTAACTGAAATGATTAACGAAAAAACACTCAAAAAACTACAATATGCCGATATTTTGCGGCAGATTTCGGCGTTTTCCGTAAGCTCAATTGCAAAAGGAAAAGTCGAAAATCTGTTGCCTGCAGACAGTTTTGACGAGGCAAAACGCCTTGTGGAAGAAACAAAACAAGCCTTTGACCTGTTTCAGTACGAAACGTCATTCGACTTGTCGGTGGACGACGTAAAGGATGCATGTGCATTGGCTCGCGTGGGTAGTTGCCTTTCGATGGGGCAATGTCTGCAAATCATGCGCACGTTGCGCACGGCCAGGAATTTGCAAACGGCGTTGTTTGTCGACTACGGCGTAGACACGTCCATGCTTCGCGCCATTGCCTGCCGTCTGTTTAACGACAAAACCCTTGAAGATGACATTGACTTTGCCATTTTGTCCGAAGACGAAATGAATGACAAAGCCAGCGCAGACCTGTTTGCTATACGCAAAAAAATACGCGCAATCAATGCCGACATCAAGGCAAAACTGCAGAGTTACACCAAAAACGGCGAAACGGCAAAGTACATGCAGGACGCAATCGTAACCATGCGCGGCGACAGATACGTAATCCCCGTCAAGGCGGAATACAAAGGTTACGTCAACGGCATTGTTCACGACCAGTCGGCTACGGGTGCAACGCTGTTTGTCGAACCGATGGCAATCGTGCAACTCAACAACGCGCTTCGTGAAGCGACCCTTGAGGAAAAAGCGGAAATTCAACGCATTTTGCAAGCGTTTACCGACCGTATTTCGCCATTTTCCGCGCGGATCGCCGACTCGCAGGATGCAATCAGCGACATTGACGTGATTTTCAGTAAGGTGAAGTACGCCATAGAAAACAAGTGTACTTTGCCGCTGATGAACGACGAAGGTTATATCAATCTCAAGAAAGCTCGCCATCCGCTGCTTGACAAAACAAAGGTCGTGCCCGTTTCGGTGGAAATGGGGCGCGATTACGACATTATCGTAATTACTGGTCCCAACACCGGTGGTAAAACAGTGACGCTGAAGACCGTCGGGCTTATGACGGCAATGGCGATGACAGGGCTTTTTGTGCCGTGTGCCGAGGAAAGCGGCGTGTCGTACTTCGACGACATCTTCTGTGACATCGGCGACGAACAAAGTATTGAACAAAATCTGTCTACTTTTTCGGGACATATCACCAATTTGCGTGATATACTTGACGTGTGCGGCAAGGGCGACCTTGTGCTGATTGACGAAGTGGGAGCAGGCACGGAACCCAACGAAGGAACCGCGCTGGCACTTGCCGTTACGGACTTTTTGCGCCGAAGCGGGGCAAAAGCGGTAATTACCACCCACTACGAAAAGTTGAAGGAATACTCGCTTGCGACCGACCGCGTGCAAAATGCCTCGATGGAATTCGACCTTGCAACGCTCGCGCCGACTTATCGCCTTATTATGGGTGTACCGGGCAGCAGTAACGCGCTTGCAATTGCAGGCAAACTGGGTATGCGAAGCGACGTAATCGAATTTGCTCGACAAAACGTCAGCAAGGAAAAGATGGAATTTGAAAATGCTCTTAACCGCGCCGACGAAATCCGCAAAGATTACGAACAACGCCTTGCGGAGCTTGACGAACAAAAAAAGGCTTTACAGGCGGAACTTGCACGGCAAACAAAACTCAACGACACCTTGCAGACGGAGCGCGACAAACTGCTGGAAAGCAGCCGAAAGGAGGCGCGCAAAATCGTAGACAAAGCCCGAGAAGACGCGCAGGAGATAGTGGCGGAACTTAAGGACATTTTGTCCAAAGAAACGGTTACCGACAGGGATTTGTTCCAGGCGCGTGCGGCGGCGAAGAAAATCAACGAAATCAAACTGCCCGAACAGGACAATGCGGAAGAAATCGTGTTTACCGGTGATAAAGCCGACTACCTTACTATGAAAACGGGCGACGTGCTGTACAGTCAAAAACTGAAAATGCAGGTACGTGTCGAACAGATAAAGTCTCCGACGAAAATTACCGTCCGAGCAGGCAACATCACGACAGTAGTCACGGCGGACGACCTGTATCATTCTGTCGTGGAACAGAATAAGCGCATCGTGAAAAATCGTCAGCAACGCACGAGCGGCGCACATACGCAAATAAACACCGAGCGCAGCGCACGCAACGAAATAAACGTCATCGGGCAGACTGTCGACGAAGCCGTTGTAAATGTGGACGAGTTTATTGACCAGGCGGTGCGTAGCGGCTTGTCAAAGGTGTGGGTCATTCACGGAATGGGCACAGGCAGACTTCGCGCGGGACTTCACAATCACTTCCGGCATCACCCCAACATCAAGGAATTTCGCCTTGGCACATACGGCGAGGGCGAAAGCGGTGTGACGGTAGTTACGCTGAAGTAGACCATTTTGTAGTGGAACAACAAAAATTTGATGTAGTTTTTGCCTCTTAATACTGCCCGGGCGTGTACAATGCGTGGCAACACTGAGGGGCGTAATGGCGAAAGATTTTGAAAAAAAACCCCAAAAACGCGTTAACTACTACAGAAATCGGCGTTTTATAAAATACTATTACAAACATAGTATTGTAAAAAGGACTAAAATGACTTATTATTTTGACAATTGTGCGACTTCGCGAGCGGACGACGACGTAATAGCTATCCTGGACAAATACCAACGAGAAACCTATTACAACCCGTCGGCACGCAGTTCCTTTTCGCTTGCGGTAGCCAGGGAACTCAAATCGGCTCGCGAAAGCATTGCAAAAACGATGGGCGTAACGGCTGACGAAATTTACTTCACGTCGGGCGGTACGGAGTCGGACAACATTGCAATCTTCGGCAGCGGAAAAAGCAAAAGCGGCAACGTGGTGGTTACCGCATCGGAACATTCCGCCGTGTACAACGCCGTAATGAAACTTGGCGACCGCGGCTACGAAGTTCGACTTGCCAACGTCACGCGCGACGGACACATCGACGTCGACGACTTTGTGAGCAAGGTTGACGACAATACGGTACTGGCGTGTTTCATGCACGTAAACAACGAAACGGGCGCAATAAACGACGTCAAAAACATCAATCGCCTTGTAAAGGCTGTCAATCCGCGCACACTCACGCTGTCCGACGGCGTACAGGCAGTTGGCAAAATTCCCGTAAATCTGCGTTCGCTGGGCGTTGACTTTTATTCCATGAGCGGACACAAAATCCACGGAAGCAAGGGCACAGGTTTTTTGTATGTCAAACGAGGCACAAAATGCACGCCGATTTTGTTTGGTGGCGGTCAGGAAAACGGTATGCGCTCCGGTACGGAATACGTCGGCGGTCAGATTGCGCTTGCTACCGCGCTGACTAAGGCTGTTTCGCTTATCGACGAAAACGCGGCGCATTACATCGAATACAAACAAATTATACTGGACAAACTGGCGTCCGTGCCTGGGTGGCGAGTCAACTGCACGGAAAATTGTTCGCCGGCAATCCTGTCCTTGGCGTTTGCCGACATCAAGGGTGAAGTGTTGCTGCATATGCTGGAAGCCTACGACGTTATTGTCGGCACAGGTTCGGCATGCAGTTCCAAAAACAAGCAAAGCCGTATTGCAAAGGCAATCGGGCTGGACATGCGCTACGTCGAAGGCATAATCCGCATCAGTTTCAGCAAGTACAACGACAAACAGCAGGTAGAGCACCTTGCCGATTCTCTTGCGAAGTGCGTTCTTGACCTTCGCAAAACAATGCACGTGTAACCACAAGACGAAAGCACTTGTGGTAGGTTAACTGCGGCGGCGCGTTTGACGGATGCGTTATTTGAAATTAAACAACACCGCAGCGATACCGTCGCGTTTAATTGCAATTAAAACAACACAGCCCGACAACATCACGTTTGTAGCAAACAATAGTGATGCCGAAAAAGGCAGCAACGACGACAAAAAAAACTTTGAGTACAGGGTGCAATAAAGTGCGCTTGGCTCAATTGTACAAAGCAACAAATCAAATAAATCTCAAAAGCAGGTAAAAATGAAAGTAATTATCATTCGTTATTCGGAAATTCACCTCAAAGGCAACAATCGCGACTACTTTGAAAGTGCGCTTATCGCCAACATCAAGCAGGTGCTGGAAGGCTTCGAGTATCGCTTTGCACGCAGCAACGCACGCTACGTCATCAGCGACTTTGACGAAAGCAATCTGGAACAAATTATCGACGCCGTCAAAAACGTGTTTGGCGTACACTCGCTTTCCGTTGCGGAAGAAGTGCCAAGCAATGTTGCCGACATCAAAGCTGCGGCGATGGAATACGCACCGACCGAGGGCACATTTAAGGTGAACACCAACCGTGCAGACAAGCGTTTTCCCGTACATTCGATGGATTTATCTGCCGATATCGGCGGCGATATTCTCGAGGCGCACCCCGCCCTTGTCGTCGATCTTTTCCATCCGCAACACGTCGTCAACATCGACATCCGCGAGAACGGCAAAACCTTCGTCTATTCCGAAACGATCAAAGCAGTCAACGGTATGCCTGTCGGTACAGGCGGCAAAGCGGTGGTAATGCTGTCTGGTGGCATCGACAGCCCGGTTGCGGCGTACATGATGGCAAAACGCGGTATGTCACTGCGCGCGGTTCACTTCCACAGTTTCCCTTACACAAGTTTGCAAGCCAAAGAAAAAGTGCTTGACCTTGCCAAACTTATCAAAAAATACACGCTGCGTATGACCGTGGATGTGGTGAGTTTTACCGAAATCCAGACCGCAATTCACGAAAAATGCCCCGAAGAGTACATGATTACCATTATGCGCCGATTTATGATGCGCATCGCCGAACGTATCGCGCGCATGAACGGTTGCGGTGCCGTTGTCACGGGCGAAAGCCTTGGGCAGGTCGCCAGCCAGACGCTGGAAAGCATAACAAGCACCAACTCGGTTGCAAATATTCCCGTGTTTCGTCCGCTTATCGGCTTTGACAAGGAAGAAATTATCGAAATTGCCGAGCGCATCGGCACGTTCAAAACGTCGATTTTGCCATACGAGGACTGCTGTACGATTTTCCTGCCTAAAAAGCCCGTTACTAAGCCGCGCCTTGACGCTGTATTTAAGGTTGAAAGCGCACTTGACGTCGAAACCCTCGTAAACAACGCGCTTAACAACATCGAAACCATTGTAATAGAGTAAACGCAAGGTTGTATTTATTTTAAGTATAATTAGGGGATTGTGGTGTGAAATTGGGGAGAGGGGAACTTTTTGTAAAAAGTTCCCCTCTCCCCAAACCCCTTACCCTTCAAAAACTTTGGGGTAGGGTGTTGCAAGTGGATTGTAAATGTATTCCGGGTTTATGAAATGCAGCCCCGACAAATTTTTCACGAAAAAAAAAGAGCATTCTGTTAAGGTTTGCTTATAAATAAAACTGTTCATTGCAATTAAGACACTGCATCCGCGCGGCTCCCTTTCGGGGGATTGCCACGGCACCGAGACAAAATTTCGCTGCCCGGCATAAGTGTTTCAATCGGTGCCTCGCAATGACATTTTAATATTCCAAAAACGTCAATCCACCAAAAATCTTGACTTTTGAGTGTTTGTAAAGCAACTTGTTGCGTGTGAGAATCGCCCGTATAGTTGTAACAAAACAAAAATACTCCGATAACTGATTACCGAAGTATTCCTGGCAGGGGAGACGCGAGGCGTAAGGAGCGCCCTTCGCCTTTTGCGACGGAATAGCGAAGCGCCTCTCTTCGCGTCACAAAGCAACTTGTTGCGTGTGAGAATCGCCAGTATAGTCGTAATAAAACAAAAATACTCCGATAACTAATTACCGAAGTATTCCTGGCAGGGGAGACGCGATTCGAA
>DPQS01000019.1:16118-16726 GCA_003537755.1 Clostridiales bacterium | reverse complement strand
TACCGTTGAGCCACTCCCCTAAATGTTCAATTTTTGCTTGCGTTTTTCAACGCTAATATATTATAATAAATGTCGGCACGATTGTCAAATATTTGGCGGACAAAAGTAGGTTATTTATGAAAAAAGTCACGATTTTTACCGACGGCGCATGTTCGGGCAACCCGGGCATTGGCGGCTGGGGCGTTGTACTGGTGTACAAAGACATACAAAAGGAACTTTCAGGCTACGACAAAAGTACAACCAACAATCGGATGGAACTTTTTGCCGTCATACAAGGGCTTCGGGCACTGAAAGAACGTTGCGAAGTGGAACTTTGTACCGATTCGCAGTACGTTGCCGACGCGTTTAACAAACATTGGATCGAAGCGTGGCAAGCAAAAGGATGGAAAAACTCGGCAAAGGAACCCGTCAAAAACGTAGATTTGTGGCAGGCATTGCTTATCGAAGTTGCGAAACACAATGTAACATTCGTAAAGGTGAAAGGGCATGCCGACGTGGAACTTAACGAGCGGTGCGACAAACTTGCGACCGGCGCAGTGGCACGCTATCAAAAAATCGTAGCCGAGCAAGCCGCAGTCAACGATTGAATTTTTTTTGAATTATATATA
>DPQS01000019.1:12685-15917 GCA_003537755.1 Clostridiales bacterium | reverse complement strand
CCCCAAACCCCACATCCTTCAAAAACTTTGAGTAAGTGAGGTAAAAGTACTATTGAAAAACAACAGCAAAATCTAATATCTTTAGGCGAACAGGTTACTTTTTTGACTTATACGTTGATTATCCTGAAATTTATCGTTTATTAAATAAAAAAAAATATGTTCTAAATCAATACGTTTTAACATTACCCCCGTTTACCCCAAGTTTTTGAGGGGTAAGGGGTTTAAGGGGAAAGGGGAACTTTGTTCAAAAAGTCCCCCTTTCCCCTTAATAATATCCAAAATCAAAAACTACAAAATCAATATTTTTTGTAGAAACAAAATCAATATTTTTTGTAGAAGTAGTTGTAGATGTAAACAAACAACGCAGGCAAAATAGCTATTCCGGTAGGAATGAGCACGCCTGTTGCGACCTCGACGAATTTACCCAGTTGGATATTGTTGAACAAACAAATGCTAAGCGACACGAGCGCAACAATACCGGCGAGTATAAGTGTAATTGTCTGCATCAGCCTGTATGCAAACTCGGGCTTGTCTCGACGACCGTTGTCAACGAATGCAACTACGGACAGTGCAATGGGTGCAAGCGCGATTATCGCAACAGTGATTACAAACGGAATCCACGTACCAAGAGGCGCGCAAACAGCAACAAGTAAGCCAAACCAGATAACGGCAAAAAGATAGGTAAGCCAGCCGCTCTTCATGAGAACCTTGCTGACAGGCATAAGCGTTTTTGCTTTGTAGGTGGCAGTGGCGTGGTTGTATATGCGCATACGAATGCCTTCCTGAGCAAAGCCGTCGGCAACCTGTTCCAATTGAATGGGGCGACCTTCGATATCCATATTGTCAAAGGTTTGCGGCGCGGTCTGCATTTGTCCGACTTCGTCAAGCTGGTTGCCTACCACGCTCATTATCACGTGCTGGTAGTTGTCCGTGGCGGCTTGGTTGCGCCCGGTTGCGTCTGCGGCAAGACGATCGAAACCTTTGATAAACAAGTCAGCGTCGTCCTGGTGCACTTCAAATCTGCTACGAGCTTCCTCGACGGAAGTCTGCGGCGGAATAGGATTGCCGTCGTCAACCGGAGGCTCGGGCTGTTCGTCAGCGGTAGCGGTTACAACCGACTCGTCATTCCGTTGGGTTACCTGATTTTCCGTCGTAACGGTTTGCGTTTCACGGTCGTCCTCGTCTGCGGTTTCTTCTACGTAAGGTTCAGTTTCCTGCACGACAGTGGTGGCGGCAACTTCGTTTTCCTGCGCATTGTCCGCAGCGGTTTCGTAATCAGTTGATGTTCCGCCGTCCAGCTGGTCAAGCATGCTTGCGATGTCATCCTGACGTTGCAATGCCTCATCGGCAGGTCTGCTTTTGCGACGTTGACTACGGCGACCGAACAGCGGCGTCACGTCCTCTTGCGAAACTTCTTCGGTGGTGTCCGTCGTGCCGTCAACGAGGTTGCTCAGCACGCCGCGCTGAAATTCCCATTCGGAAATAAATTTTACGCAATTCTGTCTGCCGTACTTGGTCAGCATGTAATATCTGCGGCGACCGCCGTTGCTTTCCGTGCCCCAGTACGAATCGATCAGTCCGTCATCCTGCAAACGTTTAAGGTACGAGTACAGCGTGGGCTGCTTGATTTCATATGCGTTTTCGGTGCGATCCTTGATGTCTTTGGCAATTTCGTAACCGTACTTGTCCCTGTTGTACAGCGAGCAAAGTATTATCGTTTCGATGTTGCCTTTAAGGAAGGTAAAATCCCCACTCATTTCGGGCTTCTCCTTTCAATATTTATTGTTTCGGAAGCGGCGGTGCAGCAGCCTTAAATCAAAATCGGTTTCGGCTCTGTTGAACACACAATTTAACGTCCAAAACAAGACTCTCTGAAAGAATTTTACAGTATTGTGTCGAAAAAGTCAATATTATAGAATACTATTACTAACATAGTATGCGAATTTTTGATACGTATAGCAAAATTTGCCATGACAAATCGGCTCAGACAAGATATTTATATTTATCCCTTACAGTTTTGTTCCTGCTATAAGCAAACATTTTACAAAAGAAATCTATTTTTTAGCACAATATTGACAACTTCGACAAAACATTTACAGCTAATTGAGTTATAATCGACTTATGAGAGTGCAAGTAACGCGCACGTTGCGTGACGTTTTTAAGGCAAAAAAAATAGGTGACACCGTTTATGTACTGGCAAATTTCCGCCTGAGCAACGACAGCATAAGTGAAATTTTGAGAGAAAACATGCAGTGGTTTGCCGAACGCGAAAAGAACAAAGTCGGCGCGGCAAGCACGAAAAACAATGCTTGTGCACAACAGTCAAAGGAAAAATTTCAAAACAGTACAGACTTTTGCAGTCACGGACATTCGTCGGGTATTACGGACGACGACGCCCAACGCTACAACTTGTGCAATATGTTTTGCGGCAAGTCAATGTTGTTTTTAGGGGAGCTTCTTGATGTAAAATCCTCTGTTTCAGACAAAACGCACATAAACGACAGTACGCTGTATTTGTCGGAAGAAAACTATTCAAACAAGGATAGCAGGTTGAAAGCCATAAAAATATTTTTGAGAAGGTCGGCAAAAACAATGCTTCCTGCGGACTTTGCTGCATTTGGAAGCGCGGTTTCGTTGTGTGCCGAAAAAATAGAATTTAAGGAACTAAAGGGGCTTTGGTTCAGTTGTTCGGAAGCGGCAAAGCGAGTAATTTCAGTCGATTACCGCATGGTGCAGTTGCCTGCAATGCTGCAAAAATATATTATTGCGCATTGCTTTGCACATTTCCGCTATCCCGATCACGACAGTGATTTTGCAAAATTCCTGTCTTTTTGTGTTCCGAATTACAAACAATGCGAAACGGAAATTAACAAATATTCTTATTTGCTGGAAATCTGACGACGCTGCCACAAAACACTTTTGAAAAAACAATGTCAGTAAAGTTTCGGATAATTGTTTGTAGTGCAGACTTATGTAAAAATGGCATTTTGCCTGTGAAGATATATAAATCGCCATACCGTCAGGAATTTAGCACAGACCAAAATTTAGTTTTATAAAGTAGACAGAAATTTTATAAAAAAAAAGATTTATAGTTTTTTCATCCTCCATCACATCCGTAAGAATTATTAGTGATAACAACGGAAACCCTAAAGTATTTGTGTTTCGAAACAATACTAATATGCGACTTTTTTTTAACTTCTCACTCAAAGTTTTTGAGGGAAGTGGGGTTCGG
>DPQS01000019.1:5706-12475 GCA_003537755.1 Clostridiales bacterium | reverse complement strand
AGTTCCCTTCGCCCCGAAATATATTCATAAAAATATTTTCAGTCAAAAAAATTAAATAACTATATACTGCAAAAATTTGTCCAGATATTTGCGGCGAAGTACAACGTCCAGCGTTATACCGTTTGTGTTGTTTTCGTCGGTCAAAGGCTCTGAAGTCGCACCTATTGCAGACAATGCCGACATTACATTGCCGTAGTCGGAAAACGGTACGCTCAGTGTGATGTGCGCGTAGCAGTTTGTTAAAAAATTTGAAATTATTCCGTTCAGTTCATCGATGCCCTTCCCTGTTTTTGCCGAGACAAATAAACCGCTGAGCGATTCCGACCCTGTAAAATACGGGTGTGGCAGGTCGCATTTGTTGTAAACACGCACAATGGGCGCGGTAACGTTCAGTTGGGCAAGAATGTTTTCCGTTACGTCTATGTGCATGTCGAGGTTTTTGTCGGAGACGTCCAGCACGTGCAACACAAGGTCGGCGTATGTCGTTTCTTCGAGGGTAGACTTGAATGCGTCAACCAATTGGTGCGGCAGATTGTTTATGAAGCCGACAGTGTCGGTAAACAGCAGTTCCATGCCGTCAACGTTGGCGCGGCGAACGGTGGTGTCGAGGGTTGCAAACAACTTGTCGTCGGCGTAAACGTCCTGCCCGCACAGGCGATTGAAAAGGGTTGATTTGCCTGCGTTGGTGTAACCGACAAGGGCGACCACAAATGCCTTGTTGGCAAGGCGGCGTTTGCGCGTAACGTCGCGGTGTGCGGCAATTTTGTCCAGTTCTTCACGAAGTTTGCGCATGCGCTCGCGTATGGCGCGTTTGTTTGTTTCCAGTTTGGTTTCGCCCGGTCCGCGCGTACCTATGCCGCCGCCTTGGCGCGACAATTTGCTGTTGTCCGGGCGTGTGGCAATGTTGTAGGAAAGTTGCGCAAGCTCGACTTGCGTTTTGCCTTCTGCTGTGGCGGCACGCATGGCAAAGATGTCAAGTATCAGGTCGATTCGATCGATTACGGGCTTGTCAAGACTTTTTTCAAGTGTGGCGCGTTGCGGCGCGCTGAGGTTGACATTGAACAAAACAAGATCTATTTCGTCGTCAGTGTCGTCAAACATTGCAATAGCCGCCTTGATTTCGTCGATTTTGCCTATGCCGATTACGCTTTGCGGATCAACGTAATTGCGTTTTTGCTCGGCGGTAAGTACAATTTTTGCTTCGGCAGTAGCGCACAAACCTTCAAGTTCGGCAAGGTCGGCTTGCTTGTCACAATTGGGTAAATCGACGTAAATTAACGCAATTTTTTGCATACGTATATGTTTTTTTGTTACATCAGTCGTCATTTTCGTCATTATTATTTTTGCTCGGATTTTTGTTTTTAGTGGGACGCAAGGTTACTTTTTCCGATGCGCTGCGGCGAATGTCCTCAGTCATTGCGGCATAGTGCTTTTTGGTTGTATTTACGTCGCGGTGTCCCAGTACGGCGGCAACGACGTAAATATCGCCCGTTTCATGGTACAGTTGCGTACCGAAGGTTGAGCGCAGTTTGTGCGGTGTTATGTGCTTGAGGGGCGAGGCAATCTGACTGTATTTTTTTACGATATTTTCCACTGCGCGAGTGGTGATACGCTTGTTTTGAAGGGACAGAAACAGTGCGTCCGTATTCTTTGCCTTGTCGTTGTTCATGCGCAACTGAAAGTAGTCGTACAGGTAGCCGGCAACCTCTTCGGAAAAGTAGAGTATTACGCGCGCTCCGCCTTTGCGTGTGACAGTAAAACTGAGGTCGTCAAAGTTGATGTCGCCCGTATCGATACCGACAAGTTCGCTTACGCGGATGCCCGTGCCAAGCAGCAAGCTGACAATTGCAAGGTCGCGCACGCGCGTATTTTCCTGATAGCGAATTTGCCTGTCCGTCAGTCCGTTTCCGCTGTCGACGACGTCCATCATAGCGGCAACTTCGTTGCTTTCCAGGCGAACAATTTCCTTGTCGCGAAACTTGGGCGTGTCTACGGAGGCGGTTGGATTGCGCGTGATTACTTGCTTCTTTTCGAAGTAGCGCAACAGTGACCGTATTGCCGACAACTTGCGACTTTTTCCGCGTTCGCTGTTTTTCATCAGTTTGCCGTTTTCGTCCTTGTACAGGGCGACGTGGTTCAGGAAAGCTTCAATTTCAAACGGCGACAGCGATTCCAGGTCGGCAGGTGTGATTTCCTTGGTCGATTTTGTCTTGAAACGCGGAATTTTACGCGAGATATATTGAAAAAACGTCCGAAGGTCGTAGGCGTAGTTCAGGCGCGTAAGCGTAGTCGTGCGCGACGAAATACCGACAAAATACTCTTCGGTAAAATCGGGCAAGTCTTCGGCAATTATTTTTTCAATTGTAGCGATGTTCCGCGCATCGCGCTCGGTGAAGTAGTTTTCTTTTGACATGGTGCCGATAAACCTTTATTTTTGTTTGTAAAACTATTTCTTAGTGATTCTTTTTTAATTATATCAATTTTTGATAGAAAAATCAACCTGTTCGTAATACCTGAGAGGCGATGCCTTTTTTCATTCTCAAACTTGTCGCAGCTTTTCAGCTTATATGATTTGAAACAACCGACAAAGCAGTGTGTTACTTACGGCAGTGTGTTGCGAAACGGTGCTTGTTTTTTTTGCGGAAGATAAATCTGACCGGCAAAAAATGAAGTCGAGGCGTATTATTTGGTTGAAAATACGTGTTCATTTTTTTTATTTATCTACAAAACATTTAATCTATCTATTCGCAAAAGACAAGTTTTGCGAAGAGATAGTGATTTTTTGAAGTGAAATTACAAATTTGTTGTGATTTTTATAAGCATTTATTTATATTTATATCTGTCAATTTGGTTGCTTTTTATTTACTTTGTTTTGATAAAGTTGTACGTTTTTTGCGTTTTAGTGTCGGTTTCTTTGGCGTAAAGAAATTATATTTGTCTTCTTTAGTCTTTTTAATCGGTTTTAACACATTAAGCCGGACGCTTACTTAATTCGTTATTTGTCGGTAATCAAGTTTGCCCAATGGGTCAAGTTTGCCATTTTAACGTCGCACTGATTTTAGATATCGTCGTCAACAATGTCAGTTATCCGTTTAAGACCGAACTTTTAGGAGGATTCAAGTTTTATCGGCGTAATTCCGTAAAAAAATGTCGTTTCGTTCAAAATCGGGTAAACGACTTGGAAGTTTGCCGTTTGTGAGTTTATTTTGTTAATTTTGACGGGATTTTCCCCGACAACATGCCTTTTATTCTGTCTCAATGGCTGTAATAACCAGTTTGATTTTGTTCTTTTTGGGCTTAAAATGTTATAAAACGACGAGCCCAGGAAAAAAATTTTCCTTGTTTTTTTGTAATTCTTTATTGTTTGTATTACGTAAAATCTGCCCCCCAAAAGACGTTTTGAGATTTTTGGTTTTAATTGTTCGTAGTCGGATTATGCGTTACGCGTTGAAATTATTATGTCAAAATCTGCTCAAAAACGACGTTTTGAGACTGGTCAAAAGAGGCTTTGAGACAGAATTTGACGTAAATAATGATTAGTTGCCCAGGTTTTCCAACACTTTTTGAAGGGCAATTATGCCGTGTTCCAAAGTCAAACCGCCTTGAAGATAAACAATGTACGGTTCTCTGATCGGTCCGTCGCAACTGAGTTCGATGCTGGCGCCCTGAACGAAACATCCTGCAGCCATAATTACTTTGTCGTTGTAACCGGGCATTTCCCAAGGTTCGGGAGAAACAAACGCGTCAACGGGCGATGACGACTGGACGGCTTTGCAGAAATCGATTATACGCTGAGCCGAGCCGAGTTTGACGGAACAAACAATGTCGCCGATGTTGTCGCCGAGTTTGGGCAGGACGTCGTAGCCGAGTTCCGTAAGCGTTTGCGCAAACAACAGACAAACTTTAAGTGCTTGATTGACAACGTGCGGCGCATTGAACAAGCCTTGATAAAAAAGTCTGTAACCGGGCGTGTATGAACCGACTTCCATGCCGACCGAAGGCGATGTAACACGCCCTGCAATAAGGTCAATCAAATCCTGTCGTCCGCAAACGTAGCCACCCGTGGGCGCAATTCCGCCACCGATATTTTTGATGAGCGAACCTGCGCAAAAATCCGCGCCGACGTTTGTCGGTTCCTTGTCCTCGACAAATTCACCGTAGCAATTGTCGCAGAAAATAATTGTTTCGGGCGAAACGGATTTGACAATGTGGCAGATTTGTTCTATCTGCGCAATTGACAACGCCGGGCGCCAGGCGTAACCGCGAGAACGTTGGATGTAAACCATTTTCGTTTTGTTGGCAAGAAGAAATTTTCTGACAGAATCGAGGTCGATTCTGTTGTCAGGCGTCAGGTCGATTGTATTAAAATGTACGCCGAAGTCGGCAAGACTGCCTATTCCTTCCTTATATATAGCGTCGCAAAGCGTGTCATACGGTTGCCCGGTAACCGACAAAACAATATCGTGCGGTCGCAAAACGCCGAACAATGCTACGGTTATCGCATGCGTCCCCGACGTAATAAGCGGACTTACTATCGCCGCTTCCGTTCCGAAAACGTCTGCATAAACTTTGCAAAGGGTATCTCTGCCGATGTCGTCGTTTCCGTAACCGTTTGTTCCGTTGAAATGTCTTAATGCTACATTGTTTTTTGCAAATGCGTCAAGCACTTTTGCCGTGTTTTTAAGCGATATTTCGTCAAAAATATCGAATTGTTGTTGCAGTTTGTTGAGAGATACGTTTATTACTTCTTTCGTACTTTTCATTGTCAAATACCTGATTTTGTTTATTTTTAGTGTATTTTTAGCATACTATGTCTGTAATAGTATTCTACAAAATGCGATTTTCAAGAGTACTATTTACAAACATAGTGTTTTTTCAGAGAAATTGCCCGCCAAACGGACTTATTTTATGTTTCCATCGGACAGACGACAGAGATAAATTGCCGTCAAACGAGACAAACCGAAGTCAATCGAAAACAAACACCACCATTGTTACAATGTGCTTTATCATTCATGCATAAAATCAGTCAGTTGCAACGAAATTTCCTCTGCTACTTCTGCAATGGTTTTGTCGTCCACGTCAACAAACGTCGTACACGGAAGTCGCTTGAAGTAACTTATTTGTCGCTTGGCGTAATGGCGCGTGTTCAGTTTTATCTTTTGTACTGCCTCATTAAGGTCGGTTGCACCGCTAAGATATTCGACAATCTCCTTGTAGCCGATTGCCTGAAACGCCGATGTCGGGCAAATTCCGTACAGATCGACAAGCGTTTTCACTTCGTCCACAAGTCCATTTGCAATCATCAGGTCAACTCTATTTTCTATCTGCTTGTACAAACTTTTTCTGTCGCGTTGCAAAACAAAAATTTTGCAGTCAAATGCAGTTTTTCTATTTGTTTGAGTTCCGTTTGCCCTGCTTCCACCGCTTTCGGCGATTTCAATCGCCCTCATTACCCGCTTCGGGTTGCTTAAATCGATTTGTTCGTATGCGGCAGGGTCAATTTGTCGCAACATTTCGCAAAGTTTGTCCAAACCGTCAAATATCATCACGCGAAGCAGTTCCTGATGTCGAGCTTCGCTCACCCCGCCAAACTCGGGCGGATACAGCAACGAGTTAAAGTAAAAGCCGGTTCCGCCTGCTACAATGGGCGGCACTATTGACTTTTTGATTATTTTCGCTGCATTTTTCTGATAAAGATATGACGAGTAGTTTTCATTCGGCAAGCAAACGTCAAGCATAAAATGGGGTACGCCCTGCATTTCTTCCGACGTAATTTTTGCCGTGCCTATATCCATGCCTTTGTAAAGTTGCATGGAATCGGCAGAAATCACCGTTGTTCCGAAACGCTTTGCCAATTCAACAGCAACGCTGCTTTTTCCGACGCAAGTTGTGCCCGTCAACCCGACAAACTTTCGATTGTAGCTTCTCATGTCACAATCCTCTTAAACCATTTGTCGATCTGTGTTCTGGTGTACATCACCGTTATCGGACGACCATGCGGGCATTGCATAAGGTTGCCTTCGACAATGGTATTCAGAATATACTTAATTTCGTACTCGTTGAGGGTTTGTCCTGCCTTGACCGCTGCTTTACAAGCCATCTGCGCCAGCCTTTCAATACGCAAAGTATTGTCGTCAACGCGAAATTCTTCCATTTCCGACAACAAAAACTCGACAAACTTGTTCATTTGCGTGTTTGCAAGCAACGACGAAACCGCCGTAATGCGGAAGGTATTTGCACCGAAACGCTCCACTTCCACGCCCGCTTTGTAAATGTTGTCAATATTATCTTCAATAAACTGCGCTTCGTCCGCCTTTACTGTAAACACGTACGGAAACAGCAGCGGCTGTTTGTTGTCGTTAAACGCACCCTGCTTAAACTTTTCAAACAAAATACGTTCGTGCGCGGCGTGTTGGTCTACAAAAATAACCTTTTCGTCAAGTTCTATAATAAGGTATGTCTTAAACGCAACGCCGAGTATCCTTGCACGGTCGTACAAAAGTTGCATTTGTACTTCGTTCGGGTCAACTTCTTCACGCACGGGCGCACTTGCGCCGTCAGTTTGTTGCGGCTGCGGACATGCAATCGTAATCCCGTCGCTGTTTCTTTCGCCATTGCCCCACAACATTTTTCGTGCGTTTTCAACGGTCAACTCTTTGCCCAGTTCGTCGGCAAATTTGTCAAAATCGCGAGCCTTATCGAATTCCTCGGTATGTCGTTCGATTTCGCGAACGTCGTTGCCCTCGTCGCGGTTCATGTATTCGGCATC
>DPQS01000019.1:1111-5568 GCA_003537755.1 Clostridiales bacterium | reverse complement strand
GCGGTTCATGTATTCGGCATCGGTAAAACTGCCCTGGCGGAAAATATCCTTTGCCCCGCTTGCCGAATTGCCGTTTTGTTGCTCGTCGGGCATCGATATGCCGTTTTGTGCAAAGTATTTTGCAGTTGCCGCGTCCGTCGTTGTCTGATTTTGCGCATTATTTTGTTCACCTGCGAAAGTCGTTGTGCCGTCAAAACCCGCAAAATCGTCCGCCTGCACACCAACACCGTTTGTCGCGGCAATAAGTTCCGACGTCTTTTCTCGTATAAACCGTTGCAACGCATTGTCTACCGCGCGGTAGCACAAATTGTAAACGGTATCGGGCTTGGCAAAACGCACTTCCGATTTCTTCGGGTGAACATTGACGTCCACTTCGTCGGCAGGTACCACCACGTTCAGCACAAAAAACGGATATTTTCTCGTCATGAGATACGGCTTGTACGCCTGTCCGATAACAGCCGACAACCGCTGATCGTACACATTGCGCCCGTTTACCGAAAACACCTGGTAGGTGCGGTTCGCCTTGGCGTAGTCGGGTGTGCCGATGTATCCGTGCACTTCCACGTTGTCGCGACGTTCGTCAACCTTTACGCAATTTGCAACGCAATCGTGTCCGTAAACGGCAAACATAGCACATTCCAAGCCGCGACCAGCGCAGTCGTAAACCGTCGTACCGTCGCAAACGTATCTCACTTCCACGTGCGGATTGGTAAGGATAAACTTAGCCATGTATTTTGTAATTTCAACGCCCTCTTTTTGCGGCGTTTTGAAAAACTTTCTGCGTGCAGGTGTGTTGAAAAACAGGTCACGCACCTCGATTTTCGTGCCTGTTGCCGCCGCCGTATAATCCTTGGTTGCGGTTTTGCCGTTTTCGATTTCCACGCACACGGCGCAAGGCGCGTTTTCCGTCTTGGTGGTCAGCCTCACATGCGACACAGCCGAAATACTGCTCAATGCCTCCCCGCGGAAACCCAGCGTTTCCACGTCGTACAGGTCGTCGATTACGGCGATTTTGCTTGTAGCGTGTTTCAGAAACGCCGCCTCGATCTGGTCTTCGTCTATTCCGCAGCCGTTGTCAGAAACGGAAATAAGCCCGAAACCGCCGTTTTCAACTTCGACTACAATGCGGTTTGCGCCTGCGTCAACGCTGTTTTCAACCAGTTCCTTTACCGCGCCGACGGGGCTTTCCACCACTTCGCCTGCAGAAATCTTGTTGTAAATATCGGGTGTTAAAATGTTTATCTTAGCCATTGTTTTTAACCTTGGTCACAAGAGAATTCAGAATATCGAAAGCTTCAATCGGCGAAATGCGATTGATGTCGATGTCGCGTAAAACCGCCGCCACTTCCTGTTCGGTGCGGCTGTTGTTTTTAAGCGTGCCTGCTTTTTCCAGTTCGTCCATGTTGTAATTGATGTTGCTGTTTTCAAGCAGACGGACGATTTCCTTCGCGCGGTTGCAAACTTCCTGCGGAACGCCCGCCAAAGCGGCAACTTCGATACCGAAACTCTTGTTTGTGCCGCCGCGCACGATTTTGTGAAGGAAAATTACCGTATCGTTGTATTCTTTTACCGTTACGCGATAGTTTTTTACACCGTCAACGCGCCCTTCCAGCTCGGTAAGTTCGTGGTAATGGGTTGCAAACAGTGTTTTCGCGCGGATTTTGCCGGATACGTATTCCATAACTGCCCACGCAATGCTGAGCCCATCAAAGGTAGACGTGCCGCGCCCCACTTCGTCCAGAAATATAAGACTGTTTTCCGTAGCGTTGTTAAGAATGTTGGCGACTTCCACCATTTCCACCATAAAGGTGCTTTGGTTAAACGCAAGGTCATCGCTTGCGCCCACGCGCGTAAAAATCTTGTCAACGATGGGGATTTCCGCGCTTTTGGCAGGCACGAAACTGCCGATGTGCGCCATAAGCGTGATTAACGCAACCTGTCGCATAAAGGTGCTTTTACCTGCCATGTTGGGACCGGTAATGACCATTGTGCGGTTTTCGGCGGTGTCAAGCCTGGCGTCGTTGGTAATAAAGTTGTCGCGCTTGATGTACGCCTCTACAATCGGGTGACGACCTTCAACAATGTTTAGCGCACTGCTTTGCGTGTTGATTTTCGGCTTGCAGTAGCCGTTTTGTTGCGCCACTTTGCACAGGCTCAGCAGGCAGTCGAGAGCCGCGACGGCTTGCGAAGTTGCTTGCAAAGTCGGTATGTACGCAAGCAGCGTGTTTCTCAGCTCGTCAAACAACTGCTTTTGCAGCTTGCCTTTGCGTTCGGTTGCATTAAGCATTTTTTCTTCCAGCTCTTTAAGTTCAGGACTGACAAAGCGTTCGCCCGTGGTTAGCGTTTGCTTACGGATGAAGTTTGCAGGCGCAAGGTGAACCAGCGAGTTGGAAATTTCAAAGTAGTAGCCGAAAATTTTGTTGTACCCCAGTTTCAGCGTTTTTATGCCGCTGCGTTCCTTTTCGTAGGCTTCCAGTTCGCTTATCTTCGCCGCCCCGTTTTTGCTGAGGTCGTACAGTTCGTCAAGTTCCGCATTGTAGCCTTCCTTGATAAAGTCGCTGTCGCGCACCACGGCGGGCACGTCGTCGATTATCGCCCTGTCGAGAAGCGCGCAAACGTCGGGAAGCGGATCGATCGAGCCATCGATGTCCGTCAGAATTTTGCTGCGCATGACGGCAAGTCCGCGCTTTAATTGCGGCAGGTTTTGCAAAGAATTTTTAAGGGTTACGCAGTCCTTAGGCGTAAGGTTGTTGTAGGCAATTTTACCGGCAAGACGTTCGATGTCGTACACGCCTTTAAGCGCGTTTGTCAGTGTGGACGCCGACATGAAGTTGGCGTTGAGTTCCTCCACGCCGTCAAGCCTGGCGTTGATTGCCGAAGCCTTTTGCAGCGGTCGGTCAATCCAGTTTGCAAGCATGCGCGCACCCATACCGGTCTGCGTTTTGTCAAGCAACCACAGCAAACTGCCACGCTTTTTGTTTTCGCGGTAACTTACGGTAAGTTCCAGATTGCGACGTGTCTTGACATCGATACTCATAAAGCGTGTTTTGTCGATGTAGGCAATCTTTTTAAGGTGCGGCAATTCGCGTTTTTGCGTGTCCAGCATGTAGCTGAGAAGGGCAGCGCAAGCCGTTATTGCACGACTTTTGCCTGCCAGCCCGAATCCGTCCAACGTTGCCACGTGGTACTGACGGCACAATTTTTCGGCGGCGCGTTTCGGCGCAAAGTTTTCCTCGTCGTAGGCGGAGAAGTTTGGCGTGTAGCCTGCTTTTACGCAATCCAGTTTGTCGGCAAACAGCATTGCGCCTCGGTTTGCCAGAATCTCCGACGGCTTGTAGGCAACCAGCAGCTCCTGTAAGTCCTTGGTAACGGCGGTCGGCAACAGTTCGGTCGTGACAAATTCACCTGTGCTGATGTCGCAAAAAGCAACGCCCATTTTGTCGTCGAAGTACAGCGCGCAAAGGTAGTTGCTTTTGCCGTCTTCCAGAATTTCGCTGTCCATTACCGTGCCCGGGGTGATTACGCGCACCACGTCACGACGGACAAGTTCACGTCCGCCGGGTTCGGACAACTGTTCGCAAACGGCCACCTTTTTGCCTGCGGCAATCAGTTTGGCAACATAAGTGTCTACGGCGTGAAAAGGCACGCCGCACATAGGCGCACGTTCGTCCATACCGCAGTTTTTGCCCGTCAGCGTAAGGTCGAGAATTCGGCTTGCCTCTTCGGCGTCTTCAAAAAACATTTCGTAGAAGTCACCCAAACGGTACAACAGGATACAGTCCTTGTACTGCTCTTTGGTTTGCAAGTAGTTTTGCATCATGGGTGAGTATTGCTGTTTTTGTGCCAAAATGGAATCTCCTTTGTAATTAACTGTAAATTTTTGTCCTGTGTTGTGTCACGAGGCGGCAAAGAACCTGTCGTAGCAATGTTGATTTCAGGCGATGTAAAAAAAACAAGTGTGCCTACATTATTAAAAGGGCGCCGAAGTTAGGGGATTGTGTAAGGGGTTCTGGCGAGGAATTACCCTACGTGCGAACGCGTGCTCGCTCGCTTCACTTCGGGCATTGTAGTTTAATGGTAGGCAGCCTTCCCAGCCGCGCCGTCGCTACGATGTCGCTGTGTGGCAACACCTCGCCACCCCGAATGAAGCAAATTAACTATTTGCAACTTGTTTGCATACTTCAAGTTGATTAACTTCGGCGGACGTGCTACAGAAGTAAACTGTATGTAGTGACTGTACTAATATGTCATTGCGAGGCACCGGTTGAGAAGTCGGTTTCGTAAAAGATGTGATTAGCTAATCGTGCACGCACGGGTGACGTGGCAATCCCCCGAAAGGGTTCCGCTCGTCTTTTTCTATTTGTGGCAAACAATTATCTTTGCCGTGGTATTACTTCACAGTGTCGTTCTCGTTTGTCACTGTTGGTGTAAGTCCCCCACAGCACCGCTACCCCGAC
>DPQS01000019.1:0-940 GCA_003537755.1 Clostridiales bacterium | reverse complement strand
ACCCCGACCGCCCACCCCTCATGGGCAAAGGCGTACTTTATTATTATGGGGTGGGGTATTTATACAAATATAAGCGTATTAAATGCCGGGTCGGTTTACCGCCGCAAGCCTACTCTACAACCGTGCCCCACAGCGTGGCGCTGGCGGCGCGGTCGATTTTTACCTTGACGAATTGTCCTACAAGGTCGCTTCCGCACTTAAAGTTGACAAGTCTGCCGCTTTCCGTCCTGCCGCACATGGTGTCTTTGTAGTGATCGTTTGCCCCTTCCACAAGTACGACATAGGTTTTGCCCACCATAGTCTGACTTATTTCCTTTGTAACTTCGTTCTGACAGGCAAGCAGGCGCGTAATGCGACTTTTCTTTTCCGCATAGGGTATCTGGTTGTCCATACTGTAGGCAGGCGTACCCTTGCGACGAGAATAAACAAAGCAAAACGCACTACTGTACTTTGCCTTACGCACAAGGTCCAGCGTGTCAAGAAAGTCCTGTTCCGTTTCTCCGGGGAAGCCTACCATAATGTCGGTGGTAATGCCCACGTCGGGGATTTTGGCGCGAATCTTTTCCACCAGCGCAAGGTACTGTTCGCGCGTGTAATGGCGGTTCATACGGCGCAAAATTTCCGTACTGCCGCTTTGCACGGGCAGGTGAATGTTGTTACAAACCTTGTCGTTTGCCGCAACTGCATCGATAACGTCGTCGGACAAATCCTTTGGGTGGCTGGTCATAAAGCGCAAGCGGAAGTCGCCCGGCACAGCTGCAACTTGCGTAAGCAGCTGGGCAAAAGTAACCTTTGGTTCAAGGTCCTTACCGTAACTGTTTACGTTTTGCCCGAGAAGCGTAATTTCCTTGTATCCGTCGGCGACAAGTTTGCGTACCTCTTTTAGCACGTCATCTGCCTTGCGGCTGCGTTCCCTACCGCGCACATACGGCACAATGCA
>DPQS01000023.1 GCA_003537755.1 Clostridiales bacterium | reverse complement strand
GTACAGCGTGGTGCTGTTTGACGAAATCGAAAAAGCGCACCCCGACGTGTTTAACCTGCTGCTGCAAATACTTGACGAAGGCAGACTGACGGACAGCCACGGCAAAACGGTGGACTTCCGCAACACGGTGATAATCATGACAAGTAACATCGGTGTGTCGGACGTCAAGTCGCCCATGTTCGGATTTTTGCAAAAGGACAACTACAACTCCATGCGCGACAACGTGGAACGCGCTCTTAAAAGGTTTTTCCGTCCGGAATTTTTGAACCGTGTGGACGAGGTTGTGATTTTTAACTACCTCGGGCAGGAAGAGGCTTACCGGATAAGCGAACTGTTGTGCTTCAAGTTGCACGAACGGCTGAAAGGTATACTGGATTTGTGGTTTACCGACGGCGCGATTCAATCCATTGCCGAGCGTGGCTACCAGAAGGAATACGGCGCGCGTCCGTTGAAACGTGTAATCCAGCGTGAAATCGAGGACCCTCTTGCGGAAAAACTGCTGACCGGCGAATTTGTAAAGGGACAGCGCGTTGTGGTTGACTGCGATGCCGACGGCAAAATAGTATTTACGAAGTAATGAATAAGGCGGTACTGTACGCCTGTAAAAAACGGTTGAAAACAGATTATAAATTGTGCGTTTCATGGCTGTTTTGTATTGTTAGTATTTTACTATCCATTACTCAAAGTTTTTGAAAAGATGGGCGTGGGAAGAGAAACTTTTAGAAAAAAGTTTCTCTTCCCACAATCACTCATTCCATTCTATTGAAAAAATGCAACAAAAAATAGATTTGAATCAGATAGAACGTTTCGCGCGGGACCAGTACATTCCCGTCATGCTGGACGACACCAAGGAATTGCTGTTTAACGTGGTACAGGAAGTTCAGCCGAAGCGCATACTGGAAATAGGCACGGCGGTCGGGTACAGCGGTATCGTGATGTTGCTTGCCTCGCCCGAAGCGCACCTCAACACGATGGAAATCAGCGAGGAACTGGCAAACATTGCCAGACAAAACTTTGCCAAGGCAGGCGTCGAAAACAGGGTAAACATCTTTCTCGGTGACGCGCGCGAACTGGTTGCGCAACTTACGGGCAACTACGACTTTATTTTTATGGACGGACCCAAAGGGCAGTACGAGGCCTTTTTGCCGTACCTTACGGAACTGCTGGACACGGGCGGCACATTGGTGTGCGACAACGTGCTGTACAAGGGACTTGTCGAACACGTGCCCGACGATAAACGCCACAAACATATTACCGTGGCACGCAACATGCACGCTTTCCTGGATGACATTACGGCAAATCCGCGCTACGATACGGTGCTTCACCGCATAGGTGACGGCGTTACGGTTTCCGTAAAAAAATATTGAAAAACTACACAGTTTGAAATGTTTAACGTACCACTTTGTTGCATTTAACGGTGCAAAGCGGCATATGCGTAAAAATGGTGCGTCTACAGCAGAATAAAAAAGAAAGTAATATGAGTATTAAGGCGGAATTGCTGGCACCTGCCGGCAGTATGGAAAAACTGAAAACGGCAGTGCACTTCGGCGCAAACGCAGTCTACCTTGCAGGTAAAAAATTCGGTTTGCGTGCGTTTGCCGACAACTTCGACGACGACGAAATCGCAGTTGCCGTAAATTACGCGCACAAGCACGGCGTAAAGGTGTATGTTACGCTGAATATTTTTGCAAGCGAAGGTGACTTCGATGCGCTTGCCGACTACCTGAAAGTACTTGAATCGGCTAAGGTTGACGCGGTACTTGTCAGCGACCCGGGCGTGTTCGATTTTGTGCGTTCGCACAGCGGTTTGCCGATACACATCAGCACTCAGGCAAACACGACAAACAAATACGCAGTTAATTTTTGGCGGAAACAAGGTGCGGAACGCGTGGTACTGGCGCGAGAAGTGCCGCTTTGGGAAATTGCAAAAATACAAGAATTTTGTCCCGATACGGAAATCGAGTGCTTTGTGCACGGCGCGATGTGCGTAAGTTACAGCGGAAGGTGCCTTATGAGTAACTATCTTACGGGGCGCAACAGTAACCGCGGCGAGTGCGTGCAGGCGTGCCGATGGAAGTGGGAAGTACGCGAAGTGTCGCGCGAGGACAGCCTGCCTGTGGAAGAGGACGAAAGGGGCACCTATATTTTCAACAGCAAGGACATGAATATGTTGGCGCATCTGCCCGAACTGCTTGGCGCAGGCGTTGTCAGTTGCAAGGTGGAGGGGCGAATGAAGTCGGCGTTTTACGTGGCGACGGTGGTCAACGCCTACCGCAAGGCACTTGACGCAATCGAGCAAGGCTGTTTTAGCAAAGAATTGTGTGCGGAACTGAATGCGGAACTTAACAAGGCTTCGCACAGAGATTACACGACGGGATTTTACTTTGACGAGGACGAAACGCGCCAGTACTATCTGTCAAGCAAGGCTGTCGAGGAGTACAAGTTTATCGCCGTGGTCAGGGAAGTGCGCGAGGACGGCTACATAGTGGTGGAACAACGCAACAAATTTGTAATCGGCGACGAGTTGGAAACGCTGTCGGTGACGGACGCACACAACAAAACCTTTACCGTCACAGATGCCCGCGACGAAAACGGCGCGCCGCTTGAAGTAATGAACAAGGTTAAACAAATTGTACGCATAAACTGCCCGTATCGCCTTGCCGTGGGTGACATTCTGCGCAAGAAAAACGACAACGAATAGTTGATTTTGTTGGTTACAATAAGCAAATTTGAAAAAGTTGATACTGTTAAAAATATAGTCGTTAATAAGTAAAACATAAAAGCCATATGTAAGCGAAAAATGCATACGTATGGCTTTTTTTTGCCAATATTTAGTATTTGTTAAACCCTGAAACTTAATTATTTACGATGTTTTGAATGTCATTGCGAGGCACAAAGTGCCGTGGCAATCCCCCGAAAGTGTACATCTCTGCTGCAATCGCGACATTGCAATAATTGGTTTCGGGCAAAACTACTTTGTCCGGTAAATGTTTGCAAAGCGGCGATATTGTCCGGCTGCGTAATCGCTTATGTAAACAATGTTATTCTGTCCGTTTCGTAAATAGTACTTCGGCTTGTTTTATTGCGCCCAGGGCAAACACTTCGACGTTTTCCGCGCGGTGGGTCAGCGTTATGTTCTCGCCCGTGCCTCCGAAAATTACACTGTGCACGCCGAAATTTGTGCCGCTTCTGACCGAATGAATTGTCACCTTGCCGAACGCGCCCTTCGCTTGCGAAATCTTTGCGGCGATTGTTTTTGCCGTGCCGCTCGGCGCGTCGAGTTTGCCACGTCGGTGCATCTCGACAACGTCAACGTCCCATTCGGGGTGGGCGGCGGCGATCTTTGCGCAAACGTCGGTAAACAATGCGATACCTTCGGAAAAGTTCGCCGATTGAACAACGGGCAACCGTTCGCTGAGTTTGTCTATCTCAAACTGCTGCTCGGCGTTTCGTCCCGTCACGCCGGTGACAAGCGGACAATTACAGGCAACGCAGTAGTCGATGACCGCTTCCGTCGCTTGCGGCACTGAAAAATCTATTACTACGTCGGCATTGAATTTTGTAATGTTGTCCCCAACGTCTATTTTCGTCACTTCGTGTCCTTTTTTTTCGGCAAGGCGTACAACGGAGCCGCCTACGCGCCCGTTACTGCCGAATACCGTCAATTTCATACTTGTTCTCCTTCAAAAATTCGTCTGTTTGTTTGCGTGTTTGTCTGTCTGCGACAGTCAGCGGAAAGCGCATTTCAGGCGTTGCGAAAATGCCGAGCCTGTACAGCATGTACTTTGTTGCAATCGGGTTTACTTCAAGGGCACACAGCCGCGCAACCTTTGCAAACTTAGTGGCAACTTTGTCTGTGCTTTCGATGTCGTTTCTGCCGTCACTGTTTACTGCTTGCAGCATAACTTTCTTAGTCAGCGACGGGAAAACATTGCTCGCTACCGAAATTGCCCCGATTGCCCCTTGCCGTATATGCGTTGTCAGGTATTCGTCGTTTCCGGAAAAACACAAAACATTGTTTGCACAATTTATCAGTTTTCCGTCGGCGGCACATTCCTTTACAAAATTCACGCCGTTTTCAGCCAATGTCCGTACAATAGTATTGTCAAGCGAGTACGCCGCACGTGACGGTACATTGTACAGCACAAGCGGAAGGTCGCATTTGCGGTGTAGTTTCAGCAGAAGTTTTATGTAGCCGTTTTTCGTGCATTTGCAAAATGACGGCGGTGAAACAAGCAGCGCGTCTGCACCGTGTTTTTGTGCAAACTCTGCCTGCCGTAGCAATGTGTATTCGCCGTTTGCGGCAACGCCGACAACAAGCGGTTTGTTTGTCAGCAGTTTAGTCGCCGACAAAATCAACGCCTTTTCTTCGTCGGTCATCAGCCCGCTTTCCGCCGTAGTGCCAAGCGCAACCAGTCCGTCAACGTCGGCATTGTTTTGCAAGCTAAGTAACGTATCAAGGCTTTTAATGTGCACCTTTCCGTGCTTAAACGGCGTTGCAAGTGCTGTCAGCAGTATCGGTGTGTTTTCTTTTGTCGCTATGTTTGTAAATTTGTTTGTCGTCATTACGGCTGATTGTCCTTGTTTTCGTTTGCGCCGTCAAGCACAAGTCGCAGTATTTCATAGGCATTGTAAGCCGCGCCGCGAAGCAGATTGTCGCTTGCTACAAACATTGTCACGCAGTTGTCCGTTTCCTGCACGACGCGCCCTGCGGCAACGTACTTTGTGTTGCGCACGGTAAGCGGCGTTGGCACGTTTTGCGCAAACAACAGTACGTCCGTCGCTTTTGCCAGACGTTCTTTCACTTCGTCTGTCGTTACGCTTCCGGCAAAGGTGACGTTCAGTACCACGCTGTGTCCGACGGTTACAGGTACGCGTACGCAAAAACAGCTTGCCGCAAGACCCGGCATGCCAAGAATTTTCGGCAGTTCGTTTGTCAGCTTGTGTTCCTCGGTTGTATGCCCGTCGTCGGTCATTTTGCCGCAAAGGGGCAGTACGTTGTCGAAAATCTGCGTTTCGAAGCACTTTGTTCTGCCGTTTTTCCGTCGCAGAACAAGGTCGGCAAGACCTTCTTTGCCGCCGCCGCTCGTTGCCTGGTAGGTAACTGCCGAAACTTTGGTCGGTGCAAGGTCCATTAGTGCGTTTACGACCATTGCGACGGGTATTGTTACGCAGTTCGGGTTGGCAATGATGTTTCCTTTTGCCTGCCGTCCGTTTACAGACGGCACCACAAGCGGCACGTCGTCGCTAAGTCTGAACACCGCGCTGTTGTCTATGCACACGGTTCCGCATTGTGCAAGCGGCGGTACGTATTTTGCGGAAATTTCTTCCGTTGCGGTAAACAAAGCGTAGTCTATGTCGCCGTCGATCAGTCTGTCAAGCGGCTCTACCGTCACCCACTTGCCGCCGAATTGCACGCGCTTGCCTGTTTCCGACCTTCCGAACAGTCGCAGATTTACCCTGCCCGCAAGGTTTGCCTGAAGCAGTTGCAGCGTTTTGTCGCCGACCAGTCCGCCCACGCCCGCAAGGGCAATTGTTTTCATAAAAACCCCTTGTTTATTGTATTTGCCGTGTGGCTTTACAATTCGCAAAACTTACGGAAGTTGTCAAAAATACGGCAATACGCCGTCAAAATTGCAAAAATTCTGCGGCTCACTGCAAAAAGCCGTTAAATATATTTGAAAAATAATACAAAATATAGTATACTGTAATAAATTCAGCATCGTTCTTCTGCCGTCGCGGCGGCGCAGACAGTACTGCGGAACTTTGCGAAAGGAAAGGTTTAATATGGATTTCAGCAAAATCAAGTTGGAAAACGAGCGTAGCGGACACGTTACCAAACGCCTCAACCGCCTCAGCACGTGGGGATTTTTCAAGGTTTTGTATCGTGACAACATCTTCCGTCTGTTCGGCTTCAGTCTGCTTATGATCGCGCTGATTGTGCCGGTGATTTTCATGTTGATGAGCGGTACAATCAAAATAAACACACTGCAACAATCGTTGCCTCTTCTCAACGAAATCGGCTTTTCGACGGGTTCGTGGGACGGCGTTTCTGCCGAGTATGTAAACGGTGTAAAGTCAATTAACAACGTAACGGCACTGTATGCCTGCCTTGCCGGGCTTGCGTGCACGTTTATTCTTTGCGGCGGTTTTGCCGTAATCCGCGACGCCTTCTGGACGGGCAAACTGTCTGCGGTGGGCGTATTCCGCAGCCTGTGGCTGGGCATTAAATCGTCGTTTTTGTACGCGCTTCTCGGCGCGGCTGTAATTTCCGCAACGGTCGGTGGTCTGTACTTTTTCTACACTTGGGCTTCGGTCGTTATGCCTTTGTGGCTGGCAATAGTGCTGTTAGTACTGCTGTGTATCGCAGCGTTGTTTGTGGTTACGTACGTGCTTATCGTGTGCAGCGTTGCCGTCACTTACAAGCAGTCTGTCGGTCGCACGCTGGACGACAGTTGGCGTCTGTTGTGGCTCAACGTGTTGCCCAACATCATTCACGTGATCATTGCGTTGTTGCCCGTTGGTTTGTGGTTTATTATGGGCGGTGTTTTCCAACAATTGCTGCTCATCCTGCTGTTGATGTTCGGCGGTATGTACTTCCCCCTTGTATGGCAAACGCACATGATGAAGACTTTTGCGTTGTTCCACCCCGTGGAAGCGCGCAAAAAGGGCAAGGGCGGTCAAGCTCAGACAACGTCGGCAGCGCAGGAAAACGCAAAGCCTGTCGTTGCAACCGACACTTCGGCTGTGAAATAAACTTAAAAACTTGTTAAAAACAAGGACGTACCCTGATTTACGTCCTTGTTTTTTGTAGGAGAGATATGAAACAAAGTTACTCCGTCATTGCCGCACTGTACGACAAACTTAGCGGAAACGACTGCGACTACGACCGATGGGCGAGGTATATTTGCAGCGTCGCGAAAAAAAACAACGTTAAAAAAGTGGTTGACCTTGCCTGCGGTACGGCAAAAATGACGTCGCGCCTTGTGAAAAACGGCTTCGAAGCGGTGGGCGTGGACAACAGCGAACAAATGCTTGCCGAAGCGCGTAACAAATGCCGAGCGTTGTTTGTTTTGCAGGATATGACGAAACTGACCCTGACGCGCCCCGTTGACATGGCAATTTGCGTAAACGACGGCGTAAACTACGTTTCGGACGACAAACTGACGGACTTTTTCAGACGCGTCGCCGACAATCTTAAAGCAGGCGCACCCTTTATTTTTGACTACTCTACGCCCTACAAGTTGCGCCGCGTGCTTGCGGACAATGTGTTTTATGTGGACGAGCAGCAGTATACATTGCTTTGGACAAACAAACTTGTCGGCAAAAGTCTGCGTATTAACCTGACGTTGTTTTCGCAAAACGACGACGGCAGTTACACCCGCGACGACGAAACGCACACGCAGTATCTGCACGAATCGGGCGACGTTTCCGCGGCATTGTTCGATGCAGGTTTCGATGTGGTTGAAATCACCGCCGACTACGGCTTGACTATTACGGACGAAACGCAGCGGCTGACTTTTTGTTGCGTAAAGGCACGCTGAAAAAGCATTTTTACGTGCGTGCCAATGCTTTTTGGCGGCGCGTTTTTGCATTGCTTAATGCCGCTTCGGACGGTTGAATTGTCAAACGCAGTACAACCCGACAAGGTGCGGACAAACAACAAGAAGTAACCAAAAATTACAGACGTATAAGGATTTTTGTGACGAAATGAAACTGGAAATTGGAAAAATACTCAAGGCACAAGGAATAAACGGCGAAGTTAAACTGGGCGTAAGCGTTGACGACGCGGCACTGCTTAAGGGCATTACTCGTGCGTACATCGACGGGCGCGAGTACGAGGTGAAAAAGGTGCGCGCCGGCGGCGAATTTGCTTTTCTGCTTTTGGACGGCGTTGCAACGAGAAACGACGCCGAGGAACTTCGCAACAAAACCGTTTACGCCGACAAACAACAGATCGCGCTGAAAAAGGACCGTTATTTTGTGGATGACCTTGTGGGGTGCGACCTTGTGTGCGGCGATGAAAACATCGGCAGCGTTGTCGATTTGTTGCAGTACGGCGCGGCGGATGTGTTTGTGTGCAAGGCGGCAGACGGCAAAGAATTCGGCTTTCCGTTTTTGAAAGACGTGGTGGTAGACGTGAATGTCGAAGCAAAGAAAATTTACGTCGAGGCGAAACGTTTTGGCGAGGTGGTAGTGTATGAAGATTGACGTACTTACGCTTTTCCCCGAGATGTTCAGCCCGCTTAAATGCTCGCTTACAGGCAAAGCGCTGGACAAGGGACTGTACGAACTTAACTGTCACAACATCAGGGACTACTCCACGGACAAACACAAGCGTTGCGACGACGCACCGTTCGGCGGCGGCGCAGGAATGGTAATGACGCCGCAACCTATACACGACTGCATAAACGCCGTCGACCCCGACAGAACGGCACACCGCATCTACATGTCGCCGCGCGGAAAGACGCTTACGCAGAAAAAGGTCAGGCAGCTGTCCGAGCTATCGCACCTTGTGGTACTTTGCGGACACTACGAGGGCGTTGACCAGCGCGTGCTTGACCTTGACATCGACGAGGAAATAAGCATAGGGGACTACGTACTGAGCGGCGGCGAGATACCCGCGCTTGTGCTTATCGACAGCGTGCTGAGGTTTGTACCCGATGTACTCGGCAACAGTCAGTCGACGGAAGACGAAAGTTTTTCAGACGGACTGCTGGAATATCCGCAGTACACGCGACCGCAGGAATTTTGCGGACTTACCGTGCCGGAAGTGCTTGTGGGAGGCAATCATCAACTTGTCGACAAGTGGCGCAGCGAGCAATCTTTGGCACTGACACGCAAAGTTCGCCCCGATTTGCTTGAAAATAAATAAATGCATGGTTTAAGTGCAAAATTCTCTCAAAGTTTTGTAAAAGAGGGGTGCAGAACAGACAAACGACAGAAACTGTATCGGACGTACGCAAGCACATGCTTGACATTTAAGGTTTTACTGACCTTTGTTCGTCGCCGTCACAAGCCGAGGACTGACCACTGTTGATCCGGCATAAATAGTTTCGGCTGTAACTGTAATCGCGCACGCTCGGGTGCAAAAAATTATTAGTGACGGCAATTAAGCCCATACGCAAGTTTCTGTAATCACTTGAATAATAAAAGGAAAACGATATGCAAATACAATGGTACCCGGGGCACATGACGAAAGCCATGCGCATGATGGAAGAAAACGTAAAACTGGTGGACGCAATCGGCTACGTGCTGGACGCGCGTGCGCCGCAAAGCTGCTTCAACCCGGGTTTTGTCAAAATCGTCGGTAGCCGTCCGTGCGTATTTATTCTCAACAAGTGCGATCTCGCCGACCCTGCCAAGGTTGACATGTGGTGCGAGTACTTTCGTCGCAACAATATGCCGTTTGTGCGCGTTACGGCAACCGCCAGCAAGGAAGCCGCCAAAATCGTGCAGGCTTTTGTCGACGTCACGGCGCATATAACGGCAAAAAACAAGGCAAAGGGCGTGTTTAAGCCCGTGCGTTGTCTCATTCTCGGCGTGCCTAACTGCGGCAAATCTACAATAATCAACTGCCTGTCCGGGCGCAAGGCGGTAATTACGGGCGACAAACCCGGCGTAACCAAGGGCAAGCAGTGGGTGCGCCTGACAAACGGACTGGAACTGTTGGACACCCCGGGTACGTTGTGGAGCAAATTCGAGGACGAAGTTGTGGCAAGGCGGCTGTGTTTCATCGGCAGCATTAAGGACGATGTTGTGGACATAGAGAAAGTCGCGCTCGCGCTTATTGCCGAACTGCAAAACATGTACCCCGATTTACTCGCCGCGCGTTACGGCGTGGAAGTGCATGGCAAGCCACCGATAGAAGTGTACAACGCCATTGCCGCCAGACGCGGATTTCTGCTTCGCGGCGGTGAGGTTGACTACGAACGTTGCGCAAAAGCCGTCCTGGACGACTTCCGCAAGGGCAAGACGGGACGCATAACTTTTGATGTTCCGCAGGCGTAAAGACGGTCAATCTGTATGGTTGCCGCCTGCACAAACAACTTCGGGAATTTTCTTTCGTGTCCCGTGTAATGATGTTTGCTTGATATTCGTAATCGAAAAATAAATACGTGTCAACTTTTTAACGACATTTTAAGGTGTGATGGTGACAAAAATGCTGCTGGAATACGAACAAAGCCTTATGGAAGGCGGTGCAAAACTTATCGGAGGAATAGACGAAGCAGGGCGCGGTCCGCTTGCGGGTCCCGTTGTGGTTGCAGGCGTAATTATGCCGCTTGAACCCGAACGGATAATCGACGGCGTAAACGACAGTAAGAAACTGTCTGCAAAAAAGCGCGACAAACTGTACGACGAAATCATTGCCCGCGCAATCGATGTGCAGGTGGCTGTCATCGACAATCGCACGATTGACGAAATTAACATACTAAATGCTACCAAACAGGGCATGATTAAGTGTGTAAACGGCTTCAAAAAGGTCGATTGCGTGCTTATCGACGCGGTGCAACTCGATGTACCAGTGCGCACATTGTCGCTGGTGCACGGCGACGCGTTGAGTTACAGCATCGCCGCCGCCAGCATTGTTGCCAAGGTTACGCGTGACCGCATGATGCTGGAATTGGACAAACAGTATCCGCAGTACAACTTTGCCAAGCACAAGGGATACGGCACTGCCGACCACATAGCGCGGCTTAAAGAGTACGGACCTTGCCCGATACACAGGCGCAGTTTCATCGGGCACTTTGTTGACCTGCCGGTTGACGAGGGCAAACAATGAACAAGCGGCAACAGGGCGGCATGGGTGAGGATATCGCCGCAAAGTATCTTCAAAAACAGGGCTACAAAATAATGCAACGCAACTATTTCTGCCACTTCGGCGAGATTGACATTGTGGCGCAGGACGGTGCATACATCGTGTTTGTCGAAGTGAAGGCACGTACAAGTTACGCGTTCGGTGCGCCGCGGGAGGCTGTTGATTGGCGCAAGCAACAGACAATCGTGCAGTGTGCAAAGTTGTGGCTTACGGCAAACGGCAAATACGGTGCCCCTGTCCGCTTTGACGTGGTGGAAGTAATGCCCGAACAGGTCACTCTTCTCAGGGACGCGTTCCGCTGCTGAAAGCCGGGCAGCAACATTGTTTGCAATTGTATTTTGGTAAAACGGCGCACAGCAAAGCATGCCTTTAATGCTGTGCAATTATAGAGAGGGCTTTACGATAAATATACCGCTTTAACCTGTTAAACAGCAGAAAGTGGTTTGTTTAGGGTCACTGATTGCACGTTTTACAAAATTTCAAAGAATATAAAAAAATAATTAAATGTAAAAACACGACACCGACTGTGGTGCGCCCGTCCCGAAGTTTTATGACTTGGAAACGTGCGTATCTTTGTTGGTGTCGTGTTTTTTAGTCGTATTTTTCGTTACCTACGGAACATTAAGAGCCGACCTTACGGATAGGGTCGGCTCTTGGTTTTTGTGTGTTTCGGATTTTTTTGTACGCAACCGTCACCGGGCGGTTAGTCGTTCGGTTCGGTGTAGGCGTTGGTTACAAGGTCGGTTACTTCTTCGGCGGTGTAGCCGAGACTTTTGCAACAAAACACCGTGTTTCGCACGCTGTCTGCGGCAAGCCTTGCGCGGAGCAGTTCGCGGTCGGCAATTTCCGCAACAAAACAGCCCTTGCCCTGCACCGTGTAGATGTAACCGTCCTTTTCCAGTAAGTCGTAAGCCGTCTTGACCGGAATTACGCTTATGCCCAGTTCGCGCGAGACGGTGCGTATCGACGGCAGGCAGTAGTGTGGTTGCAGTTCGCCGCTCAGCACCTGCGCACGTATCTGCTCAAAAAGTTGTTCGTATATTGGTTGTTCGTTTCGGGTAAGTACGATAAGTTTCATTTTTCTTTGATTGTTTTTGGTCTGCCGTTGTCACTGCAGGTAACTTTTGCAAATGTTAACTGTAAATGGTTTGTTTTTATTTGTGTGGTTAGTGATGGCAAAATTAACCCTACAGGTTTACCTTTTCAAATTTCTTCACGGCAATGTTGTTTGCGGCAAATGTCAATCCGACGTATGCGCCAAGCGCAACCACAGCCGCGGCGGCGCGTGCCCACAGATATTGCTCGTTGTAGCCGTCAAAAATTGCCTTTACCGTCGGCACTGCCTGCACGATTGTTTCCATGACAAGGTAGCCGACAACGAAGAATACAGTGCCCAGCAGTAATGCCAGACCGTATTTGTAACCCGTGCTGAAAAATTTGGGCAAAAATGCCAGATTGAACAGCCCGAAGCAAACAAGTGCCATTGCAACGTAGGTAAAGTTGCCGTCGATTCCGACTATGTTGCCGTCGGCTACGTGCAGCAATTTTGCAACGGGCAAAAGCAACAGACTTACCGCCGTAAACAAAGCCTGAAAAAACACGATAACAACGGTGGTGCTTGCCACTATGTCGCGACGTTTTACAGGCAGTACCGCCGTAAATTCCATGGACTTGTTGGCGGCGCACAACTGCAGGTAAACAAACACCTGCATTATGGTGTAGCCTGCCCCGACGATAATCGGGTAACTGGGTATAAGCATCATTGCCGCAAGCAGTGTAAACAGGTACAGCGGCAACTTAACGTTCAACTTAAGCTCTTTAAGCAGCAATTTCAGCATGTTAAAGCCCCCTTTTTGTTGTAATAAACCATTATGTCGTCAAGCGTGGGCTTTTCCTGCGTAAGGTTGTCGATCGCTTTGAGATCACTGCGTCTCATAAGCGCGGTAAAGCCGAATTGGTGCGTTTTTACGGCGACGAGGCGCGACTTGAGGTCGTTTGTCAACTGTTCGATGCCGCCCTTTACAATCACGTGTTCTTCCAGCAGTTCGTCCTTGCCCTCTTCAAGTAAAATCCTGCCGTCCTTGATAAACAGAATGATGTCGGCGCATTTTTCAAGGTCGCTTGTGATGTGCGTGCTGAACAGTATGCTTTTGTCCCCGTCATCAACGATGTCGCGGAATACGTCCAGCAGTTCGTCGCGCGCAATGGGGTCCAGTCCGCTGGTAGGCTCGTCAAAGATAAACAATTTCGCGTTGTGGCTCATGGCAAGCGCAAGGGCAAACTTAACCTTCATGCCTGCGGACAATTCGCGCACTTTTTTTGTCAGTACAAGGTTGAAGCGGCGGCAGTAGTTGTCAAAATCCGTCTTGCTCCACTCGTCGTAAAAGGTCGCGTACACGTCGGCAATTTTTTTCAGAGTGTCGTTGGGGTAGTAGTCGAACGCGCCCGTGGTGAAACTTATCAACTGCTTGCTTTCCTTTTCCGTTTCTGCCATGTCGCGCCCGAAAACGACAACCTTGCCGCTGTCCGGCTGGACGGTACGCATAATGCACTTCAACGTGGTGGTTTTGCCTGCGCCGTTTTGCCCGATAAATCCGACTATCATGCCTTCTGGTACTTCAAACGACACGTTGTCAAGGCAAAATTCGTCAAAGCGTTTGCACAGATTTGCAACTTTCAGCATTCTTTCTCCTTCGATACGGTGTTGCAGGGTTTCCGCAAGTTACAGCCGACTGCTTTACCTGCATTTGTCGGCTCGATTTTCGGCTTAACGGTTTTCCGCCCTTTTGCCACTTGCGGGATTTTGCGGTAAATTCAATGCGGTTTTTACAACGCGGCTTCTGTATGCAACTGTATATCTGATATATACACAGTTTATGCCCGTACAAAACTTTTGTCAACTCTTTTGCCGTAATTTGTCGCCGAAATTCAAATATTGCGGTGCTTTTGTTTGCCTAATAACAATTTATGTGATATATTAACGGATAACTAACTTCAAGACCTAAGACAAATTTGCCATCGGTGCCGTCGTAAGCGTAGTTTTGCCGTGAGAAGTGCAGGCGACATTTGCTACGCGGCATGCGCCTGATTTGGCTCGGTAAGGAGCGGACGATATGTTGTTTGGAAAACACATCAACAAATTTTACATAAAATACGGTTTGTGGCTGCTGCTTGGTATTGCCACTCTTTTTGCCGTGGACTACTTCCAGCTGCTTATCCCCGAATGCTACCGCATGGTAATCAACGGCGTAAAAAACGGCGTTGTGGATGTCGGCGGCGGCGTGACGGAAACATTTGATCTCGATTTCCTGTTCAGGCGCGTTTGCGTGCCGATGTTTGTGGTAATCGTCGTAATGGTGTTCGGGCGTTTCCTGTGGCGTATGTGCTTTTTCGGCTCGGGCAGTAAGGTGGAACGCGACCTCAGACGTAAGATGTTCGACAAAGCCAAGAACTTGTCCGTCAGTTACTACCAGCGCGAAAAAATCGGCAATCTTATGTCGCTGTTTACCAACGACCTCGAAACGGTGCAGGACTGCTTCGGCAGCGGCATTCTTATGGCGGCAGACGCAATTTTGCTTGGCACCATGAGTTTGTACAAAATGTTTGTGATGGACTGGGTGCTGACGTTGTTTACCCTTATTCCCATCGGGCTGATGTTTGCCGCAGGTATGGTTGTGGGCCACTACATGGAAATGAAGTGGGACGAACGTCAGAAAGCCTTTTCCGATCTGTCGGACTTTGCGCAGGAAAGTTTCAGCGGTATTGCCGTAATCAAAGCGTTTGTCAAGGAATTTAAGGAACTGCTCGCATTCAAACGCCTTAACAAAAACAACGAAAAAGCCAACGTTTCCTACGTCAAGGCAAGCGCACTGCTCAACACGCTTGTGTCGCTGTTTGTGGAATCTGTGGTGTGTATTATTCTCGGCTACGGCGGCTACCTTGTGTATCAGGGCAAATTCGACGCAGGCGAACTGATGGAATTTATCGGGTATTTCAACGCAATTATCTGGCCTGTCATGTCCGTGACGGAACTTATCGAAATGAGTTCGCGCGGACGTGCCTCCCTCAAACGCGTTTCGGAACTATTGGACGCCGTGCAGGAAGTTGACGACAAACCGACGGCAACCGACGTTACGGAAGTGACGGGCAAAATCGAATTCCGTCACCTTACATTCCGCTACCCCGACGGCGATTACGAGGCGTTGTCCGACGTCAGTTTTACGATAAACCCGGGCGAATCGGTGGGTATCGTTGGCAAGACGGGCAGTGGCAAAACAACCGTCGCCGACCTGATACTTCGCTGTTACAACGTACCGGACGGCACGCTGCTGATTGACGACAAGGATGTAAACGACATCACGATACACAGTCTGCGCAACTTCTGCGCTTATGTGCCGCAGGACAATTTCCTGTTCAGCGATACCATTGCCGACAACATTTCCTTTGCTTCGGACACCGACGAACGCGCCCTTGTGGAACGCAGCGCGGCGCTTGCCGACGTTGACGACAACATTCGTGAGTTTGCCAACGGCTACGACACCGTGCTCGGCGAACGCGGCGTAACCGTGTCGGGCGGACAGAAACAGCGCATAAGCATCGCGCGCGCCCTTATGAAGGAAGCGGCGATACTGATACTGGACGACAGCGTTTCGGCGGTGGACACCGACACCGAGCGCGTGATACTGGACAATCTCAGACAAACGCGCAAAGGCAAGACTACCTTGCTTGTGGCGCACCGCGTTACCACCGTGCAGAATCTGGACAAAATAGTGTACCTCGACGGCGGCAAAGTGCTGGACGTCGGCACACACGAACAACTGGTTGCACGCTGCGACGAGTACCGCAACATGGTGGAACTGCAGAAACTTGACGAAGAGGAGGACAACGCATGAAAGACTACCTTCCGTTGTTTATTGTCGGCGGAATAATCGGGTTGTTTACCGTTGCGCTGGTTGTCGCCTACGCTTCCGTCAAAAACAAAAAAGAAACCATGCAGTTTGACCGCAACATGAAGGATAGCGTTATTTTCAGGCGGCTTATGAAGTACGCCCGTCCGTATGTCGGCCAGTTTGCACTGGTGTTTGCAATGCTGCTTGTAAGCATTGCCTACGACGTTGTCGCGCCGCTGTTGCTTGCCGACGTGGAACGCCTTATCGAAACGGAATTTGCGCTGTCCGACCTGCTGTGGCGCGTTGCCGTGTACGCAAGTATTCTTGTGGTGTCGCTTGGCTGTTCGTACGTGCAGTCGGTGGTACTGCAAAAAACGGGACAAAAAATAGTGTCGGCACTTCGAGAGGACGCGTTTACGCACATCGAAAGTCTGTCGCACGCGCAACTGTCGGAAATCCCCGTCGGCAAACTGGTAACACGCGTAACCAACGATACCGGCGCAATCAGCATGATGTTTACCGGTATGCTGGCAAACCTTGTCAAAAACTGCCTTGTAATAGTGGGCGTGTTTGTGGCAATGCTGTTTGTCAATTACATGCTTACCCTTATGGTGCTGTGTTTTGTGCCGTTTATCGTGCTGTTTACCGTTATTTTCCGCAAGTTCAGTCGCAGGGCGTACCGCATGGTGAAAAACGGCACCACCGACATCAACACTTTTTTGTCGGAAAACCTGTCCGGCATGAAGGTGATACAGGTGTTTAACCGCGAAGCGCGCAAAATGGATGAGTTTGACGAAAAGAACAAACGTCTGTACAGGGCGCAACGCAGTCAGATACTGGTGTTCGGCGTATTCCGTCCGCTTGTCAACATGCTGTACGTGTCGTCGGTGCTGTGTTTGCTGTTTCTCGGCAGTAAAAATGCTATCGACAACGTGCCTGTGTTCGGGCAGGTGGTGGACGCGGCAATAATCGTTGCCTTCTACATGTACATCAGCAAATTTTTCAACCCGATTATCGGTCTGGCGGAGCAATTCCACCGTCTGCAGTCGGCGTTTGCAAGTGCGGAAAAGATATTTACTATCATGGACATGCAACCGCAGGTGGTGGACGAAGCGGATGCAATCGAATTGGACGAGGTTAAGGGCGAAATAGAGTTCAGAAACGTGTGGTTTGCCTACAAGCCCGAACAGTGGGTGCTTAAGGGTGTAAGTTTCCACGTAAACGCTCGCGACACTGTGGCGTTTGTCGGCGCAACGGGCAGCGGCAAGACAACCATACTTTCGCTGCTGTGCCGCAATTACGACATACAAAAGGGTGAAATTCTGCTTGACGGCATAAACATCCGTCACATAAAGATTGCCAGTTTGCGCAAGCACTTCGGACAGATGTTGCAGGATGTGTTTTTGTTTGCGGGTACGGTGCGCAGTAACATCGTGCTTCGCGACGACTTTACCGACGAACAGGTGGAAGAGGCTTGCAGGTATGTAAATGCCGACAAGTTCATTGACCGTCTTGCCAACGGACTGGGCGAGGAAGTACGCGAACGCGGCAACAATTTCAGCGCGGGACAGCGACAACTGCTAAGTTTCGCACGCACGCTTATTCACCGCCCCGAAGTAATGATTCTGGACGAAGCGACGGCAAACATCGACACCGAAACGGAATTGCTTATTCAGGACAGTCTGGACAAGATGATGAACATCGGCACAATGCTTATTGTCGCGCACAGACTTAGTACCATTCAGCACGCCGACAACATCATTGTGCTGAGCCACGGCGAAATTGTGGAACAGGGCACCCATGCCGAACTGCTTCACAACAAGGGGCGTTACTACCAGCTGTATATGTTGCAGTACAACAAACGCCAACTTTCCGCGGCGCAGGCGTAACCCTGACAGTGAGTGTCGTTTAACGCATAATTAGCCGCCGTCACGCTCGCAAAAATTATTAGTGATGGCTAAATTAACCCTATGGAATCTACATTTTAACTACGGATTTTTTACT
>DPQS01000068.1:15586-19545 GCA_003537755.1 Clostridiales bacterium | reverse complement strand
GCGGGAAAAGCGCACAACAAGCACACGCAAATGCTTACTTTTTTCGTCGCTCGGTTGCCCCGTAGGGTAATTCCTCGACAGGACCCCATTCGCAATCCCTTGCGCTTCGGCGACAACTTCCGCACTTCGGCGCATTTCTGATTAGTCGTTTCATGTTTGCAATTTTGGTGGCGATTTCACATTGTCACTTTTGCTGAGTAAATCTCTCTTACTTGTACGCCGTCTCGCCATGTATGGTGCGTTAATGTTTTTGCTCACAAATTAAATCTCAGGTAAAAACGTTGCCGCTTAATAATGTTTTTATGCCATCGTTCTGTTTTAATTGTTTGCCAATTGCTAATATTAGTGATATATTAGTAATATCCCGTGTGCGCGAGGGCGCGCGTGACGGAGGTTTCCTTTCGACAAAAGGCTGCCACAGTCATGCAACCTTGCTTCGGTAACGTTCGGCAAAGCCGCATCGGCAATTCGACTGCCTCCTCTCGGCGGCTTCATTTTCAGTTGTCGCGGCGGTAAAACCGACTTCAATCGGGCGGCGCAGTCGGGTAATTACATGTATCGCCTTTTTGTCACCGTAAGACCAACAAAATGTCTGATTGCTTTACGGCAATCGGGCAAAAGAAAGTCATCAAAGCGACGGCAGTACGCCCTCGCAGAAAAGACCTTGAAGTAAGCCGCATTTGTAATCTCGTTACCAATGTCGGCAAAACAATTTTCAGTGACGAAAGACGGAAAGGAGAATATATGAAACAAAAATTCAACGTAACGGGGATGACATGCTCTGCCTGCTCGGCGCATGTCGAAAAGTCCGTCCGTTCGGTAAAAGGTGTAAACGATGTCAACGTCAGCCTTCTTACCAACAGCATGAACGTGGACTACGACCCCGAACAAACCAACGCCGACCGTATCGTGGAGGCAGTGGTTCATGGCGGATACGGCGCAAGTCCCTTTGTGGAAAACGTCGCGCCCACGCAGGGCAATACGGCGGAAAAGCAACAACCGCAAAATGCCGTTTCGCTGTCAAGACTGCTTGTAAGCATCGGTTTCTGCCTTGTGCTGATGTACGTGTCTATGGGCACGATGATAGGGCTTCCTTTGCCCGATTTCCTCAGCGGACACGCCAATGCCGTAAGTTTTGCACTGGTGCAATTGCTGTTGTGCCTGCCTGTATGGTACGTCAACCGCAACTACTTTGTGGTGGGGTTCAAACGTCTGTTTCAGCGTGCGCCCAACATGGACAGCCTTATCGCCGTGGGCGCAACTGCCAGCGCGGTGTACGCAATCGTAGTAACCTTCCTTATGAGTTTCAACCTCGGTCAGTGGGTGATGACGGGCAACACGGAATACATGGACGCCATTGCCAAGTACCACCATATGCTGTACTTTGAGTCGTCCGCCATGATACTTGCCCTTGTTGACCTCGGCAAATACTTTGAGGGGCGCAGCAAAACAAAAACAGGCGACGCTCTCAACAAACTGCGCAAACTGGCACCGCAAAAAGCATTGCTGTACATTGACGGCAACGAAACGGAAACTGACAGTAAAAACGTAAAGACGGGCGACATTGTGGTTGTCAAGGCAGGCATGAGTTTCCCTGCGGACGGCGTTGTGGAATTCGGCAGTTGCTTTGCCGACGAAAGCGCGATAAGCGGTGAAAGTCTGCCGCGAGAGCATGCCGTAGGCGAAACGGTCATCGGCGGTACTGTCAACGTAGGCGGTTATGTGCGCGTGCGCGTAACTCAGGCGGGCGGCGACAGCACCCTTGCAAAAATCATTTCTCTTGTCGAGGACGCAAGTAGCAGCAAGGCACCCATTCAACGCCTTGCCGACAAAATCTCGTCGGTGTTTGTGCCGGTTGTCATGAGCATCTCGCTTGTGGCGTTTATCGTGTGGCTGTGCGTTGGTGAAAGCATCGGTACCGCACTCAACTTTGCCGTGTCGGTACTGGTAATTTCCTGCCCGTGTGCATTGGGTCTTGCAACGCCCGTTGCCATCATGGTTTCCACGGGTAAGGCGGCGCAAAACGGCATACTTATCAAAAACGGCGAAACGTTGGAAAACATTTCCCACATCAAGTACGTTGCCCTTGACAAAACAGGCACCGTAACTGTCGGTAAACCGCAAGTGCGCGAGTTTGCCGCTACCATAGAGGAAAATCAATTTTTCGCCATTGTAGGCGGTATCGAAAAACAAAGCGAGCATCCACTCGGCAAGGCTGTCGTAACCTATGCAGAGGAAAAGGGCATTACTTTTGCCGAACCTGCGGAATTTACCACCGTGCCGGGCAAAGGTGTTGTGGCAACCCTTGACGGACACACATACGCCGTCGGAAACAAAGCGTTGATGGGCGATCAGGGCGTTGCCGAACAGGACTACGCCGAAGTAATGGAAAACTATTCAAGGCGTGCCCTTACCTGCCTTGCGGTAAGTTGCGACGGCAAGTACGTCGGCGTAATCGGTGTGGGCGACGAAATCAAGGCTACCAGCCGCGAAGCCATTGCCCTGCTTAAAAAGGAAGGCTTGACCCCGATACTTATTACGGGCGACAACGCCGTGTCCGCCAAAGCCGTGTGCGACGAAGTTGGCATTACGGAATTTGTCGCCGAAGTGCTGCCCCAGCAAAAGGAACAGAAGATCGCCGAGCTTATGACCAATGGCAAAACGGCAATGGTCGGCGATGGTATCAACGACGCGCCTGCGCTTGCCCGTGCCGACATCGGTTTTGCAGTGGCAAACGGCAGCGACATAGCGGTGGACAGCGCGGACGTAATACTTGTCAAAAACGATCTTCGCGACGTGGCTACGGCAGTTTCGCTGAGTCGCAAAACGGTCAAAAATATCAAGCAGAACCTGTTCTGGGCGTTTTTCTACAATGCGCTGGGTATTCCCGTTGCGGCAGGCGTGCTGTGGAGTTGGCTCAACGTGCAACTCAACCCCATGATTGCGGCAGCTGCCATGAGCCTGTCCAGTCTGTTTGTAGTTACCAACGCGTTGCGCCTCAATTTCTTCAAGGCACCGAGGCTTGCGGAAGTGACCGACGGCATGCAATCGGCAAATGCAAAGACGGCTTGCCCGATAGTAACGGAAAGCGCAACGGAAAATAGCGACGCCAACCAAACGGCAGAACAACAAAACAATCAACAAAACCAAACAAACAATAACGCCGCACGGCAAAACGCGAGCGGCGAAGGAGAAAATATGCAACAACTTACACTCGAAGTGGAAGGTATGATGTGCGGACATTGCGTAGCGCACGTAACAAAGGCATTGCAGGGCGTGGACGGCGTATCTTCCGTCGAAGTAAGCCTTGAAAACAAATCCGCATTTGTAAAGGGCGCAAGCCTTGATGCCGCCGCACTTAAAAAGGCGGTGGAAGAAGCAGGCTACAGCGTAACAGCCGTAAAGTAATTTGTTAGCCCCATGCGCCGCGCCGCTTTGCAAGTTCACTTCCGCGCCGACTTGGCATATAATTTGTGTATGGACGAAGCGAAATGAACAATTGCTTTACGCAAACGGTAAGCGAGATTTGCGGGCTGGAGGCGACAACGCTTATCACAGGATACAAGTATTCGGTTTACAACGGACATGCCGTCGTTGTGGAAGGTCACAAAGGCATTGCCGTCTACAACGATTGCAATGTGTGTTTCTCTCTCAAAAAAGGCAAACTGGCTGTCAAGGGTTCTTCGCTGTCCGTCAGGTGTCTTGAAAAGGACTTTGCCGTGATTGTCGGAAACATCGCTTCGGTGGCGGTGGACAATGGGTAAGGTCAGAATATTTTTTGAAGGGTTAAATCAGGCAAGCGCGCTAAGCGGACTCAGCGCACGCGGCGTACGTTTGTCCGACGTTGTGCGTAAGGGCAAAAGTTGCGTTTTTACGGTAGAATCGGCTTCGGCAAATGCGGCTGTTGCGTATTTACGCGAAAAGTGCTACAATGTACGTGTGGAACGTAAACTCGGCTT
>DPQS01000068.1:13762-15431 GCA_003537755.1 Clostridiales bacterium | reverse complement strand
ACGTAAACTCGGCTTGTCCGCCGCAGCGGATTTTGCCCGTCGTCGTGCGGCAATTGTCGTATTTGCAATGCTTGCCGTTGTTTTGCTGTATGTAGCAAGCGGATTTTGTCTGCGAATAGATGTCAGCGGCGATTTGCCTGCCGACAAAGTGCTTGCCGCCGTACAGCAATGCGGCGCAGGCGTAGGGCGCAGAATGAGCGACATCGACGCCGACGAACTGGAAAATAAACTCGCCGTAAACTTGCAGGTTGCGTACGCCGTGGTAAACAAGCGCGGCAGTACGTTGTACGTGTCCACGGTGGCTTCGCGACAGACGGTGTCGCCTGTAGACATGCACAAACGGCGCGACATAGTTGCCGAACGCGGCGGCGTGGTGACAAAGGTGGTGTGCCTTGTGGGTACGCCGGTTGTCAGAGTAGGCGACAAGGTGACAAAGGGCGACACGCTTATTGCAGGCGTAAGACAGGTTGACGAGCAAAACTCTCGCGACGTATACGCGGTGGGACATGTCGAAGTGCAACTGTCCGTGACGGAAAAGGTTACCTTTGACGGTACCGTTACCGTGTACGAAGATACCGACGAAACCTACGAAGCGTGTTTCGCGGTGTTGTTCGGTCGGCAATTCGGCAAAGCCTGTCAATTTGAAAATTACAGGCGGACGGACGTAGTGCAGTACATGCCGTGCGGCGTGCAGATTGTGCACGGTACTTTTGTGCGCACCGTGGCGGTTACGCGCACCGCGGACATAAGTCAGGTTGCCGAAGAATTGAAAAGGCGTGCGGAAAACACCGCCCGTGCAAAAGCGGATTTTGTCGCTGTTGAAGTGCTGTATGACGTACAAAGCGACGGCGTGACATGCACCGTGCTGGGACTGAGCGTAAACGAGTAATCATAAAATCTGTCGCCGAAAAACCCCCGACTGCGCTCATGTCAATGTGCAGTTTCAAACGAGCGGATTGATAGTAAAAATCATTGTTACTAAAAGCAAAAGGAGCAAAGATAATTTGATTTCACGCAAAATAGAAGTCGAATCGATGGACGAACTTATCCGTATTTTCGGGCCGTTCGATGAAAACATAAAGGCAATTTGTCAGGCGTTCGACGTCAAAGTCGTGGTGGACAACGGTCAAAGTTGTATTCTCGGCGAGCAACCTGCCGTTGACAAGGCAATGGCAGTTGTCGGTAAGTTGCGCAGTCTGCTGTACAGCGGTGACAACATCGACGTCGGGCGCGTCAACTACATGTGCGAATGCGCCAAGGAGGACAAACTGGACGAGGTTGACCAACTGCTTAACGACGTTGTGGCGATTACAAGCAAAGGCAAGCCCGTCAAGTGCAAGACCGTCGGACAGAAAAAGTATGTCGATTTGCTTAAAAAGAAAACCATCACCTTCGGCGTAGGTCCTGCCGGTACGGGCAAAACATACCTTGCCGTTGCGGTTGCTGTCAACGCTTTCAAGGCAAAGCAGGTGGACAAAATTATTCTGACGCGCCCTGCCGTGGAAGCAGGCGAAAAACTCGGCTTTTTGCCCGGCGACCTGCAGGAAAAGGTCAACCCTTATCTTCGTCCGCTGTACGACGCACTGCAGGAAATGCTCGGCGCGGAAACCTTTGCCAAGATGATGGAACGCGGCACAATCGAAATCGCGCCCCTTGCCTACATGCGCGG
>DPQS01000068.1:13145-13591 GCA_003537755.1 Clostridiales bacterium | reverse complement strand
CTTGCCTACATGCGCGGACGTACGCTTAACAACGCCTACGTAATACTGGACGAAGCGCAAAACACCACGCGCGAACAGATAAAAATGTTTCTGACCCGCCTCGGCGAGGGCGGCAAGATGATTGTGACGGGCGACCTTACGCAGATCGACCTGCCCAAGGGCATAAATTCGGGGCTTAAACACGCCGTACGCATACTTAAGGACATCGACGACATAGGCATAATCCGCCTGACGGACAAGGACGTTGTCCGCCATCCGCTTGTGCAGCAAATTGTCAAGGCGTACGAACAAAACAATGAATAAAACGTGCGGTGCACATACCGCGCGACATTTGTAAAAACGACTAACGGGCAGTCAAAACTTTGCTTTCGGGGTAAGTCCGTTCGACAACCCGTCAAAAGCGGCAACTCGCGTTTTGCGCCTGGTGTCGCAACAAACCAAGGAGG
>DPQS01000068.1:1805-12999 GCA_003537755.1 Clostridiales bacterium | reverse complement strand
GCGCCTGTTGTCGCAACAAACCAAGGAGGTCATGGATTACATGGCTAAAAAGAAGAAGATAAACAACATCAATTGGAAAGGCACCATCGGCGTGTACGTCCTGGGGTTCATTGTGCTTTCCGCATTGGCAATTTTGCCCAATCTTTCGCAAATTTCCATTGTGCGCGTAATTACCCAACTGGCGACTACTGCCGTTTTGCTTATTTCACTGGCGTTGTACGTGTATTTTTCCGACCGCGAATGTATGGAACGGATAAGTAAGTCCGTAGCGATGTTTACAACAATGGTGCTCAGTTACCTTGTCGTGCAACTTGCATGCTTGTGGAAGTGGGGCATTTACGTTGTTCCGTTTGCGCTGTGTACGTTGGTGCTGTCCCTCATTGTGTCGGTCAAGGTCGGTTTTTTTGCAAACTTCGTCATAATCATGCTGTGCTTCAATCAGTTTGTCAACTGGCAAAACGACGCGACACTCGCCAGCGAACAGGTGTTTTATCTGTTGTTCGGCGGCGTGACGGAAGCGGTGTTTGCAAGTTACATTCTCGGCAAACACTATCGTCGCAGCAGATATCTCGGCGTGGGCGTGCTTTTGGGTATTGTGTCCGCTGTCAGCGAAACAATCAGTTACATGATGTTCCTTGATGACCTCAGCCAATGGAGTTGGCAGGACATCGGCGTAAAATTCGGTTGTGCGGCGGCAAGCGGAATGGTGGGCGTAATGCTTATGTTTGTGCTTGTTCCTTTGTTCGAGCGAGTGTTCAACGTTGTGTCGGTGTTCCGTTTTTCGGAAATCGCCAGCAGCGACACGCCTCTTATGCGTAAGTTGTACGAAAAGGCACCCGGTACATACAACCACAGTCTGTCCGTAGCGATTTACGTCGAGGCTTGCGCCACGGCAATCGGGGAAAGCGCGGTGGAAGCGCGCGCCTGCGCCTACTATCACGACATCGGCAAGATGCGCAATCCGCAGTATTTTTCGGAAAACCAATTCAGCGGCGTAAACCCTCACGACAACATGACGCCCGAGGCAAGCGTCAACATCATCAAGGCACACACGGTAAACGGACTTGCCCTTGCCAAGGAATACGGACTGCCCAAGGAAGTGCAGGACGCAATTATGCAGCATCACGGCACAATGCCGCTGAAGTACTTCTACCTTAAGGCGAAGAAGTACACCGACGGCGATTTGCCTTACGACGGTTACTGCTACGACGGGCCCAAGCCGACAAGCAAAATTGCGGCTATGCTGATGATTTGCGACGCTTCGGAAGCGGCTTTGCGCGCTCACGGCGACCGTACCAACGCAGAAAAAATTGTTGACGGCATTGTTGCCGAACGGCTGGCGTTTGACCAGTTCAGCAATTGTGACATCACGATGAAGGAAATAGACATCATCAAAAGCACGATAATCACTACCTTTTCCGGTATCAGACACAAGCGTGTCAAGTATCCGGAAATCGTACTGGAAGGGGAAAACAAATGAAAATTTACTTTACAAACGTAGGTCTGTTCAAGCGCGGTTACATCAAAAAGGTGCTTGAAGCGGGTCTGGAATACCTCGGACAACCCACCGGACAACTGGAAGTTTCGCTTAGTTTTGTCGGCGAAGACGAAATCCGCGAACTCAACAAGGAATACCGTGACACTGACAGAGTTACCGACGTACTCAGCTTCCCGACCGTGGACAACCCGGAGCGCGGCGTAATAGACATTGCTTCGCACGCAAGCGACCTCAACCCCGAAACGTGGCTGCTTAACCTTGGCGACATTATCATCTGTCTGCCCCGTGCAAAGCAGCAGGCAAAAGAGTACGGGCACAGCCTCAAGCGCGAAGTTGCCTTTTTGTCGCTGCACAGCCTGTTGCATCTTCTCGGGTACGACCACATGAACCAGGCTGACGAAGAGCAGATGACGGCGGTGCAAAACGCAGTGCTGGACAAACTTAACATCAAGAGGAACAAATGAGAAAAACAGGCTTTATTGCGATAGTGGGGCTTGCCAACGCAGGCAAATCTACCCTGCTTAACCAACTTGTAGGACAAAAGGTGTCCATCGTGTCGCCAAAGCCGCAAACTACGCGCGACAGTATACTTGGCGTGTGGACGGACGACGACAGTCAGATGGTGTTTGTTGATACCCCGGGCTTTTTGCAAAGCAAAAACGCCCTTGGCGACTACATGCTGCGTACGATAGACAACGCTACGCAGGACGTTGACGCCATCGTGGTTGTTGTGGACGGACACGACGGCATTTCCGACCGTGAACTTGCGCAAATCAACCGTTACGCAGACAGCAAGTTGCCGCTTGTGGTTGCCGTAAACAAAATCGACATTTCCCAGCCGGAAAAGTTGATGCCGGAACTTGCCAAACTTAACGAAATTAAGGAAATAAAGGAAGTCTACTGCATCTCCGCAAAGCGTAACCGTGGCGTTGAAGAGTTGAAAACAGCCCTTAAAAAGTACCTTACCGGTACGGAAATGTACTTTGAAGAGGACGACCTTACCGACCGCACGCAGCGTTACATGGTGGGTGAAATCATTCGCGAAAAGGTACTTCTTGGTTGCGACAACGAAATTCCGCACGGCGTGGGCATTGCTATCAACAAAATGCAGCAACTCGATGACGGTACGTGGGACATCGACGCGACTATTTTGATTGAAAAGGCTTCGCACAAGCCTATCGTGCTTGGCAAACAGGGCGCAAAGATTAAATCAATCGGCACTCATGCTCGCGAAAGTATCGAAAATTTGCTTGAAGAGCACGTTTACCTGACCTTGTGGGTCAAGGTAAAGGAAGAATGGAGGAATAATCCTTCTGTCCTGAACGAACTCGGATACACCACCAAAAAATAAACTGCGGCGCATATCAGCGCATCTGACCGCTACGTGCTCAATCGTGCTAAGTCACGTACGTTTTAGTACGCTCCTGTCGCACTCAATCGCCGGTTGCGGTTAGCTGCACTAATCTGCGCCGCAGTTTGCGCGAGGGCGTATAGCGGCACATCTTGTCACTACGTGGACGGCGGTGCTCAAATCACGTACGTCTTTGTACGCTCATTTCGCCCTGCCGTCCCGGTTGTGCCAATCTGTACCACTCTCCGCCCTCGCCGGCAAGTGGCAGATTATTAGGTAGATGCGCTAAGTGATGTTTTCTTCATTGCCTTTCTTTTTTGGCAAGTATATTCCGCTGCGAATTACCGCACACTAACATTGCGGCATGCCGCAAAGGAGTGTGCTATGAAAGAAGAAGCGTGGAAATTGTTTCGGCAGACGGGTAACCCCGTGTATTATCTCCTTTACAAGGAACTTACTAAAGATGGATCTGACAACAAAAGGGCTGGCGCTTCGCGCGACGGACTACAAGGAAAACGATAAACTGGTTGCGCTGTACACGCCCGATTACGGCAAGATTACCGTGCATGCGCGCGGTGTACGCAAGTCAAATGCCAAGTTGCGCTTTGCCGTCGATCAGTTTTGTTTCGGTGACTACGAACTGGCTGCGACAGGCGACAGATACACGCTTAAAAACTGTCAACAAATCTCGTCGTTTTACGGTCTGCGCGAGGACATAGTCGTCTACTATGCCGCGTGTTGCGTTGCCGAGTGCCTGCTTTCCTGTACGGAAGAAGGACAGTCCGACCCTGTGCTGTTTGTGGAAACGTTGCGCGCTCTCGAAGCACTTGCCGACGGCAGACAGCCGCTTGTCGTCACCGCGCGCTTTGTGACCGGGTTTCTGGAACTGTCGGGTTTTCGACTGGACTTTACTCGCTGTTCCGTATGCGGCGAAAAAACGCGCCACATGTTTGTTGATATGCAACGAGGCGTAACCTGTGATGGCTGTCGCGGCGCGGAAAGCATTGCCGTAAGCCCTATTGTCGCAACCTCGCTTGCCATGATTGACGGCGTGCCATACGACAAACTGGACAACTTCAACTTTACGCTTGACTGTCAGAAGGACATGCTGCAACTGCTCAACAGGTACATCGCGCACGTCTTTTATCCGTCCAAAAGCATGACGGAGCTGATCAGGCTGGCGTAGCGCACAGGTGGCTTGCATACCGCTTATTATTGCAATCGTTAACTCTCAAACGAAATTTTGACTACAAAAACGGACATCGTAAAAAAAATACGGTGTCCGTTTTTTTTGTTATTTAACTATTTGACATCTTATTGACAACATGCGCTGTCGTTGTGCAAGTGTAATTATCAATGCCGGGCGGAAAGGAAATTGTATTGCTGTTCCGTCATTCCGATTTTTCACTATGCTAATAGTGCGGCTATGCCTTAAAATTCCGTCGGCGTACTTTGTTTTTGCGTATCTTCCTTTTCCTTTGGTTCGGTTGTAAGAAAGTGGACAATGAATGGAACAGAGATTACTCCCGTAATCATGTCTGACAGCGGTTGGGCAAGTAATACGCCGTTCACATGCCACAGCGACGACAGCAAAAACAGCAACGGTATGAAAATAAGTCCGTTGCGTAGCATTGCCAGAAAGGACGCCGTGCCTGCCTTGCGTATGCTTTGGTAAACCATGCAAATGGGGGTAAACAGCGGCATAAACAGCAATCCGCCCATTGCCCAGTGCATTTCACGCGTGCCGAGCGCGACAACAAGGTCGTTGTCCTGGAACAGGCGCACAAATTGCGGCGCAAGTATCATCGACGGCACACAGATTGCAATCATTGCCACAAGCGTAATTGTGCAGGTTGCCACAAGCGCATTTTTCACGCGTTTGTATTCTTTCAGTTGGTAGTTGTACGAAGCGACGGGTTGCAGCCCTTGTCCGATGCCAAGCCCGACGCTCATTGTAAGCAGTGCGATACGGTTTACGATGCTCATCGCCGCAATGGTGCAGTCGGCAGAGTACTGTGCGTCATCGGGGCGTATCAGTGCGCCGTAGTCGGGATCGGCGGTGTTTATCATTGCGCCGTAAATGCCGGCAAAGTTGTTGAGAATTGCGCTGGAAATGCAGCTGATACCCTGACGGATAAAGGACGGAAAGCCGTTTTTAAGTATTTCGCCGTATGTCTTGATGTCGCGCGCTATCGCCGTAATGTTTATGGAACTTTGCGCCATTTTTTCGTAAAAAATAAGCAGCAGAACAAAACTTACTATTTGCGAAATTGCCGTTGCCATGCCTGCGCCGCCGACGCCCATGTCGCACATCACGACAAACACGAAGTCAAGCAGTATGTTCAGCACGCCGCCGGAAACAAGCCCTATCATGGCGTAAGTTGCCTTGCCCTCGTAGCGCAGGTTGTTGTTGAGCACAAGCGAACAAATCATAAACGGACAACTTGCAAATACCCACAAGCCGTAGTCTTTTGCGTAAGGCAAAATGGTGTCCGTCGAGCCAAGCAGACGCATAAACGGTTCAAGACAGATAAGCCCGACAACGCCGAACAGCAATCCGAAAATGCCACCTGCAAAAAATGCCGTCGAAACGTATTTTGTTGCCGCCTTGCTGTCACGGTTGGCAAGTTCCTTGGAAACGTAGGTACCTGAGCCGTGTCCGAGCATAAACGCAACTGCCTGTATCAGCGATTGCAGTGTAAACAAGATGCCTATTGCGCCTTGTGCCGATTCGCCGAGGGTACCTACAAAGTAGGTGTCCGCCATGTTGTAAATGCCCGAAATAAGCATCGTTACGGTTGTCGGCAATCCAAGCTGCAAAACCAGTTTGACGACGGGTGTTTTGGTCATTTTGTCGTAATACTGCTGTGAGATTTGTTCGTTCGTCATAAGTAATGATTTTACAACAATTTGCGTCTTTTGACAAGCAGATAAAAGCACTCAAAAATGAAATTTAACTCGTTATAGTTCACGTGTTGACTTTTGCGGCAATTGTTAGTATAATATAAACGATATTACAAAGGAGTAAGCGAATGAGCAACGTTCTTGTTGTTGACATAGGCACGCAAAGCATGCGTGGAATCATATTTGACGAACACGGCAATCTGCTTGTAAAGGAACAGATTAAGTACAAACCTTACCTTGCCCCCGAAAACGGCTTTATGGAACAGGATCAGCAGATGTATGAAGACGCAATGTTCGGCATTTTGCGTACAATCACTGCCAATCATCCCGATTTTGTAAAGGACGTGGTAGCCATGTCCGTGGACGCCTTCCGCGATACGACGGTGCTGCTTGACGAACACAATAAGCCTGTGCGCAACACAATCTTGTGGAGCGACCAACGCACGGCGGACGTCAGCAAAAAACTGCCCCTTAAGCAACGGTTTTTGTTTAAGCTGGTGGGTATGGATCGCGCAATACGTGCCATACGTCGCAAGACGAAATCCCGTTGGGTGCAGCAACACGAACCCGAAGTGTGGGCTCGTGTGAAAAAAGTGGTTTGTTTTTCCGCATATATGAACTCGCTGCTTGTCGGCAAACTTGTGGATTGCTATGCGTCCAGCATGGGACACATTCCATTTGACAACAAAGGCAAAAAGTGGATGGGCAAACATTCGTTGTTGTTCCCAGTGTTTGACCTTACTGTCGAACAGGTTGAAATTCCTCTGTTTGCCCCGGGCGAAGTGATGGGCTACGTCACAGCCGAAGCCGCTGCAAAAAGCGGTCTGCCCGAAGGCTTGCGAGTAATTGCAAGCGGCTCGGACAAAGGGTGCGAAACGATAGGCGTAGGTTGCCTCGAACGCAACACCGCAAGCGTGTCTTTCGGTACAAGCAGCAGCGTGCAGTTTACCACGGACAAATACTTTGAACCGGAACCCTTTATGCCTGCTTATCCGTCGGTGCTTCGCGGTTACTACAACCCGGAAGTGCAGATTTTCCGCGGATATTGGATGATCAGTTGGTTTAAGAAAAACTTTGCCGAACACCTTGTGCCTGTAGCCGAGAAGCAGGGGCGCAGCGTGGAAGAGCTTATGAACGATGAAATTGTCGACATCCCGGCAGGGTGCGACGGTCTGGTGCTGCAACCCTTCTGGCAGGGCGGACTTACCGCGCCCGAAGCACGCGGCGCAATTATCGGTTTCAGCGATTTCCACACGCGTGCGCACGTATACCGTGCCATTATCGAAGGAATAGACTTCGCCCTGCGTGAAGGACTGGAGCGTATGGAACGTCGCGGCAGACAAAAAATCGAGTACATATCGTTGTCCGGCGGTGGCTCGCAAAGCGACATAATCTGTCAGATTGCAGCCGACATCTTCAACCGTCCCGTAAGGCGCGTGCAGACATACGAAACAAGCGGATTGGGCGCGGCGATAGTGACCTTTGTGGCAACGGGCGTGCACAAGGACGTGCGCACCGCGATAAACGAAATGGTGCACTACAAAGATACCTTTACGCCCAATCCCGACAACGCTGCCGTCTACGACGATATCTACAAAAATACCTATCTCAAACTGTACGGCAAACTGCAACGTTTCTACCTTCGTCTTGACAAGTAACGCGTGACAAAATCACTTCGTCCATTGCTACTTGTTGCAAAGGCATGATTGTAATCGGGCGGTACCCTTCCGTGGGATACTTCGACTACACTCAGAATGACCAAATTGTATGATTACGTTTTGCAGAAATTTTCAGAAGTTTAATCGGCATCGGAAACTTTTTGCAAAAATCCTGACGGAAAAATTCCCCCAAACGTCGTTGCTTGTTCAAGCAGCGACGTTTTTGTTTGCCAATCGGTTTGACAAACGCACGCTTTAAGTATATTATATTTATTATTATGACAAAAAACAATAAAGACATCCTGATTTTGGGCATAGAAAGCAGTTGCGACGAAACGGCCGCGGCTGTGGTTAAAAACGGGCGCGAAATACTGTCCGACGTGGTGCTGTCGCAGATTGACATACACAAACTGTACGGCGGAGTAGTGCCGGAAATCGCCGGGCGCAACCACGTGCAGGTGGTTGACAAGGTCGCACGGCAGGCTCTTTCCGACGCAGGCGTTACGCTTGGCGACATAGATGCCGTTGCGGTGACCTACGGCGCGGGGCTTGTCGGGGCGTTGCTTGTCGGCGTGTCCTACGCCAAGGGACTTGCTCAGGCAAGCGGTTTGCCGCTTGTCGCCGTCAACCACATCGAGGGGCACATCTGCGCAAACTATCTGACATATGCCGACCTCGAACCGCCGTATCTGTGTCTGCTTACAAGCGGCGGACATACGGCAATTGTCAAAGTGACGGATTACGACGGCTACGACGTGCTTGCAAGTACCGTGGACGACGCCGTGGGCGAAGCCTTTGACAAGGTTGCGCGCGTGCTGGGTTTGCCTTACCCAGGCGGACCGCAGATTGACAAACTGGCAAAGGCGGGCGAGCCGACGTACAAGTTCCATTCGGTGGTAATTGCCAACGGCAACTTCAGTTACAGCGGACTTAAAACTGCGGTAATCAACACTGTGCACAACGCCGAGCAAAAGGGCGAAGCCGTCAACAAAGCCGACGTTGCCGCAAGTTTTACGCGTTACGCGATTGACGGACTCTTGGACAGACTTGTGGAATTTCAGCGCAAGACGGGGCTTACGACCGTTGCAGTTGCCGGCGGAGTGGGGGCAAACAGTTACCTGCGCGAGCAAATGCAACTTCGGTTTGCCGACAAGGGCGTGAGGGTGTGTCTGCCTGTTCTTCATTTGTGCGGCGACAACGCGGCAATGATTGCTTCACGCGGATATTACATGTTTGTAAAAGGCGAAACCGCCCCTCTTACGCTTAACGCCTGTCCGACATTGAAACTGCGCGGCGACAAACCGCACAGGTAAACAAACGCGGGTAAACCTCGTCCGACGTGAAATCCGCCGTTATTACACTTCAAAAGGTTGGACGACGGCTGTTGAAAGCATAAGCAAGCGCAAAGCGATTTTTACTGTTTCGACTGACGGCAAAACCGAAAAATATAAACATAATTGTCGCAAAAAAACGTATACGTATCAAGTTTTTAATGACAAATCGCATGAAAAGGAAAAGAAAAAATGCAACAAGTACCCATTACGGAATACACCGATTTGTACCAGGGGCTGACTGAAGCCGAGGTACAACAGCGCGTAAAACAAGGCAAAACAAACAAACTCAAAAAGGTTGTCGGCAAGAGTTATCTGCAGATTTTTGCGGGAAACATATTTACCTTTTTCAACTTGCTCGGGTTTATCATATTTATTCTTATGGCGTTTTTCGGCGAGCCGTCGGAAATGCTGTTTATAGTTGTTATCTTGTCAAATACCATTATCGGCATTTTTCAGGAAATCCGCAGTAAACTTGCCGTGGAAAAGTTGTCGCTGGTGTCCGAACCGACTGCCGAGGTCGTCCGTGACGGGCAAACCGTCACCGTCAAAACCGACGAAGTTGTGCTTGACGACATCGTGGTGCTTGCCTCGGGTGCGCAGGTTTGCTCCGACTGTGTGATTGTCAGCGGCGAAGCGGAAGTAAACGAATCGATGCTGACGGGCGAAAGCGTAGCCGTCAAAAAGAAGAAGGGCGATATGCTGTTCCGCGGCAGTTTCGTAATTGCAGGCAATTGCAGTGCGCAGGCGGTCAAGGTGGGCAAGGACACCTACATCGAGCAACTTTCCGCGCGCGTCAAAAAGGCAAAGGTGCCCGACAGTCAACTTATCAAGGGTATCATGGCAATCATAAAAGTGATTGCAATTATCATTTTCCCGCTCGGTTTCCTTACGTTTTTGTTCTACCACGACGTGCAGGCGCTGTTGCAAAACGGCATGGGCTTCTTTGAAATGTGGGGACAGTTTTTCTCGGGCAATGCCGAAGTCGTGCATGCCGTCCGCGCGGCTGTTCAGTCGGCAAGCGGCAGTATGCTGGGCATGGTGCCCAGCGGTATGGTGCTGCTGACAAGTATCGCACTTGCGGTCGGCGCGCTGAAATTGGCACGCAAAAAGGTACTTGTGCGCGAGTTGCCATGTATCGAAATGCTTGCGCGCGTGGACACGTTGTGCCTTGACAAAACCGGCACCATTACCGACGGCAGTATGACCGTCGAACAGGTTATCGCCCTCGACGGCAACGAGGACAACCTCAAATGCCTTGTCGCAAGCGTTGTTGCCGCAACGGGCGACGACAACATGACGGCAAAGGCACTTAAGGCGTACACGGACGGCGTCGAAACGCTTGACGATACGGCTCACATGCCGTTCAGCTCCGCACGTAAGTACAGCGCGGCTACGTTTGCGGGAGTGGGCACGATTGCTGTCGGTGCGGCGGAATTTATGTTTAAGCGCACCGACAAAGACTTTGACAAGCAATGCGATGAACTGCTTAGCCGCGGACTTCGTGTGCTTGCCGTTGGCAAAACAAAACAACAAATCACCGACGACGGCGTCAGCGGACTTGTCCCCGTGGGCATAATCGCCTTGCAGGACACCGTGCGCTCCGACGCCCCCGAAATAATAAAGTGGTTTGCCGACAACAGCGTAGCCGTCAAGGTTATCAGCGGTGACAATCCGTTGTCCGTGTCGGTAATCGCGCAAAAAGTGGGCATTCCGCAGGCGGACAAGTACGTATCTCTGGAAGGCATGACGGACGAGCAGGTTGCGGAAGCGGCAAACAATTACACTGTGTTCGGCAGAGTTACGCCCGAGCAAAAAGCCGTGCTTGTACGTGCAATGAAGTCGGCAGGACACACCGTGGCAATGACAGGTGACGGTGTAAACGACATCCTTGCCATGCGTGAAAGCGACTGTGCTATTTCCGTCGGTTGCGGCACCGACGCGGCAAAAACCGTGGCAAACCTGGTGCTTACGGACAACAAATTCGGCAGTATGCCCGGCGTTGTGGCGGAAGGCAGACAGGTCGTAAACAACATTCAGAACAGTTCGTCGTTGTTTCTGATGAAAACAACCATGACCGTGCTTGTGACAATTCTGACGTTGTGCCTCGGAGTAAGTTTCCCGTTCCGTCCAAGCAACTTGTCGGCGGTAAACTTGTTTGTCATCGGCATTGCTTCGTTTTTGCTTGCGCTTAAACCCAACAAAAAACTTATCAGCGGCAAATTTTTGGTAAATACGCTTCGTAGTACATTGCCCGGCGGACTCGGGATGTTTCTGTCTGTCGCAATGGTGTACGCTTTCCGCAGCGTAATCGGCATCGCCGCCGACGAAGAAATGATTACTACAACCGCAATGGTTGCAATGAGTTTTACCGGCGTGTGCGCGCTGTGGATGGTGTGTTTCCCGTTTGACTGGTACAACGTTGGCGTGGCTTCGTTGGGTACGGCAGGGG
>DPQS01000068.1:0-1624 GCA_003537755.1 Clostridiales bacterium | reverse complement strand
GCTTCGTTGGGTACGGCAGGGGTTTGCACAATGCTGATGTGGTTCCAACCGCTGTACATCTGGGCAATGACGTTGATTAAGGGCGATGGTTTCACTATGGAACGCCCCTACATCGTGCCCGTGACCGACGCTGCAAAAATCTTTGTTGTGTGCGACGTAGTGGCAATGTTCGGAATAATGCTTCTGACCAAGTTCCTTGTGGCGAAGTTGTCGACGCGCAAATCGTTGCCCAAGCCGACCGAGCAACTGCAACCTGCCAAGTGAAATAGGGTTGATGTGGTGTTTGAAAATGGTGGTGAACTAAGTTGAAATGGCGCCGAGCGCCCCGAGAAAGAATAACAACATGAATTTACTTATCCCTACTGCCACGGGAATCGAAGCCGTGGTGGAAAGACAATTGTATATGCTGGGCTACCGCGACGCAAAGGCTCATTTCGGGCGGATTTCCGTTGCCGACTGCACGTGGAAAGACGTTGCGCGGCTCAATATGTTTCTGCGTAGCGGCGAGCGGGTGCTGGTGCAGCTTGCAACTTTTGCGGCAAAAACTTTCGACGAGTTGTTTGAAGGCGTGCGCACCGTGCCATGGCACGAATTGCTTACGCCTGATGCGCGCGTTACGGTAATTACCAAAACCGTCAACAGCGTGCTGTTTGCGCACAATGCCATTCAAAGCATAGGCAAAAAAGCTGTCGTTGCCGAAGTTACGCCGCATTTTGGCTCGCTTACCGAGGACGGCGCGGAATACGTGGTGGAACTTGCTTTGCGCGACGATGTCGTCTCGGTAAACCTGGACACAACCGGCGCAGGGCTGCACAAGCGCGGTTATCGTCCGCTTACCTACACTGCGCCGCTTAAGGAAACTACCGCGGCTGCGCTCATCGACCTGTCGGTGTGGAATCCCGACAAAATGTTTACCGATCTGTTTTGCGGAAGCGGCACGATGTGTATCGAAGCGGCTTTGAAGGCACTCAAAATTGCCCCCGGGCGTAACCGGGATTTTGCCTTTATGGATTGGGACTGTGTGCCCGACGACGTGTACGACCTTGCCGAGCAGGAAGCCGACGACGTGCGCGTCCTGCGTAAACTTAACATCGTGGGCGGCGACATAAATCCGAAAGCAATCGAACTTGCCAATGCTTGCGCCAAAAATGCCGGCGTTGCCGATTGCGTTAAGTTTAATCTGCGCAACGCCACGGACTTCGTAACAAAACAAAGTTACGGCGTAAACATCAGCAATCCGCCGTACGGAGAGCGAATAGGCGACCTCAAGGAAGTGCAAGCCACAACCAAAGCCATGGGCAGATTGTACAAAACGCTGGACAACTGGAACTTTTACTTTTTGTCACCGTATGAGATGTTTGAGCGCGATTTCGGACGTCGCGCCGACAAAAAACGGTACATTTTCAATGCCGGTATCAAGTGCAGTTACTATGCGTTTAACGGCAAAAAGCCAACCAAGTGACGTTGCGAAGCAGTAGCGATGCAAAAGTTCAAACGGGCGCCGAGCACGGGTCGTGCACCCACTACAAAAATGGGCGCCGAAGTGCGGAGGTTGATGTTTGGGGTCCTGCCGAGGAATTGCCACGAGTGCGAACGCGTGCTCGCTCGCTTCACTTCGGGCATT
>DPQS01000020.1:13631-13920 GCA_003537755.1 Clostridiales bacterium | reverse complement strand
GGTGCCAAAAATTATTAGTGATGGAATAATTAACCCCTACTATTTTCCAAGCTATTTGCGCGCGATACGATACAGCCGTTGCGCCGCACCGCATTTTACGTGAAAACGCCCCGCTTACTGAAAATTTTTGAGATTTGCAAACAAAATTTTCAGTACGGCTGATTTGCAAATGTACTTCCGCAAGCACTTGTACATCGCCTGTTCAATCATCAAAAAAAACAGCCCCGAAAGGTAAAATCCCTTCGGGGTTGTTGTTGTTTTTAATATACGTATGTGTTTTTTGCTTACA
>DPQS01000020.1:13083-13444 GCA_003537755.1 Clostridiales bacterium | reverse complement strand
TACGTATGTGTTTTTTGCTTACATTCGGCATGCATTGCTACTGCCGCACGCAAGCAGAAACGATACCTGCAAAATGTTACTCTGCGGTGTTTTCGGCGGTGTCGTCGGTCACGTCCGCATTGTCCTCGTCTGTTTCCTGTTTGGGGACAAGTTCCATTTCGCGATACTGAGCCAGACCCGTACCTGCGGAAATCATCTTGCCGATGATTACGTTTTCCTTCAGGCCGTACAGCGGGTCGCGCTTGTTTTTGATTGCCGCTTCGGTAAGTACGCGGCTGGTTTCCTGGAAGGACGCTGCCGACAGGAAACTGTCCGTGGCAAGCGAAGCCTTGGTGATACCCAGCAATATACGCTTAGCCGT
>DPQS01000020.1:12392-12921 GCA_003537755.1 Clostridiales bacterium | reverse complement strand
TACGCCGTCCTCTTCCAGAGCCTTGTTGTTGGCTTCTTCAAACTTGAAGATGTCCACAACTTCGCCCGGAAGCATATCCGTGTCGCCTGCGTCTTCGATACGAACCTTGCGCAGCATCTGACGAACGATGACTTCCACGTGCTTGTCGTTGATTTCGACACCGTTGGTACGGTAGGTTGCCTGTACTTCCTTGACAAGGTATTCCTCAACCGCACGAAGTCCCTTGGTGGACAACAAATCCTGCGGATAGATGGAGCCTTCGGTCAGGGGTTGACCGCTTTCCACCATGTCGCCGTCGTGTACCATGATACGCGACGTGTAGGGAATTGCGTATTCCGTAACTTTGCCGTTGGCGTCGGTAATCTGTACCGTCTTTTTGTCGGCGTTTTGCGGTACGGTGCATCTGCCGGAAACTTCGCTGATGACTGCGCATCCCTTGGGTTTGCGCGCTTCAAACAATTCCTCGACGCGAGGCAAACCTTGCGTGATGTCGTCGCTGGTTGCAACGCCGCCGGTGTGGAACGTACGC
>DPQS01000020.1:10686-12241 GCA_003537755.1 Clostridiales bacterium | reverse complement strand
GCCGGTGTGGAACGTACGCATGGTAAGCTGAGTACCGGGTTCACCGATGGACTGAGCGGCGATTACGCCCACCGCTTCGCCAAGGTTGACGGGTTTGCCCGTTGCCATGTTGCTGCCGTAGCACTTGCAGCATACGCCGTGTTCGCTGCGGCAGGTAAGTACGGTACGCATGTACAGTTTGCTGATGCCCGCTTTGACGATTTCGGCGGCAAGGTCGTCGGTAATCATTGTGTCGCCCGGGCAGATAATCTCGCCCGTGGTCGGGTTGACAACGTCGTCGATGACGTACTTACCGACGATACGATCTTCAAATTTTTCGATGATTTCGTCCTTACCGGAACCGCGGAAGGCTTCGATCCACATACCTTGCGGACGGCTGCCTGCCGAGCAGTCCTCTTCGCGGACGATAACGTTTTGCGCTACGTCTACAAGACGACGTGTAAGGTAACCGGAGTCTGCCGTTTTAAGTGCCGTATCGGCAAGACCTTTACGTCCGCCGTGTGAAGAAATGAAGTACTCCAGTACCGACAAGCCTTCACGGAAGCAAGCCTTAACGGGCAATTCGATGGTACGGCCGCTGGGGTCGCTCATCAATCCGCGCATACCGCACAACTGACGAATCTGGTTCATGCTACCACGCGCGCCGGAGTCTGCCATCATCCAGATGGGGTTGTCTTCTTCCATTACGTTCTTAACCAGGTCTTCCACCTGAGCGGCGGCGTCCTTCCACACTTCGATAACCGACTTGTAACGTTCGTTTTCCGTCAGGAAACCTTCGTTGAAGTTGTTTTCGATTTCGATGACCTTCTGTTCCGCCTTGTGCATGATATCCTTCTTTTGCGTCGGGATGTTCATGTCGAATACGCTGGTTGTAAGTCCGCTGATTGTAGAATACTTGTAGCCCAGTGCCTTGACGTTGTCCAGCATAACCGCCGTGGGGGTCGTGCCGCGCAGTTTGAAGCACTTTTCGACGATTTTGCTCAGTTGCTTCTTGCCGACAAGGTAACTCTTGCTGTTGCCGATCATTTCCGGCGTCAGTTCGAGGGGGATGCCCAGCGTGTGACGTTCGAATTCGCGCTTTGCAAGAATTTCGGGGTCGTTGACGTAGGGGCTTTCCGCACTTGAGTCAACTCCGTCGTAGTAAATTGCCTGGCAGAAGATTGTACGACCGACAGTTGTCCAGATCTTTTTGCCGTCGGGTTGCTTGATGTTGACAACCGTCTGCAAAGTGATGTCGTGAGCAACGTATGCTTCGTACGCTTCGTCGAAACTGCTGTAGTACTTGCCCTTACGCAGAAGCGCAACTTCGTCCTCGGTCAGCGCGCGCTGATGACGAACGTTGTTGTACAAATCCATAATCTGTTGCAGTTCCTTGACGTTGCCGCGAACGGTAGTCAGGTAGTAGCAACCGAGGACCATGTCCTGCGTGGGGGAAATTACCGGTTTGCCGTCGGCAAGTTTCAGAATGTTGTTTGCCGCAAGCATAAGGAAGCGTGCTTCCGTTTGCGCCTCGATGGAAAGAGGTACGTGCACTGCCATCTGGTCGCCGTCGAAG
>DPQS01000020.1:946-10507 GCA_003537755.1 Clostridiales bacterium | reverse complement strand
AAGTCGGCGTTGAATGCCGTACATGCAAGGGGGTGCAGTTTGATTGCGCGTCCTTCGACAAGTACGGGTTCAAATGCCTGGATGGACAGACGGTGCAACGTGGGTGCGCGGTTGAGCAGCACTGGGTGCTCTCTGATTACGCCTTCCAGAATATCCCACACCTTTGCGTCGGCGCGCTCTACACGCTTCTTTGCCGACTTGACGTTGTGGCATTGTCCCGATTCCACCAGTTTGTGCATTACAAACGGCTTGAACAGTTCCAGTGCCATTTCCTTGGGAATACCGCACTGGTGAAGTTTGAGTTCCGGTCCTACCACGATTACGGAACGACCGGAGTAGTCCACACGTTTACCAAGCAGGTTCTGACGGAAACGACCTTGCTTACCGCGAAGCAGACCGCTCAGTGACTTCAGTTCGCGGTTGCCTGCGCCCGTTTGCGGACGTTTGCTGCGGCTGTTGTCCAGCAGACTGTCCACGGCGTCCTGCAACATACGCTTTTCGTTGTTGATAAGGATTTCCGGCGCGTTGATTTCGATAAGTTTCTTCAGACGATTGTTACGGTTGATGACTCTGCGGTACAAATCGTTGAGGTCGCTGGTTGCGTATCTGCCGCCGTCAAGGGGTACCATTGCACGAAGTTCCGGCGGAAGTACGGGCAATACGGTCAGTATCATCCATTCGGGGCGGTTGCCGCTCTTGCGGAAGGCTTCCACAATGTCCAGACGTTTGATTGCGCGGACCTTCTTTGCGCCCTGGTTGGTCTTGGCAAGGGTGTCACGAAGTTCCTTCGCTTCTGCCTCGAGGTCAACGTTCTGCAACAGTTCGCGCACTACTTCCGCACCTGTACCGGCGCGGAAATTCTGCGTGGGGTCTTCCTTTGCACGGGCTTGCGCCTCGCGGTATTCGTTCATGCTGAGAATTTGCTTGTAGGCGAAGTCGCTCTGCATGGGGTCTACCACTACGTAACTCTGGAAGTTGATAAGTTGTTCAAGGTACTTGGGGGACATATCCAGGATAAGACCCATGCGCGAAGGCGTACCTCTGAAATACCAGATGTGCGATACGGGGCAGGCAAGTTCGATGTGACCCATGCGCTCGCGACGCACCTTGCTTTTTGTTACTTTTACACCGCACTTTTCGCAAACGATACCCTTGTAACGGATACGCTTGTACTTTCCGCAGTGGCATTCCCAGTCCTTGACAGGCCCGAAGATGCGTTCGCAGAACAAGCCGTCGCGTTCCGGCTTCTGGGTGCGGTAGTTGATTGTTTCGGACTTTTTGACTTCACCGAAGGACCATTCGCGGATCTTTTCGGGAGAAGCGATACCGATTTGTATTGCGGCAAAGTCGTTCATGATGCCCGTCCTTGCCAGTGTGTTGGAACGCAACGTTGAGATTGATTGTCCCACTATGATGTTGTTGTCGTTACTCACTTTACGTTACCTCCCTTTTTACTCTTTGTCCTCGCCGTCGTCGTCGAAGTCGTCTTCGTCGCCGTTCAGATTGTCTTCGTCTTCGTCGTCATCGTTGCCCAACGCATCAAGCAGACTGTCCAGTCCGTCGAGATCGAGGTTTTCTTCGTCCTCGGGCGCGTTTTTGTCGTCCTCTTCGTCGTCGAACAAACCGCCGAGATCGTCGCCGTGAGCGTTGTCGTCGTCAAACAGGCTGTCCAGACTGAAGTCGTCATCGTCGTCGGTGAAGTGTTGCTGTTCGCCTGCATGGTCGCCTGCGAAGATATCTTCTTCTTCGGGCAGATCGTGAATTTCCGCACGACGGCGTTCCTGATCGGCAAGCATGGTTTCGTTGTAGTCGGCTTCGTCGTCCGTGCTGTCGCGTACAATGATTTCTTCGTTGTCTGCGGACAGTACCTTGACGTCAAGCGCAAGAGATTGCAATTCCTTGATAAGCACTTTGAATGCTTCGGGGATACCGGGTTCGGGCAGATTTTCGCCCTTGACGATTGCTTCGTAGGTCTTTACGCGGCCCACCACGTCGTCGGACTTGACGGTAAGCACTTCCTGCAGCACGTTTGCCGCGCCGTATGCTTCCAGTGCCCACATTTCCATTTCACCGAAACGCTGTCCGCCGAATTGCGCTTTGCCGCCCAGAGGCTGCTGCGTAACAAGGCTGTAAGGACCTGTACTGCGTGCGTGAATTTTGTCGTCTACCAGGTGGATCAGTTTGAGATAGTACATGTAACCGACGGTTACGCGGTTTTCAAACGGTTCGCCCGTACGTCCGTCGTACAGTTGCACCTTACCGTCAACCTTGCCCGTAACGGGGTTGACCATGCCGTTTTCCTCAAACAACTGACGGATTTGTTCCTCACTTGCTCCGTCGAATACGGGTGTGGCAATCTTCCAGCCCAGCATCTTGGAAATAAGACCAAGGTGAACTTCCAGCACCTGACCGATGTTCATACGTGAGGGAACGCCCAGGGGGTTCAACACGATTTGCAGCGGCGTGCCGTCTTCCATAAAGGGCATGTCTTCTTCCGGCAATACGCGGGAAACGACACCCTTGTTTCCGTGACGACCTGCCATCTTGTCGCCGACGGAAATTTTACGTTTCTGTGCAATGTACACACGTACCAGTTTGCTTACGCCCGGGTCGAGTTCGTCCTTGTTTTCACGAGTGAACACCTTGACATCGACAACGATGCCGCCTTCGCCGTTGGGTACGCGAAGCGACGTGTCGCGGACTTCGCGGGCCTTTTCACTGAAGATTGCACGAAGCAGTCTTTCTTCGGGGGTGAGGTCGGTTTCACCCTTGGGAGTAACCTTACCTACAAGGATATCGCCGGGATGCACTTCTGCGCCGATACGGATTACGCCGTCCTCGTCGAGGTCTTTAAGCGCGTCGTCGCCCACGTTGGGGATGTCGCGCGTAAACTCTTCCGGTCCCAGTTTGGTTTCGCGGCACTCGATTTCGTGCTCTTCGATGTGGATAGATGTAAATGCGTCTTCCTTGACCAGTTTTTCCGACAGAAGTACTGCGTCTTCGTAGTTGTAACCTTCCCACGTCATGAAGCCGATGAGAATGTTGCGACCAAGCGCAAGTTCGCCGCCTTCGGTACTGGGACCGTCGGCAAGAACGTCGCCTTTCTTCACTCTGTCGCCCGCGCGCACGATAACCTTCTGGTTGATGCAGGTACCCTGGTTGCTGCGGACAAACTTTTTAAGGGTGTAACTTTGTACCGTTCCGTTGTCGGCTTGTACTATGATCTTGTCGGCTGCGGCTGTCAGAACAACGCCGTCTTCCTTGCTGATGACCATTACGCCGCTGTCGTAGGCGATACGCTCTTCGATACCCGTTGCCACGATGGGTGCTTCCGGGCTGATAAGGGGCACTGCCTGACGTTGCATGTTGGAGCCCATCAACGCACGGTTGGTGTCGTCGTTTTCAAGGAAGGGAATAAGGCTGGTTGCCACGGAAATAAGCTGACGGGGACTTACGTCGATGAAGTCTACTCTTTCGCGGGGGAATTCCAGAATTTCGTCCTGACGACGGCAGGTGATACGGGGGTGAGCAAAGTAGCCGTTGTCGTCCAGCGGTTCGTTTGCCTGACCGATGATGTACTTGTCCTCTTCGTCTGCGGTAAGGTACTGCACGTTGTCGGTAACCGTATGGTGGATTTTGTCCACGCGGCGGTAAGGAGCTTCGATGAAGCCGTACTCGTTGATACGTGCGTAACCTGCAAGAGAGGTGATAAGACCGATGTTCTGTCCTTCGGGGGTTTCGATGGGGCACATACGTCCGTAGTGCGTGTAGTGAACGTCGCGGACTTCGAATGTGGCGCGTTCGCGGTTCAGACCGCCGGGGCCCAGCGCGGACAACTTACGTTTGTGGGTAAGTTCGGCAATGGGGTTGCTTTGGTCCATGAACTGCGACAACTGACTGGAACCGAAAAATTCCTTGATTGCGGAGGACACGGGGCGCACGTTGATAAGCGTTTGCGGCGTAGCCTTGCCCGGTTCCTGAATTGCCATACGTTCGCGGATTACGCGTTCCAGACGGGAAATACCTATACGGAATTGATTCTGAAGAAGTTCGCCTACGGAACGTACACGACGGTTTGCCAGGTGGTCGATGTCGTCGGACTTGCCGATGTCGTACTTCAAATTGAGGTTGTAGTTGACCGTCGCGATGATGTCCTGACGGGTGATGTGCTTACTGATAAGTTCGTCGCGCTTTTCGTGAAGAAGTTCGGCTGTTTCTTCGAGGGACAGACCGTTGCCGAGAATTTCGCGCAGCACTTCGCTGTCCACCGCTTCGTACAGACCGCATGCGGCAAAGTCGATGTCCTTGTAACGCGTGTCGACGGTCATGGCAAACAGCTTGGGGTCAACCGTGCGATTGCCGACAATCTTGACGTGAGGACATTCCTTGTCAAATACAAGCAGACCGGCATCGTTGCACTTGTAGACGTTCATGCCGTTTTCAAATGCGATTTTAGCCGCTTCGGCAACGAGCACGTAAGCGCGTTGCTCTTCGTATGTGGGCTTGGGAAGATCAGTAAGGGTGCGACCGCTGATGCTGATTGTTTCGTCAAATACTTTCAGCGTGCCGACTTCGGACATTACGGCACAGCCGAGGTTGTCGGCAAGTACGCTTTCGTAGTCGTGTACGGTCTTTGCTTCGGCAGCGTCGAGAATCTGCGTATATGTGGCGGTTGCCGTATGTACGCTGTTGATACCGCTTTGCTGAATGTCAAACGCGTCGGACTCGGTAAGCACCGTGCCGGCAGCGATTGTGCGTTCGGCAGGTACGGTAACCTGTTCGTCAAGGTACTGCCCCGTAACGGAAGCGACAAACTCGTCGGTGTTGCTTACGGCGTAAGGCACCGTCGTGCCGTGATCGTCAAGGATTTTAATTTGCTCGACAACACCGCTTTCGGCAATGAGTTTCGCCTGTTCGGCGGTAAGGCAGGTGTATTGAGGGAATGTCTTAAGACCGACTTGCACGTCCTCGCCGAGAGTGATGCCTACCAGGCGCGAAGCAAGAGCCAACTTTTTGTTGAACTTGTAGCGGCCTACGCGGGCAAGGTCGTAACGCTTGGCGTCAAACAGCAAATCGTTGAGGGTTTTTTGCACAGATTCGTCGGTGGGGATTTCGCCCGGGCGCAGACGACGGTAAATTTCCACCAAAGATTCCTGGTCGGTGGCGGTGTCGTCCTTGACGAATGTAAGACCCAGTACGGGGTCGTATTCCAGCAGTTTGGCAATGTAGTTGCCGCTGCCGCCTTCGCTCATGCCGTCGTGCAGAATGCCGCGAAGAAGCACCGTTACCGGCAACTTGCGGTTGCGGTCTACGTGCACGTACAACAGATTGTTGTTGCTGTCGTGTTCCAGTTCGATCCATGCGCCGCGCGTGGGCATTGCCGTCGTGTTGTAGACGGGCTTGCCGTTTTTGTCGCGAAGGATGTCGCAGTAAACACCCGGCGAACGGACAAGCTGCGACACGATGACGCGCTCGGCACCGTTGATGATGAAACTACCCGTGTCGGTCATCAGGGGGAAGTCACCCATAAACACTTCCTGATCGACAAATTCGCCCGTTCCTTTGTTGGTAAGGCGGACGGTCAGGCGCAACGGACTTGCGTAAGTGGCGTCGCGAAGATGGCACTCTGCTTCGGAGTACTTGGGCGTGGCTTCGATTTTGTGATCGAGAAAGTCCAGACGGAAGTGACCGGCAAAGTCCTCGATAGGCGAAAAGTCCTCAAATACTTCGGTAATGCCTTGTTCGAGGAAGTTACGGTAACTTTCCTTCTGCACCTCGATGAGGTCGGGCAAAGGCAATACTTCCTTGCATTTAGAGAACGTTTTTCTGTCGTGATTTCCGTATCTACGGGTTTTGATGTCTTGTATCATTGACAAAACTCCTCAAAAAAATTTTCAAAAAATTTGGCGAAATTGGTTGCAAAACGGCGTTGCGTATGTTATTGTTGATACACGACAGCCGACGAAACCTTTGTGAAACGCACCTGAATTGCCGTGAAACATCGGAAAAAAGGGCAAAAATTCCCCAAAGGCGTAAAATAACTTATAAATAATAACACTTTGCGCCGTAATAGTCAAAAGCTATTACAGTCATAAATCAAAAAATAAATATCAAAATATTTTTTCACTAATACCCACGTTTATAGCGCGGGTATTTTTTATTTTCGTTTTAAGGTTCCCGTATTTTATTAAAGATGGCAATACATTATAATATTTTCCGCTTAAAGGCATTGGCACAAGGTACACTTCCGGGGGAGCACGTGGCGACAAAGATGGTCGCTTCTCGCAATGACATAATAAGACAAAAGGCTTTTATATGGGACGCTTCCGCGGAGATTTCTCCACGCGCTTCGCTTGGTCGAAATGACGTAATCTTTTTGCTTCGTCGAAATGACGTAATCTGACAGAAATTTGCACTATACAGTTGACATATAGTTGACTTTCGACCTACGTCCGCCAAAGTTAGTACACTTGAAGTACACGAGCCAGTTGCAAACGGTCAACCTGCTACATGCGGGGTGGCGAGGTGTTGCCACGAAGCGACATCTGAACGAGGGTACGGCTGAGAACGTAATATTAAACGACTACATCTTGGCAAATTTTTACTACGTCCGCCGAAGTTAGTACCCTCGAAGAACACAAACCAATTGCAAACAGTTAACCTGCTACATCAGGGGTGGCGAGATGTTGCCACGAAGCGACATCTGAACGAGGGCACGGCTGAGAACGTAATATTAAACGACTATATTTTGGCAGATTTTTACTACGTCCGCCGAAGTTAGCATACTTGAAGTACGCAAGCCGGTTGCAAACAGTTAACCTGCTACATCAGGGGTGGCGAGGTGTTGCCACGAAGCGACATCTGAACGAGGGCGCGGCTGGGTAGGCTGCCTACCATAAGACATAATGCCCGAAGTGAAGCGAGCGAGCACGCGATCGCACTCGTGGCAATTCCTCGGCAGGACCCCCTACACCAACCACCGCACTTCGGCGTCCGGCGCCCTTTTATTAGTGGGTGCACGACCCGTGCCTTCGGCGCCCTTTTGCAAAAATGCAAAAAAAGACGCCGTTGAAAACGGCGCCCATATAAAAGGTTTTGGGGAAAGGGTGAGGGAAAACCACTTTTGCCTGCAAAAGGGGTTGTCCCTCAAAACTTACTTCGCATCCACATTTTCATCCAGATATTTCTTAAATGCCGCGTACTCTTCCCGCGTGAGTTGTCTGCCGTGACTAAGCACAAGCAGGTGCAAGTCCGCATCGCCCTTGTTGTAGTGCGGCTGAATGTGGTCAAACACATTTACCTGCATGCCGTTGCGCTTGTAAAAGCCTATGCGACGCGTGGTAAGTTCGTCCACGGGCAGTTCCGCTTCCAGCACAAACAAGCGGTCGGCATATTTTGCCACCAACGCTTGCAGTATCTCGCTGCCGAAACCGCTGTTGCGCAGTTGCGGCGCGGTGCAAAAGTTTTCGAAATAAATAAAGGAAGGCGTTTCGAAGTACCCCACAACGCCAACTTTGACATTGCCGCACATTGCCACACACAGGCGGTAGTCGGGGTGTCCGAGAATTTCCTTTTGCGCCTTAAGCGTACGGCGTTCGTTTGCGGGGAAACTTTCACACAACAGTTCGTAAGCCCAATTGAAGTTGTCCGCGTTTTGTATTGTAACGCGCTCGAATGTAATTGATTTTTTCATACGTATTTCCTTTTTGCGTAAAAAATATCCTTTGTCTGACAGCAAATTGCCGTTTGCGCATCGGCAGGCAACTACACTATTTTGTTTATCCAGATTTTCTTTCTGAGCATTACAAAGCCCAGCGCAGCCTTAAATACCTCTATGCCGTTGGCAATAAGGTACACCCACGTTACGTCGAGATTTGTCAGTCTGACAAGGGCAAAGGCAAGCGGCACGTTGACCACGCACACAAACACGCTGTCGTACAAAAATGTAATAAGCGTTTTACCGCCGCAACGCAGCGTGAAGTAGCAACTGTGCAAAAAACCGTGCAGCGGCATAAGACAGCCCGTAATAAGAAGAAAACTTGCGGCAATGCGCTTGGCTTCGTCGCTGACGTTGTACGCCATGGGGAACAGCCAACTTGTGGCGGCAAGCAGCGCGCCGAGGACAAGCCCCGTCATGACGGAAAAGGCAATCATTTTGTTGTCCACGTCCTGAGCCGTTTCCACATCGCCCGCGCCGAGATACTTGCCTACAATAATGCCTACGCTGTTGCCCAGTGCCATGTAGGCGATGTTGAACATATTGACGACGGTGGAAGAAATGCTGTAGGCGGCTACGGCGCTGAGTCCGCGCATGCTGTAACACAACGCAAGCAACGTCATGCCCGTTGCCCACAACACTTCGTTGACAAACAAAGGCGCGCCCTTGAGAAAAATTTTGCGGACAAGTTCCTTGTCAACGTGGAAAAATCTTGCAAACACGCCCTTGCCGCAGTCGATTTTTTTGCTGCTGTGCGTGGCGACGATAAGTATGCCAAGCTCCACAAAGCGGCTTGCAACGCTGGCAATCGCCGCGCCGACAACGCCAAGTTCCGGGCAGCCGAACTTACCGAAGATAAGCAGGTAGTTGCCTACGCAGTTTACCGCCACGGCGGCAAAGCCTGCAACCATAGGCAGCACGGTGTGTCCCGTTTCGCGCAGAGTACCGCTGTACGCCTGACTGAGCGCAAACGGCAGCAAACCGACAAGCATAACCCACATGTAACTTACGCCGAAGTTGAATGTGGCGTCGGCTTTGGCGGCGTTTTCGCCGAGGGACAAGTCCATGCTGATAAACAACTTGATTAGCGGCTGATAAAACAGCGCAAATATGCCTGCTGCAACGGCGGAAATTACCACCGCCGTCATAAGTTTGAAGCGAAAGGTCTGCACCACGCCGTCGTTGTCGCCCTTGCCGAAGTACTGCGCCGTAAAGATGCCTGCGCCCGACACTGCCCCGAATATGCCAAGGTTGAATATGAAAAACAACTGGTTGACGATGGCAACGCCGTTCATCTGGTCCTCGCCGACAAGCCCCACCATGATGTTGTCCAGTAGCGACACGAAGTTTGTAATGCCGTTCTGAATCATGATAGGTATCGCCACGGCGAATACCATTTTGTAAAAGGCTTTGTTGCCGATAAACTTACCTAAAAAGCCCTTCTTTTGAATAACTAATTCCGTTTGCATTTGTACATCCTTAAAATTGCGGCACGCGCCGACATGTTTATTTTGCCGTATGTCGCCCTGAAAAAGCAGACAACAGACGAGTATAATACCACACCGCAAAGTTTTTGGCAAATGTTATTGCGAATATTGCGGAAAGAGATGGGTATTGCGGGGAAACCCCTTTTGAAAAAGTGGTTTCCCCGCGCCCTTTCCCGAAAACTTTGATTAGGAGGGAAAGCAATTTAATGCTGTTTTTATAAAAATGGGTGACAAAGGCACTGGCGTGCGCCCACTAATTGGAAACAAGTAAGGACGCCGAAGAGAAGTGGCTTATGTATGGGGTCCTGCCGAGGAATTGCCAATATGGGAGCGGCTGATGCCTCGCGCCGCTTCGCC
>DPQS01000020.1:0-769 GCA_003537755.1 Clostridiales bacterium | reverse complement strand
ATGCCTCGCGCCGCTTCGCCCATTGAGGCTTTGTGGTAGGTTGCCTTCCCAGCCGCAGGCTCGCGGTGATGTCCCTTCATTGGCAACACCTCGCCACCCCGCATGAAGCAAGTTGCCGTTTGTAATCAGCTTGCGTACTTCACGTGTACTAACTTCGGCGGACGTAGTGAAAAATAGACCATATACTGTAAATTCAAAAATATGTCCTCAGCCGAGCCGCTGTATTTGCGGCGAACGCCATGAGCGTAAGCGAATATGTTGAGCGAAGCCGCAGGCGAAGTCAAAATTTCACTTTGTCGCGCAACTCATTTTACTTTTCCTGCTAAATAACTAACGGCGTTTTCTTCGTTTTAGTAGGTGCACGCTCCGTGCTCTCCCAGAAGGGTACCATATAAACGCCTTTCTTATAAACAAAGGTGCAGCCACATCAAAGCCTTCGCCCTCGGAGAGAAGGGTTCTCGCAGTGACGGATGAGGGGACAGAAATAAATAGTTTATTGCTGTTTCTTATTATGTCATTGCGAGGCACCAATCGTGGGATAGGTACGGAACGAGGTAAAGGTTCTCTAATCGTGCACTCTCGGGTGCCGTGGCAATCCCCCGAAAGGGTTCCGCTCGACTACAATAAAGTCATTGCGACCAAAAGTGTTAGTCGTATCGTCCCTTTCCAGGGGATGTTTCGACTACACAACGAACAACTCGTTGCTTCGCTCAACATGACATAATTGTATAAAGGGCGTTTACAATGGCGCTTCCGCGGAGATTTCTCC
>DPQS01000014.1:4208-6067 GCA_003537755.1 Clostridiales bacterium | reverse complement strand
AATCCCCCGAAAGGGTTCCGCTTGAAAGTCCTTTATATAAATAATGTGGTGCAGAACGTAGCAATGCGAAGCCTAAACGCCTACTGTACTTTCTGAAAGTCTTTTATTCTGAGTTATTTCGAAACATTTTCAGAAAAGTCGATATTGAAAACGTAATCTACGTATTCATTTCTGTATTAACGTCAAACAAATATTTCCCAATTAGCACGCAAAACACCGACAACAAAATCAAATCGAAAATATTTACAAATTTTTCAACTTTGTATGCAATAAAACGAGTCGGCGTAACATTATTTATACAAAAGGGCAAATTATGTTTATTTTTTGCGAGAAAATAAATTACCCGTTGACATTAGCCTTGTGATATTGTAAAATTTAATCACAAATCTTTTGGAGGAAGATACAATGAAAAAGTTTGCAAAAATTGCTGCCGTTGCATTGGTAGTAGTTCTGTCGCTCGCAATCCTTGTTGCATGCGCTCCCAATTCCGACCCCGAAAAAGCAAAAGCCTCGTTGGAAAAGAACGGCTACACGGTAGTAAAAGTGCCCAGCGTTACTCACGCAGGCGGTTTGCAGAATACCGTTACCGGTACCAAGACGGAAAAGGACAAAGACGGCAACACGACCGTTCAGCATGTAAGCATTTTCTACTACGACACCGCCGACAACGCCAAAGCTGCTTATGAAACGCTTAAAAGCGACAGCGAAAAAGAAAAGGGCGACAATACGGACTGGACGTTTGCTCAATCCGGCAAGATCGTATATTTCGGCACAAAAGCCGCAATCAATGCCGCAAAATAATTGTAAAACGTAGTGTGATACGTAAAACAAAGAAATTTCGCCTTTCCGACGAGGTTTCTTTGCATATTACGGACAAGTTTGTCACAACGCTGTTTTGTAAAACGTCCTGCAATGCGATTACGTTTGTTTTGTAATGCCGCTTTTTCGGCGGTTGTGAAAAAACATAGTCGGCAATCTGCTGCAAAAAACGATTGCGACCAAACGAGTTGCTTGCCGCGGCTTGTGACTAAACGCAAAAAATTCGTCTGCGACGAAAAAAAATAAAGGAGAAAAGAAAAAATGGCTAAAAGAAAAATTAAGAAACAGGGTTTTATTTGCATTGTGCTGTTTGCAGTCATGTGCGTGCTTGCCGTGCTCAACTTCGCTTTGCCGCAGTTCAAACGCACGATAGAAGGCAGCGTCGGTAGTATCGGTAGTTCCTCGAGTCGCGAATACAATATGTTTGACCTTCTGGACGGTATGTCCGACAAAGATATCTCGGACAAAACAGACGGCGGTAAGGCTGCAAGCGCGGCGTTCTTCTCCGATGACGACAAAACTCAGGCAAAATGGTTTGCCGTACTTACCCTCATCACCACAATCGTGGCGTGCCTGGGCATTGTGATGGCAGTGCTTGCGCTTGTTGTCCCCAAGGTTGGCGGCTACATCAAGTATCTCGGAGCATTGCTCGCTCTTCTGGCAATCGTAACCTTTATTTTCGGCATCGTCGTTACCAAGGAATTCAGCAGTTCCAGCAACATCGGCGGTCTTGCAAGCGGCAGCATAACGGTACAACTTGCCGTTGGAGCCATTCTGTCCTTTATCGGCGGACTGGGTGCCGTTGTCGTTCCTTTCGTATTCAAAAAATAATGCGTAAGTAACCTTTTTTCGCCCGTGCGGCGAGTGGCGACAAACCGTGACGGAGCGAGCAAACGTCGCTCTGGTGTAACGGTTGCCGTTATTCCCGCGATAAAGTATTTGTGTAAACAAAGGAAAACCGAACAACAAACCAAAAACATCGACTGCAAAAACGCAGTCGGTGTTTTTTTTTTGACGCGTGACAACGGTGCCATCCGGAA
>DPQS01000014.1:356-3952 GCA_003537755.1 Clostridiales bacterium | reverse complement strand
ACAACGGTGCCATCCGGAATAGCTGCGTGGGTAATATAATCAAGGCGTAAGAATTGTTTTGTCTGATATTTTATCAATTATTGTAATCGCAACGAAACCGATGCGCCCGAAGAGTTGTCTTGTCGGGTTTTTGTAGCGTTTATTTGTGCAAATATTGCATTCGATAGACACTTTAATAAGATTTTTTAATAATAATGAATATCATAGATTAGATTTGTAGATAAGTTAACACTAACGTTCAATTTTTTAATAATTTATGATTGCACAAAAACAAAGGTTATTTTTTTATTTTAGTGAAAAGATACGCCTTTGTTTTTGCGCATAACACTGTTTTTTTTGGCCGACAAAACGTTCGGCACAAAGGAGAATTTATGAAGAGATTGTACGAACTGCGTACCGAAAAGGGGCTTTCTCAAAGAGGTATGGCTGCAAATTTCAATGTCAGTCAGGGTACGTACAATAACTGGGAAAACGGGCGCACGCAACCGTCGGTGGAGCAACTTGTCGCGATGGCAAACTTTTTCGGCGTAAGCGTGGACTATCTGGTGTCCAACGACGAGGTTCGCAACGACATCAAGGATTCGTTGACGGAAGAGCAACGCAAGTTGTTCCGTGCGGTGTCGCAACTGGACGTGCGCAGCGCAAGTCTGCTCGCCGATTTCCTGGAAAGTTTGCAAAAATAATTGTCGCTGTCGGGATTTTTCCCGCGCGGGTGTGTGCAAATAAAGTTTTTCGGCGCAGTGCGTTGCTGCCGATGTCGCTGCATTTCCCGCATTGCCGCCACCGTGAAAAAGCGACGGCATCGGGAGTGACCGCTTTGTGAAGGGTTGCCGCCTGCGCAAATCGGCGGGAAAAGGCTGTTTGTGCGGTTGGTAATGTAGGTGGTGAACCCTATCTTGCAATGCTGCTTACTGCAAGTCCGATTGTGCGTGCAATCAATGTAAAAACATATGCCAGCCCCGCCTGAAGAACAAATGCCACGGCGGCGTTTTTGCGACCTTGCTCGGCTGCGCTTGCGGCAACAGTGGCAATGCACGGTACTGTCAGAAGATTGTACAATGCCCAGCAGTATGCCCCGAGAGGACTTATTGCCGGCAACGTTCCGCCGCCAAGCACCGTCAGCGTTGCAACGGCGGCTTCTTTTGCAGACAGCCCGACAATGGTCGCCACGGCGTAGGCGTATCCGCAATTACCGTCGTCGAACCCCAGCGGCGCAAACAGTGGCGAGATAATTTTGCCAAGCACGCCGCAAATACTATCTTCCTCAGAGAAGGCTTTGCCGAATGTAGGCGTAAAGTAGCGGCATCCCCACAACAGAACCGATGTCACAACGATAGTTGTACCTGCCTTTTTCAAAAAGCCCGTCGCCGCCGACAGCATTTGCCTGCCCGCAACGGAAAGTTTCGGCAGGCGGTAGTCGGGCAGCTCCGTAATTTCCACCGAGGCTTCGTTGCCGTCGGTGGTTTTGTTTAGTATGGACGCGGCGACAGCAACGGCGGCAAGACAAACCGCGTACAGACTCAGCGCGACAAAGGCGTTGCCGTCGAATATCCTCGACGTGACGCAGGCAATTACGGCAAGTTTTGCCGAGCACGGCACATAGGGCACTACCGAAACGGTGGTGCGCCGCAATTTTTCGCACTTTACGGTTCGTGCCGCCATCACGGCAGGCACGCTGCAACCGCACCCGACGGTCAGACAAACCGCGCTTTGACCGCACAATCCCACAGCGGACAGAGGCAAGTCTGTAATGAACGCTATCCGCGCCATGTAGCCGCTTTCTTCTAGCAGCGACACAAGCCCCGCAAGTACGGTAATTTGCGGCAGAAATCCGACTACGCTCATCGCGCCGCCTATTACGCCGTCGGAAATAAGCGAAGTAAGCCAAGGCGCGTTTGCGCATTCAAGCAGATTCGTCGCCGCCGATTGTATTTGCGGCGTAAGCGTGCCGGAAATAAAGTCCGCAATCGTTTTGCAGGGACCTTCGGTTGCAATGAAAAATATCGCCCACATCACAATGGCAAAAATCGGGAATGCAAGCATGCGCGAGACGACAACCTTGTCTATTTTGTCGGACATCGTTTCGGCTGTGTTTCTGCGGAATGTGGCGGCGGTTATTTTTGTGGCGACGGCGCGGCGTTTTGTTGCGGCGGCAAGGCCGGTGTCGCTAAGCGGCGGCAAGTTTTTAAGGACGGAATTATCCGTCTTTTTATTTTGCCCTTCCGCCGCTTTACGGCAGGCTGTCAGCAGTTTGTCTGCGGCGGCTTTGTCGCGACGGTTGATTGTTACGCATTGTACGCCGAGGGTCTGCGAAAGTTTTTCCGTGTTTACGGCGATGTTTTGTTTTTGTGCGATGTCTGCCATTGTCAACGCGACTACGACGGGACGATTTGTCTGCAACAGTTGCGTTGTCAGGTACAGGCTACGTTCCGGTCGCGTGCAGTCCACGACGTTTATTATTACGTCCGGAGGCGTTTTCGTCAGGTAGTCGGTGGTGTACTTTTCTTCGGGCGAGTAGGGCGACAGCGCATTGACACCGGGCGTGTCTGTCACCGTGATGTCGGGGTTTGCCGGGGCGGCTGCCGAAAAATTTGCCACCGTTACGCCTGCCCTGTTGCCCGTGCGCAGAGATTTGCCCGTAAGTCTGTTGAAAAGAGTTGTTTTGCCGCTGTTGGGGTTGCCTGCCAGCGCGACGGTGAGTTTTGCGGAATTTGCCTTTGCCCGTGCGTGTACGGCACCGTGCGCGTCGTGCATTGAGCAGATTTTGCAGGCGGCGTTTGCCGTGCATTTGCAATGTATGTTTTTTACTGTCATTTGTCCGATTTGTCCTCGACGGGTTGTTTGCATACTAATATGTTACGCGCGCACGCGCGCGCGAGAGCTATTTTTGCGCCGGCAACAGCGTATGCAGTCGGGTCGCCGAGCGGCGCGGCAAAAAGAGGCGTTATCGCGGCATCCGGACATATGCCGACGCTTATCAGTCTGCGGGCGTTTTCGTCGGACGTCCGCAAGCGTCGCACGACGTAATCTTCCCCGATTTTTGCTTCGGAAAGGGGCGTAAAATCGCCTTGAAAATTTGTCGAAAAAAGTTTGATTTTTTTGTTAAAAACGTTTGACAATACATTCGCCTTGTAGTATTATATGTAGGCTCGCTTCGAGAGAGCAGTCAAAACGCCCTGTTTCATGGGGCAAATCGAAGCACATGCGCCGTTTATCGCTGCAGGCGGTTCGGGAAAATTCTTCCGAAAAGCCGTAAAAAACTTTCTGAAAAAGTTTTGAAAAACAGTTGACAAACAAAATGCGCTGTGATATGATTAGTAGGCTGTTGAGAAACGGCACCGCTGAAGCGGTAGAAAGGAACATTGACAACTGCATAAAACAATATAAAGTTTAGAGTAAAATATTAATCGAGTGTTAATATGCAAAATTCAAAAATACGATTTTTGCTGCAATGACGCAGAGTTAATAAGAGTAATTTATTCAAGGATCTAAAATGTACTTGCTGAAAAGCAAGTGTATCGTAATTATACGATCAAGCTACGAAGAGCGTATGGAGGATGCCTTGGCACTAAGCGCCGAAGAAGGACGTGACAAGC
>DPQS01000014.1:0-149 GCA_003537755.1 Clostridiales bacterium | reverse complement strand
GAAGGACGTGACAAGCTGCGATAAGCTACGGGGAACTGCAAATAAGTGTTGATCCGTAGATTTCCGAATGAGGAAACTCACTGCATTGAAGATGCAGTATCTTTACACAAATAAAATAGTGTATCGAGGGGAACCCGGTGAACTGAAAC
>DPQS01000032.1:48111-52586 GCA_003537755.1 Clostridiales bacterium | reverse complement strand
TCGCCGAACCATTCCGCCGTGAACGGGCCTTCGCCCACGCAGGTGGAATACGCCTTGACAATGCCGACCGTGCGGTCGACATGGCTGCCGGGGATGCCTGCGCCGACGCAGGCATAGCCCGCATTGGAGGAAGAGGACGAGGTATACGGGAAAATGCCGAAGTCAATGTCGCGCAGCGCGCCGAGCTGGGCCTCGAACATGATGCTCTTGCCGGCCTTTTCAGCCTCATAGAGGTACTTGCTGGTATCGCAGATGTAAGGCGCAAGCTTCGAGCCGAATTCGCGGCACCACGCCAGCATATCCTCAAGCTTATACGCTTCCGCGCCGTAGACATTCTGAATGGTCAGGTTCTTCCACTCCAGAATGCTGGCCAGCCGCTTTTCAAGATACGCCGGGTACAGAAGCTCCCCCATCATGATGGTCTTCTTCTGATATTTGTCGGAATAGACCGGCGCGATGCCACGCAGAGTGGAGCCGTACTTCTTGTCCTTCAGCCGGGCCTCCTCCAGCCCGTCGAGGGCGCGGTGGTACGGGAAGACGATGGTGGCGCGCTCGGAAATTTTGAAATTCTCCGGCGTAATGGGCACGCCCGCGTTCTGCAGCGCCTCAATTTCACCGCACAGGCTCTCCAGATCGATCACGACGCCGTTGCCCAGCACGTTTACAACGCCCGGCAGGCAGATGCCGGAGGGGATGAGATGAAGGGCGAATTTGCCGTACTCATTCACGATGGTGTGGCCCGCGTTGTTGCCGCCCTGATACCGGCAGACGATGTCATAATCTCTTGCAATGAGGTCGACCATCCGGCCCTTGCCCTCGTCGCCCCAGTTGATGCCTACGATCGCGCAGTTGCTCATAATTCAAAACTCCTTATCCGTTTTTTACCACAGTTTCTGTTTTATCTTTTCATTCCTGGCCGATTATATGCGATTTTTCACGTTTTGTAAATGTCTGTTTTATAATGTTTATAATAAGCGGGAATTATATGCTCAATTAGGTTTATCTATTTTACTTATTGTATTCCTCTGTTTATAATGGAAAAGTTGACAACGCCGGTTTTCCGGCTATTTTGGAGGATTTTATGCTCATCAGAACGCCTGAACAGGACATTGAACGCGTCCTTTTTACCGAAAAAGCCATCGCCGCCCGCGTCGAGCAGCTCGGCGCGGATCTGACCGCAAAGCTTGGAGACAAGCGCCCCGTGCTGGTGTGCGTGCTCAAGGGCGCATCGTTTTTCTACATCGATCTGTGCCGCTGCATGAACTGCGCCATTGACATGGATTTCATCGCCGTCTCCAGCTACGGCGCATCCGCACAGTCCACCGGCGTCGTCCGTCTCATCAAGGATCTGGACAACAACATCACGGGCCGCCATGTCGTCATCGTCGAGGACATCATCGATTCGGGCCTCACCATGCAGTACCTGCGCCAGCTCTTCGGCGCACGGAACCCCGCATCCATTACGACGATCTCGTTCCTGGACAAGGCGTCGCGCCATCCCGAGAGCTACAAGACCGATATGTGCGGCTTCGAGATCCCGGACGAGTTCGTCGTCGGCTACGGCCTCGATTACGCAAATTACTACCGCAATCTCCCCTACATCGGCATTCTGAAGCCGGAGTGCTATAAATAAGCCAAAGCCCCGCCGGGGCAATGTCTGATATGCTCCCTCCATGAGAGACAGCGAAAAACAAACTGTCAAGCATGGAGGGAGCATATCAGCGTTCTGGGCGGCTGCATTGTGCCTTGGGCGTGACTTTGCTATAATGAAATAAATCGGAATTCGTGAGGATCACAAGCATGACTGACAGCAGAGACTTCAAAAAAGAGTACCCTGCGTCCTCGTATTTTTCAAAATGCCGGCAGTTTTTTCCGAGGCAATCATGCTGCGTCATATCTGGTTTGCAGAGGTGATTACGCGGACGCTGTGCGTGCCTGCTTCGGCTTTTAATCTGCCATAAAACGAAACCGCCCACCGGAAATTTCCGGTGGGCGGTTTGTGCTTGTGATGCATTGCTTTATTTCCGGTAACCGGCCCACATGGTGTCTGTGGCCTGACGGATGGCGCATGTCACATCTTCTACCAGTGCTGCGTCCCAGGCGGACGGCTCTGCGCGGAGGAAGGAGGTCTTATCCACACGGTTATCAAAAATACCGATCGGCACATGATAGGTATTTCCGTGCGCCTTCACAGTTACGGTGCCCTTCTGCTCGGACGTGTTTACAAGATACTCCATATCGTCGCAGCCGTATTCTCCCAGCATGACGGCCAGCGGCACGCCATGGTGCAGGTTCGAGCCGGGATCGTTGGGGTCGGCGCGGTCGGCATTTTTGCGGCGGGACTCCTCCGGTGTGACCCAGATGTAGAGGATTGCGGCGTTTTCCAGAATTTCCGGGCAGAACATCGGAAGCGAATACTGGTATCCGTCGGAGCCTGTCAGCGGCATCGACGCGCCGTCCGGTCCGCCGCGCGCGCACTCAATGATAATGGTCTTGCCGTCAAAGGAGTCGGGATAAGCGTCCTGTTTTTCTTTCAGCATGGCGGCCGCCTCGGCTTCCAGCTTTTCCGCCAGTTTTTTGCGGATTTCTTCCGGGAGCTTTCCGAGCCGCGGCGCAATGCCGACGATCTGACCGGCTCTGTCGTAACGATCAAAAAGCAGCTGCGCGCAGGAATCGGGCTTCTGCACGTTGCGGTTGAGCAGATCGTGATAGTCCTCGTTCAACAGGCAGCAGAGCGTGCCCCAGTCTCTTCCGTCAATGAAGGGCTCCTCGCCCGGATAGAAGAGTCTGGCCTGGCCCATAGCTTCGAGCTCATTGTCGATGCGGCGCATCATATGGACGTAGGGGAAATCATCGAGCTGGAGGTTTTCGCCGATGTGGAACTCCTTTTTGAGCCGTTCGGGCTCGATGTTCGCCATAAAGTTACGGACTTCGGATTTGCCGGACGCGGGAAGCGCCTGCAGCAAGACGACCTTGAATACGTTGTTTTCCATAGTTCATTCCTCCTGTGCCGCGTTATGCGGCTCTGTGTTCAATCGCTGCAAAATTGCAGCCACTTGGTTTTGTCGACGGTAATCTCGCGATGCTGCAGCACATACTGTGTGACGAGATCAGAGATTTCTGTCAAATTTTCCGACACAAGCGGACAGCTCTTGTAGCAGCCGTAGCCGCCGGCGCCGGAGGCGCGGTAATTGTTGAGGCAGAGCGTGAGCGTCTGATCATCAGGCAGCTCTCTGCCCTGGTAGACGATGGACCGCACGCGCCGACCGACCGGCTGGTAAAGGTCTGCCGTGACGGTAAGCCCGGAAAAATAGTCGTAGTTGAAATGCTGGATGATTGGCCGCAGGAATGTGTCGCTGATGCAAAGGCTTCCGTCCGGCGCAAAATCAAAATAGGAAAGGCTCCGTTCCAGCGCGGCCGTCAGAACAGCTCTTGTGACGCGGATGGTCTGGAGCGTGTTGGGAAATGCGTAGGCCGAGACGATGGCACGGACGGTCACATCCTGCGGAAAATCAACCACACGATTGGAAAGGCTCGTGAGAGAAATGTCCGCGCCGGAAGCTTCCAATTGCACCTGATTGATGAGGTTTGCGAGCAGGGAGCCGTTTTTCGCCAGCGTCAGAGGATCTTCCGCCGGAATCGGCACATCGAGCTGGCCAACCGGTGTATCGAGCCAGCGGGCAGTCTGTGCCTCGGCACTCTGAAGTGCGTCTGCGGCAGCCGGAAGCGCGACCGATCCTGCCGGTATCAGCTGGGAGACGGCATGGACGCTTCCACGGTCGGCCGTTACGTCCATGCGGATAAACTTTGCGGCTTTTTCCGGCGGCTGGCAGGTATACGTCCCGCCGATCTGAAGATTTTCGGCCTGCATATGCTGGTGCGCTGCAAGCAGAATATCAAACCCAAGCTCCCGGCAGATACGGCAGCCTTGGTTCTCGCTGGTCTGTGAGAGAATTTCTCCTGTTTTGACGTCCGCTTCGAATCCGCCGTGGTAGATGCAGATAGTGAGGTCTGTTTTGTGCCGCAACTCGGAAAGTGCGGACCAGGCGGCGGCAAATGCGTCGGTCACAGTGATGCCGGCCATATTCTCTGCGCTTTCAAACTGTGTGACAAAGGGCGTAATAATACCGGTCAGGCCGACGCGAAGCCCATTTTCCATGGTAACAACGGCCGTTTTCTCCACGCCGCGGATACCCTCCACATTTGCGCACAGGCAGCGGGCGTTCAGAGCGGCAAGATAGCGCTCGATGGTCTGTTTCCCATAGTCGAAGTCATGGTTGCCGAGCGTTACAAAATCATACCCGCCGAGGTTTAAAAGCGCGGCCGGGAGCGTTGTGACATCGCGCGCTTCATGGCTCAGATAATAGGTGAGAGGACTGCCTTGCAGGGTGTCGCCGCCGTCGATGCCAAGGAGATTGCCGACCATGCGGCAAAGGGCGGAATGCTTGGTGTCAGCAAGGAAAGCTGGATGGCAG
>DPQS01000032.1:40670-47858 GCA_003537755.1 Clostridiales bacterium | reverse complement strand
AACGGTCCGAAGGAGGACAAGACCCTTGATGCCAAAGCCCCCGAAACCGGCGAGAAGTCCTCCATCATGGACAGGCTCAAGTCTGCAAAGGCTGAAAAGCAGAAGGAATGCTGCCCTCCCAAAAAGCACAAAGGAGAGATTGAGCTTTGAGCAGAAGTAAGAAATGGCGGCAGGAGTGGTCATTCTTCATCGGGGACAGCGGACGCCGGAAGTATAACCGCTTCTGCGTCCGCTGCGTCCATGGCTGCAAGCAGAGCTTCCGTGCGGATCTCATCGCCTGTCTGCACTTCTCCCGGAAGGAGGCGCAGAGTGGACAATTAGGGGTCGAAAAAGCCTGTGATTGCAAGCCTCAGAGCGGCGCAAATTGACCAACCTAGAATCAGGGATAACGGAGGTAATATTTCGGGCGGGCAAAAACAAAGAATCGCGCTAGCTAGAGTGATGTTGAAAAAGAGTGACGTTATCATCTTGGACGAAGCATTCTCCGCACTCGACCCGATTACTGCTGAACAAATACTATCAGATATAATGAAATCCGACTGTATGACAATCATAGTGTTCCACAAATACGACAGATCTCTGCTGAGCCACTTTGACGAGATTTTCGCGATGAAACGGGGGAAGATTATCGAACGTGGCAGTTTTGAAACGCTGATGCAAAAAAGAGGTTTGTGTGCCTATCTTATCACAGACAAAGAGCCGGAAACAAGCCGCAAATTCGACAAAAAGCCCCCATGAATTCAAAAATCTCTTCAATTCCCCAGAAGCCTCGCAGAGTTTTGCGCCCGCAGGCGAATATGCCCGCCATCGTCGAGTTTCAGCCCTACATGGGCAAGGTTCGGAAGCCCGGCACGGGCTGCATCAGCCAGATCAACGACCACCTGTTTGAAGGGCGCTACTCCCCGACGTGGATCGACGGCAAAAAGCACGCGAGGAATGTGTATGCGCATACGCGCGAGGAACGTGAGGAGAAGCTGAAGGTGCTGATCGCAGAGATGAAAGCGGAGTTGGCGGAGTTGAAACGGCAGAAAGGCGACAGGCATTGAACGGATGAACGGAACGCAGCCGTCCGGAGCATGACCTTCGGATGGCTGCGATTGCGCTTTGCCAGATCGTTTGCTATAATGAAACAAATCGGAATTTGATGAGGAAGATTATTTATATAATCTACCGTCTATGGTCTGAAAACGACCACCTATCGAGAATCGGTGGAAATCAATTCTCGATTTTTTTATACTGTAACCGTAACAAAGAGGAGGTGAGCAAATGCAAATTGAAATCAAGTTAGATGAGAACTGCAAGGAACCCAAAATCATCGTTGTGACAAACAAAATGACCGACGAAATCAATGAAATCATGAAAAGGCTTTCAGACGAGCAGCCGAAAATGATTGCCGGATTCAAAGATGATATTGTCGAAGTGTTGGAGCCGTTTGATATTTACCGCATTTTTGCTGCATCAGGCAAAGTGTTTGCCGAAACAAATCACGGTGAGTACACGCTCCGTCTGCGGCTTTACGAAATGGAGCAGCGGCTGGACAGCAACTTTTTTGTCCGAATATCAAACTCGGATATTATCAATCTGAGAAAAGTCAAGGGTTTTGATTTAAGCTTTGCAGGAACAATTTGTGTTACGCTTTCAAATGGGACGGTTACTTATGTTTCAAGGCGTTTTGTCGCCAAGATCAAACAATTATTAGGAATATGAGGTGGTAAAAATGAAAAAAAAGATGATTCAGCGTGGGCTTCTCGGATTCCCTCTCGGCATTGCTATCGGTTTTGTAATAACTGTGATTATATCAATGTGCATAGGAGATGGTTCGTTCTATCCTGTCACCCCTGAGCTGATTGATACAATGAAAAATGAATTAAACGCAGTTATTCTTCAAACAATTCTCTGCGGAATTTTGGGTACAGGCTTTGCAATGGCTTCCGTTATTTGGGAAATTGATTCGTGGAGCCTTGCAAAGCAAAGCGGAATTTATTTTTCCATTGCCTGTGTTACGATGTTTCCGATTGCCTATATTACGAATTGGATGAAGCATAATGCCATTGGTATTCTTTCATATGTAGGAATATTCGTTGCAATTTTCGTCATCACTTGGCTCGTTCAATATTTTGTATGGAAACGCAAAGTGAAAAGAATGAATGACGGAGTTCGGAAGAGTAATAACGAAAAATGAGCATAACCTTCACAACGGCAACTTCCAGTTTGCCAACCTGCCCTTTGAGAGAAGAGAAATCCTTTTCTCAAAGGGCTTTTTCTATTTATACAGATATTCGCAAACTACAAGTAAAAGCCAAATCCTCATATACTCTAATCAAAGAGGAAGCGGAGTTTTGATATGAGTAACAGTTTATCGGCGGTACATCTCGAATTGATTACAGAGTGGTCAGAAAAGAATTTGCCACTGACACCAGACAATGTGACTTTCGGCTCAAATAGATTCACAACGAGGATGTGCGAAGCCGGAGTAAATAAAAATGTCATTCAGGACGCACTCGGATATACGGATATTTCAACCACGCTGAATATCTGCACCGATGTTACCAAAGAATTGAAAACATCAGAGTTCAAAGGACTTGATAATTACTTCAAGGCACAGTAACAATCAAATAGACAGAGAGCATACAATCCGTTTCGGAAAGTATGCTCTCTTTATTTATATATATTTATAATAGGATTTGGCTTGCCGGTTGACTTTCAGGCAGTAGATGAATATAATAAGTATCAGTGGAGAATTGCCGGGTTTCATAGTTCGACTTACATCATTTACATCAAAACATACATCATTCGAGTGGCAAATTGCTGTAAACAAGTCCGAAAAAGTTGTTTTTAAGCCTATTCAAACGGCTTTAATGCCCGTTAGAACAACTTATTTCCGCAAATGAGAGAACCGAAACAAAAATCCCGACTATGAAACCGCAGGACAAGTAAATTAACAGTAGAGCAGGCAATTCCGAGAGAATTGCCTGCTTTTTTTGTTGTAAGGCGTTTTGACGCGCAGAAGTGCGGCAAGGACTACTACGATGTTACCGTTACCAAATGTCTGTGGCATACGGCTTGCGTTGAAAACGGTTGCGAAAACCCGTATCGCTTGTTTTGCGACGCGGATGACGTGACATGCGTGGGACTGCGCAAAACAGGCTTTACCCGCACCAAAACATTTGGTTACGGCGGCGACTGCTGCGATTTTCATTTTTTTCAGAAAGTAGTGGACGCTTGACTTAAAATAAAGGTATCTATATCAAAAAACGGCGATTTGTAAAATACTATTACACACATAGTATATCGAATTTCGCCGTTTTTTTGAGAAAAAGTCGTTAATTTGTATGGATTTTTGCTAAAATCTTTGGTGTGCGTTTTTATTCAAGCGCAGCGTTTGTGGCGGACGACCACCTATCATAGAAGTATGTTGAACGAAATTAACGGTGTAGTTGTCCTGCAGAAATTTGTTGGCTATAATTTATAGAACCACAACAAGTAACATTTTGCGCAGTGTCCCTTTCCAGGGGATCCTTCGACTGTGCTTAGGATGACACGATTTTACAATTACATTTAATCATGATTTTTTCAAAAAAATGATTCTATGAAATTGATTATTTTTAATGTTAAAGTAAAAAAATACTTTTCAAACTTTTCCGTTCAAGTTTTTGAAGGGATGGGGTATGGGGAAGGGGAACTTTTTGTAAAAAAGTTCCCCTTCCCCATAATTCATTTTCTAAAAAATAATCTTAAAATACTAACCCGAACAAAAGTTTCAGGGTGTTTTCTACGCCTTCGATGTGGCTGCGTTCGTAGCCGTGGCTGGCGTACACGCCTGCGCCGATCAAGCCGTGGCGCGCGTCATAGCCTGCCGCCATTGCCACATCGGCATCGCTTCCGTAGTGCGGGTAAACGTCGAGTGCATAGTGGGCATTGGTCGCTTTTGCGGCATTTACAAGGTCGGTAACAAAGTCGTAGTTGTACGGTCCATGACTGTCCTTGACGCATATGGACACATCACGCTCGGTGCAAGTTAAGCCTGCGCCTACGCAGCCCATATCTACGGACAGCATGTCGCGGACGTCGGAAGCAGGGATGTACGCACACCCGTGCCCGACTTCCTCGTGTACGGTGAAGTAGAGGTAAAGCTTGCGCTTGAGCGACGTGCGGTTGTCGCGCGCGTACTTTAGCAAGCCGAGTAGTATGCCTGCGGAAAGTTTGTCGTCGAGGAAACGGCTCTTGATGTAGCCTTCGGCGGTAACGCGCGTGCGCGGCTCGAAGGCCACAATGTCGCCAACCGCAATGCCTAGCGCGGCAACGTCGGAAGCGGTGTGTACGTCACGGTCAAGCACGACTTCGCAAGTGTCGTAGGTGCGCTCCGTCTTGCTGTAATTGCCGTTGACATGTATGCTGGCGTTAATCAGTTGGAATGTTCCTTCGTAAATATTGCCGTCACGCGTGTGTACGTGTACGTTTTCCGCCTCGGCGTTGTTGGGGTTCATGCCGCCGATGTTGGTCAGACGAAGTCGTCCGTCGGACTTGATCTCGGCAACCATGCCGCCGAGCGTGTCTACGTGCGCCGCAAGGCAAATAGGGTTGCCCTCACCGCCGACGGTAACAAACACGTTGCCCTTTTCCGTGACTACGGGCGTGTACCCGAGGTCGGATACGATGTGGCACAGACGTTTGACGACGTGCTCCGTGTAGCCCGTGGGGCTGTCTATTGCAAGCAATTCCTTGGCGCGTTCTACTGCGTAATCTATGTACTTTTGCATTGTAGTATCTCCTTTTGATTGTAAGTGGTGCGTTAAAAATGCAACTTAGGCTGTCAACGCTCGCACTTGTATTTAATTACACGTCTATAATAATACAAATACCGCTATCGGTCAATGTTTTGTGACAATTCGTTTTGGTTAGGATTTTATCGGAACTCATTATATGGTTTTTGAATAATAAGTTCGTAACGGTTGAAAAACTTGAAGAAATATGATATGATGGCTGTAATAAATATTTTAGAGAAATAAGCATATTAGATAACCATAAATAATAATCATTTTAGGCAATGTAAATTTGCCTAAAAAATAAATTGTTTCTAAGATATATTTTGGAACATAGGAGACGCTATTTATGAAAAAGTATCAACAACAAGCAATAAAAGAACAATTTTGTCATTGCAAAAAATGCGACGGTATTATGACCAAGCTCGACGTTGCGGTTGTAGATACCCTTTACCCTGAATGTAAGGGGTATTGTATGGACTGCTTGATCTCCGATGTGCGTGATGTCGAGCCCTTCCTAAAATATTTTTTGCGCACTTTTCTTCAGTTTTTTACTCCGATTTTCTTGATAGGAGAATTGCTGTTTCTTTTTCTTGTTGGACTTCGCCGCCGAACAATATTCTTTTTCAGCGATTTGATTGCAAGCGGTAACTCGATGTCGGTTGTCGGTATGGTGTTGGATGTCGCTATGCTGGTCCTAAGCCTTGTTGGTTGGGTTTATAGCATTGTTCAACTTGTCAATGGAAGCTATTTTCAATCTTTCGTGAAAGTAAAATATCACGACATCAATACTGTAAGTACATCGTACAGTTTGGATTCCAACGGAAACATCAACGAACATAACAGTGAAGGTACAAAAAGAGTTTATGACCAAAACGATATTGCACACAACGTGTTTGCCGGTATATTTAACTTTCTCTTGCTACTAGTCTGCGCGGCGATCGGACCGGTGTTGTTTTTAGTGCTCAATGTCGTCTACTCTGTAAAATGTCTTAAGATTCGTGCCTCTGTACAAAACTTCTTATCGGCTAAAAAAATGGCAAATCGATTCGCCATGCATATGGACTATTGCTCCGATTTTTCCTCTAAAAGTTACGACAAAATAGTAGTGCGACTTGAGAAAAAATATGCTCAACTTACTAAAAAAGATCGCGAGGAGCGTATGCGAAATGAATTGCCCGAACGTCACTTTTTCTTGATTGGGGAAAACGAACGTTTTGCTGTTGTCGGAATGTTCGATAGGGGATTTTTACCGAGAATCCTTGATTTTGACGGTAGATTCGTATATAAACTCTTTTTTACGGTAAGAGAAAAAGCAGACGGTGTTCGCGAGTATAAGGCATTTCTCGCCGCGATAAATAAAGGTAAATACATCTTGTATGAAACGGAAAACAACGCTGAAATTTCGCAGCAAACCATAAATCTGTTTTTCCCCGAGTACACTGACGAATATGAAGAAAACTTAATCAACGCACTTGTTTCCACGGAACAAAAATTTAAGTGTTGAAATTTGAATAGCAATAAATCAATCGGGATGAAAAATTGGCTTCCGAAATAGATTTTAGAATTGCGCTTTCGGACGATTGTTAAAGGCTCGCGGAACTGTTTTCCGTGAGCCTTTTGTGTTTTGTTATGAAATTTTATTCTTGCATTAAACCTAAAACAGTGTGCGTTGTGTTGTTACAGGCTATTTGCCTTTAACAAACATTGCGCGCATGGCGTTGAGAATAGCGACGAAGCACACGCCCACGTCGGCAAGCACTGCGATGATAAGTCCGAAACTGATTTTGTCCAGCACGCCTACGGCGGACAGAATAAGCACTGCAAACTTGATTACAAGGCTTACGATGATGTTTTCCTTTACTATACGCATTGTCTTGCGGCTGATTTTCTTTGCCGTGGCAATTGCGCTCGGGTTGTCGTTCATCAGGACAACGTCTGCCGATTCGATTGCAACATCGCTGCCCATTGCGCCCATCGCTATACCGACGTCGGCAGTGGTAAGCACGGGTGCGTCGTTTATACCGTCGCCTACAAAGGCAACCTTGCCGCTTTGTTTAAGTTCGGCAAGGCGTGACACCTTGTCCTGCGGCAACAATTGCGCGTAGTACTTGTCAACGCCGACGGTCGAAGCAATTTCCTTGGCGGTAGTTTCGTTGTCACCCGTCAGCATAACTGTTGTGCAATGCTCGGCTTTAAGCGCGGCTATTGCGGACACTGCGTCCTCTTTCAACTGGTCGGCAATTACGATGTAACCGACAAAGGTGCCGTTTTGGGCTACGTAAACAACAGTGCCGTGGTGCGCAGCGGTAAAATCGATGTTGTTTTCCTTCATCAGTTTGTCGTTTCCGCACAGTATAACGTCGCCATTTTCGGTTGTGGCTTTGATGCCGCGCCCTGCTATTTCGTGCACGGTTGCGCCCTC
>DPQS01000032.1:39712-40550 GCA_003537755.1 Clostridiales bacterium | reverse complement strand
TTTCGTGCACGGTTGCGCCCTCGGCGGCTTTGGCAACGTTGCAGATAGAAACGGCAATGGGGTGGTTGCTGTACTGCTCGGCAACGGCGGCAACTTCAAGCACACGGTCGCGCTTTTCGGCAGGGTACACTTCGTCAACGACAAAGTTACCTTTTGTCAGCGTGCCTGTTTTGTCAAAGGCAAAGGTATCTACTTTGCTCAGCATTTCCAGGTAACTGCTGCCTTTTACAAGAATACCGCGTTTGCTTGCCGCCGCTATACCGCCGAAGAAACTGAGCGGAACGGAAATGACAAGCGCGCAGGGGCAGGACACAAACAGAAACATCATTGCACGGCGCAGCCACGTTGTCCACACGGCAAGGTCGCTTATACCGATAAACATCGGCGGAATTACTCCAAGAGCGATTGCCAGGAAAAATACGATAGGGGTGTAGTACTTGCTGAACCTGGTAATAAAGTTTTCGGCAGGCGACTTGACGGCGGATACGTTTTCCACCAAGTCGAGGATTTTGCTTACCGTGCTGTCTTCGTAGGAACTTTCTACAGTGATGTACAGTACGCCGTCCAGGTTAAGGCAGCCGCTGATTACCTTGTCGCCGACGGTGGCTTTGCGCGGTACGCTTTCTCCGGTGATTGCCGACGTGTCTATTTGCGACATACCCTTGTTTACGGTGCCGTCAAGGGCAATTTTATCGCCCGGCTTTACTACGATTGTTTCGCCGAGAGCGATTTCCGAAGGGTCTACTTCCGTTTCCTGTCCGTCGCGAAGCACTGTTGCAACTTCGGGACGTATGTCCATAAGCGCGGCAATGTCCTTGCGGCTTTTGCCGACGGCGTA
>DPQS01000032.1:30314-39490 GCA_003537755.1 Clostridiales bacterium | reverse complement strand
TTGCGGCTTTTGCCGACGGCGTAATGCTGAAACAGTTCGCCTATCTGGTACAGAAGCATAACGGCGGCAGCGTCGGGATACTCGCCGATTGCAAACGCGCCGATAGTGGCGATGGTCATCAGAAAGTTTTCGTCAAACACGTTGCCGTGGCAGATGTTGGTTACTGCGCGCCACAACACGTCGTAGCCTACAATCAGGTACACGACGGCAAACAACGCCAATTCGACCCATTGGTTGAGTTCCAGCGTGAAGTGCAAGGCAAGCGCGACGGCGTACAGCACGGCGGCAATTATTATACGTAAAAGCAATTTTTTATTTTTGCTCATGGTTTTGCTCCTTGGTGAAGGTGGTGAAAAAACACAAAAACCCCGCCGAAGCGAGATGTTTCGGCGAGAGAAGTTGCATTTTTAATTGTGGTGCGCTGCTATGTTAAATCTTCAGCACGCAGTCGGGTTCGACCTTTTTGCAAACCTTTTTGATTTCGGCAAGCACGGCGTTGGGTTGGTCGGAGTCGATTTCAACGGTCATTTTCTGCATCAAAAAGTTGACGTTGGCGTTGCTTACGCCTTCCACTTTTTTGACGGCACATTCCATTTTTGCGGCGCAGTTGGCGCAGTCGAGATCTTGCAAAGCAATTACTTTTTTCATTCTGTGGTCTCCTTGGGTAAAGTACTTATGGTTCTTTTACGTGATTTCTCACGGGAAAGACAATTTTGCGCGCACCGCTCGGCGGCGGTGCTTTGCGTGGCAGGCGGTGGCGATAGTTGTTTTACCTGCCGTTTTCGCTCGGACTATCGGCGGTTATTCCGACAGGTGGTCGAGCGCAAGTTTGATTATGCTGTACACGTGGTCGTCGTCAAGGCTGTAGTAAACTTCTTTGCCTACGCGTTTGTTGCGTACCAGTTTTGCCTGGCGCAGTATGCGCAGTTGATGGCTGACGGCGGACTTGGTCATGTTGAGAACGGTACAAATGTCGCACACGCACAGTTCCGCCTTGGTAAGCGCAGACAAAATGCGTATACGCGTGCTGTCGCCGAAAATTTTGAATAGTTCCGCCGCGTCCGCAAGCAAATCTTCGTCGGGCATATCCACGGCAACCTGTTCGACAACTTCGTCGTGTACGTGTTCGTATTCGCAGTAGTTTTTGTCGTCGTTCATGTATTTGTCCCCTTTTTTATATCAGTGTTGTTCTTTTTTTATAAAACTGCAAACAGTTGAATAATTGTTCAACTGTCCATATTATATGTCGCGGCAATTTATTTGTCAACGAATTTTACAAGGTTATACAAAATATTTTGATTTTTTTTCGGTTCGGTTTAATGTCGATTGATGTTTGTAACAGTATTGGCGTTTTTTGCGTAGTATATTTGTGGAAGCGGTGTGTCAAAGGCAGCTGTCGGTTTAGTCCGGCGGTTTGATTTGCCATGGCTTTAATAAACACAGGAGGAAAACGGAAAAATGAGTTGTTGTAATTTTCCGCCGATTTTTTGCGGCGGTGGAAGTAACGGTAACGGCGGTGACAGGGACAGGATAGTAATCATAGAAAGGGGACCTCGCGGACCGAGGGGCTTTACAGGACCGCAAGGCATAATGGGTCCGCCAGGTGCAAACGGTGCAACGGGCGCAACCGGACCTGTCGGACCGCAAGGACCGCAGGGCGCACAAGGTGTTACCGGTCCGACCGGTCCCGTCGGACCTACAGGACCGCAAGGACCTCAGGGACTTCAGGGACTTCAAGGCGTACAGGGCGTGACAGGACCTCAAGGTGAAACCGGAGCAACCGGACCTGCCGGACCCCAAGGGCTTCAGGGCGTGCAGGGCGCAACCGGAGCCACAGGTCCGCAAGGTGCAATCGGACCGACCGGACCGACCGGTCCGACAGGCCCCACAGGCCCGGCGGGTGCAGCCGGTACGGGCCTCATAGCATACGGCGGTTTGTACGGCACGACAACCGACGCGGTAGCATTGACGACAACGCCTGTTGCATTGCCGCTCGGTACGCAAATGCCTTCAAGCAACCTCACTTACGGCACAAACAGTGTAACGGTGACGGACGCCGGGACTTATGAGCTTGCCTACGGGGTGCGCGGCAGTATGTCCGACGGCAGTTCGCTTACGGTGTCTGTCGGGCAAAACGGTACGGCAATCGCCGCGACCACGATTACCGACGCTTTGACAAGCGGAACGCCGAGTTCGGTGCACGGGCAAACGATAGTGACTCTCAGCGCGGGCGACGTGCTTACATTGCTTGCAAGTGACAGCGGCAGTGCCACCTGGACGCCGGGCAGCGGTGCAAACACTTACCTTACCGTCAAGAAACTTGACTGACGAAAGGCGAAAATCGTACAAGAGCGGATTTGAGATAAAGCGGTCGGCTGTGGTGTGCAACTATTGCAAATCTGTCACCGTAACATGGATGTCTTTGACCGGCGCACCATAATTATAAATGTCATTGCGGGGCACCGTTTGAAATACGGTTATTAAAAAAATCCTGACCGTGAACGCCGGGGAGCCAATCTCCCGAAAGGATACCGCTCGACTGAAATATGTTTAACGCAATAAACAATTTACAGCCGAACGAAGTCATGTGGATGGCTTCGCGCAATACTATGCTGTAATTTGACGACAAAACAACTAAACACGCAAAAAAAGACGTGCACCTCAAAAGAAGTGCACGTCTGATTGTTTTGTAATGTTATTGGATAGGCGTGACGTTGCTTGCGCGAAGTTTACCGTTTTTGCTGTCCTCTTCGATGTCGAACGTAACCTTTTGTCCGTCAGCCAATGTCTTGAAACCGTCTACGTTGATTGCGGAAAAATGTACAAATACGTCTTCTCCGCCTTCGTCGTTGGAAATGAATCCGTATCCCTTGCCTGCGTTAAACCATTTTACTGTACCTGTCATTCTGTCGGTACCTCCAAAGAATTTTTGTAACCGATTCAAAAGATGAGCACCAACTTATTTTTTCGGAAAAAGTTCCGTGTTTAGGTCACGAGCTGTCTTAATCTTCTATTACAGCAATCATTATAAATGTAACATTCACAAATGTCAATACTGTTTTTTAATAATGTAACAAAAAGTTGATTTGTTCATTTTTGAACGAGCCGATAAGCGAAAACAAGCGTTGTTATGATTACTTTCAGGCGTAATTATAGTGTAAGCAAGGCGTTTGCGCATATTTTTTTATGTGAACTATGTGTAATTACAAGTGAATTGCAAGTTGGTCGCGGATTACTATGTAATAACTATGTAATATATAACTTATAAGTTATTTCCGTTTCCTTACCGTTTTACAAAAATTCATTGACAAAACGCAAACTGTTGCGTATAATACCGGCAAAGAAAGGTTATCGCTGACTAACGTCGGCTTGAGATGCTATATGCGAATTAAGTTTCGATTGCGCCTTTCTTTTTTGAAAGTAGACCTGTGGTAGCTAATGACTACCGCCAATAGGCTACTTTTTTTGTTGACAAAATGCAAGTGTTTGCGTATAATATGTGCGTAGTCGGTCTTACTGCGAGATTTATCTCGATGTGTGAAGTGCTAGTTTTGGCGCCGACTATCCATTAAGACGGAGGTTTAATCCGTCTTATTTTTTGTACTTTTTTATTGTTTTTATATCATCCTCGTGTATGCGATACTTCCTGTCGGGGGCACGCAAAGATGTTGAACGAGCAACCTCTGGTGTTTTTTTTACTCAAGTATTGTGCTTTTCACGTGGTTAAATCGATGTGTGCAGTAGTGAATGTTGTTGATGGGACAACGACCAAAGCCGAGGGATTTTTTTCTCGTCCAATGTCCGAGTTTCCTTCCTCCCACACAATAAAGCCGACGACAGCTATTTAATTTTTCTTTTACCCCAAAATCCTATTGTGTGTTAAATTGTTTTGTGATAAAATGTTTATATCATATCCGAGGTTTGATGGTATTGACAAGACATAAAATTTTGCATACGTACGTAAACGGAAACTACTTTGTGCGCATTTACGATGACGGAACAAAGGTGCGCATGGGTGAAGGTGACTTCGAGCCGCTGTTTCCCGAAAACATAGACGTAAAAATCACTTCGCGGTGCGACGGCGGCTGTCCGATGTGCCACGAAAACTCAACGCCCGACGGACGGCACGGCGACCTGTCGTTACCTTTTTTCGACACGCTTGCGGCAGGGACGGAACTTGCGATCGGCGGCGGCAATCCGTTGGAACATCCCGACCTTGTGCCCTTTCTCAGACGTATGAAAGCGCAAGGCGTGGTGTGCAACATCACTGTCAGACAAACGCACCTTTTTGCAAACAAGGATTTTGTTCAGTCGCTTATCGACGACAAACTCGTGTGGGGTGTGGGTATTTCCTTTGTCGAGGCGAGCGACGAATTGCTTGACTTCGTGCGTCGCAACAAAAATTGCGTAATTCACCTGATTGCCGGCGTACACGGCGTTGACGTACTTGAGCAACTTGCCGACAAAAACCTTAAGATCCTGTGGCTCGGGTACAAACGCTTCGGGCGGGGCGAAAAATATTACAGCGCAGATGTGCAACGTAAAATAGACGAACTTAAAGCCGTTTTTTACGACAACGTTGACAGGTTTGCCGTTGTGAGCCTTGACAACGCCGCAACAGAGCTGTTTGCCGTTAAGGAAAATATTTCACGTGCGGATTTTGCGCGGTACTACATGGGTGACGAAGGAACTTTTACCATGTATGTAGACACAGTAGACAGGCAGTTTGCGGTAAATTCCGTCACGCCCGTGAATCAGCGGCAACCGTTGCATGACAACATAAGGACAATGTTCGGCGCACTGCGCGGAGGTAAGATAAAATGAAAATGACCATAAGAAGAAACGTATTCGAAACAAACAGTTCTACCGAACATACATTTACATTCAGTCTGGCGCACAAACCCTTCGGCGACTTGAAAAAGTACTACACGTTCAAAACGCTCAAACACAAAATTGCCATTATTTCATGGCTGTTCGGCGAGTGCTACCTTGACGACAATTGCGCAACAATGGGTTGGTGTACGTTCGGTCCGTATTCGCTTGACAACATGCCCGAAGCTCTCGGAAAAGACGTGCTTGACGAACTGAATAAACTTCTCTGTGGCATTGACGGGCTTAACGCATACGAATTAAAACAAAAAATAATGGACGCCATTGTCGAAAAGGAACAAACTTACTACGCCGACGACAACTTTAAGTACAGCGACTATCTGTTGCCGCAAAAGGCGGAACCGTACATTTGCGACGACAATTTGACCGACGACATGCGTCGCACGCTTGCGCTTAAAATATCGCTGCTGATGCTGTTCGACATCGGCGACGAGTACGAGAAAGAATTTTTTAAGGTGATGCGCAGACAAACGGACATCGACACTTACATCGAAGCGATGTACACGTTTGACAATCGTCTTGTGATGATAGGTAAACTTCGCAAATTGTTTGAAAAGGCGGCGTTTGAACTTACGGGCGAAAAGGTGGATGACGTGTGCCGCCAAATAGGCTACGTCGGCATTGATGGCTTGCTGAACGATTACTACGATTTTGACGTGTTTACAGACGGATTGAAACTGGACACAAGGACGAACAATGCCTTTTACCAAAGCGTCAAAAAGTTGCTTGCCGACGAGGATACGATTATCCTTGCCGAATGACACTTGTAAAGACGGTTTACGAGCCGTGCAAAGCAATTGAAATTCTGCGTAGCCTTTTTTTGTGAAAGCGCAGAGTTGTGTAGCCGTGTGGTAGTTTGTAAATGACGAGAGACAAATTTGCGTCGTCAGAATGCGGCGTTGTCTCTTACGGAGGTTTTATGAAAAAAGTAGTGTGTATGTTTTCGGGCGAGTGGATACTGAAACACCGTGGCGATGACCCGATGCCCGTAAGCAAGTTGAACATATTTCTGTCGGAGCGTTTTGCCGACAGATACTTTGTAGACAAGGACACCTATTCCATATTGGAATTTTCGTTGGATGTAGCCAATGTGACGGTGGCGCAGATTTGCGCAATAATTTTGCCGTTTCTTCAACGCAACTACGACGATTTTGAGGAGAAATTTTTCAATGCGGAAGTGCGCGACGCACCCGACAGAGTCAATCCGCGCACAGGTAAGGTGGCGGACGTGGACTTTTTCGGAATGGTAAACGGCTACGGAACGTCAACAGACAGCACGACCGCGGGCGACGTTGACCTTGACGATGACCGATATGCGAAAAATGATGACGATGGCGGTCAAAGCTGTGGAAAAACGTCTACGACGGAAGAGATTCTTGCGCAAATAGACAACCTGATTTCGGGTGCGCAGTTCAAGGCGTTTGCGCACGAGGTCGCCATGCTTGCGCCCAACATAATCCGCGACAAAATGCAGGACGTGTTTTTCCGTCAACGTTTGTTGTTCAGCATAAACGACGGTTGCGGACTGGAAGATTATCTTAATTTGTACGCATCGCTTATCAACGGGCTGGGGCTCAGCAAGATGAACGGAAAGGTGTTTTTCGACAAAATGGAAGCATTGCGTTCGGACAGACGTTTCGATCCCGGGGAAGTAGTCATCGAACACCTTGCGGAAGTTGAACAAGGCACGATTGTGTGCATTGACCTCAGCGACTGGATGAACGACGTTCGCGCACCAGAGTTTCGCTCTTTCATGACGGGGCTTGCCAAAATGGAAAACCTCGGCGTGGTGGCGTTTCGCGTGCCGTTTATCGACAAGGAAGTACTGGGCAAAATTTCGCAGGCACTCAACGATTTCATGTTTATCCGCGAGTTGTCATTCCCGCCCTTTTCCAATGAGGAAATCGGACGCTATGCCGATGTGGAAGTGAGCAAGTACAACTTCAGCATGGATGAAAAAGCATGGGACGGATTCTTCCGTCGCATACGCGAAGAAAGCAGCGACGGACGGTTTTACGGCGTGGACACAATCCGCAAAGTGGTGTGCGAAATGCTGTATCTCAAGCAGCTTGCAAATGCGCAAAACGGCGAAAACGACCGTCTGATACGTGCCGTCGACGCCGAAAAGTTGTGTGGCAACGAAGTGTTTGACAACCTCAGCGGTATGGAAATGCTGGACAGACTGGTCGGCACGGACAAGATTAAGCAACGCGTACTGGAAATAATTTCACAAATCGAACTTGCGCGGCAAAATCCGTCAATAGGCAGTCCCTGCCTGCATATGCGTTTTGTAGGTAACCCGGGTACGGGCAAAACGACTATTGCAAGGATTATCGGCAAAATTCTGAAGGAACGCGGCGTGCTGCGTATAGGTGAATTCCACGAGCAAAGCGGGCGTGATTTTTGCGGACGTTACATAGGCGAAACCGCACCGAAAACTCTCAGTTTGTGCCGCGCGGCTTACGGCTCGATACTGTTTATCGACGAAGCGTATTCACTGTATCGCGGCGAGGACGACACTCGCGACTACGGACGAGAAGCGTTGGACACCTTAATTGCCGAAATGGAAAATCACCGTAGCGATTTTGTCGTGATTATGGCAGGTTACACCGACGACATCAACAAGATGATGAAAGGCAACGCAGGGCTGGAAAGCCGTATGCCGTACGTGGTGGAATTCCCCAATTTTACGCGCGAACAGTTGTATCGGATTTTTGAGTCGATGGTCAATGGCAAACTTGCCTATCGGCAGGATATGCTGGACGAGGCAAAGGCGTACTTCATGTCGCTTAGCGAGAGTTTTATTACAAGCAAGGAGTTCAGCAATGCCCGTTTTGTGCGCAACCTGTACGAACGCGTGTGCGCCAAGGCTGCAATGCGTTGCCAGCTGGACGGCTGTCGCGAAGTGGTGCTTACCCGCGAAGATTTTACCGCAAGTGTAAGCGACAAGGAATTCAGCGAACTTAACAAAAAGAAGCGTGGTATCGGCTTCGGGCAATAGAATGATTACTCTGACGTTAGGCGGTGTACCGGCTAAGGACGGAATTTGTAGTAAAACTCTGTCAAAATGCTTCAACTATGAAAGAAATTGCCATTTTACAGAGTACTATTACAAACATAGTATTTCAAAATATAACAAAAAAGGACGAGATTTGCGTTAAATCTCGTCCTTTTTTCTTTGTTTGTTTTTGTTGTTTTTCCGCTAAAAATCGTTTTTTACCGTTCTGTAAAATTGCTCAGAATGTCCCTGTTGGTCAATCGGATTGCTTCAGGGTGCACAGGGCTTGTATTACACGTGGCCGAGCGCAGGCAGCAGATTGATTGCAATAAAGCAGAAAATCATCAGCGACAGTGCGTCCACAATGGTGGTGATTACGGGGCTTGCCACTACGGCAGGGTCAAGTTTCAATGTCTTTGCAAGCAGGGGCATCAGGCAACCGACGGCTTTGGCGATTACTACCGTTGCAAACAGCGACAACGAGATTACAAGGCACAATTGCCAGGTGTAGTCGTAACCGAACAAAAGTCTGTCGATAAGCAGCAGTTTTGCAAAGCATGTGACAGCCAGAATGGCGGCAAGCATAAGCCCTACGCGGAACTCTTTCCACAGCACTTTGAGTACATCTCTCGGGTGCACTTCGTCAAGGGCAAGTCCGCGGATAATGGTAACCGATGCCTGACCGCCTGCGTTTCCGCCTGTGTCCATAAGCATGGGTACACAGGCAAACAGTAGTGTGCTTAGCGCATTCAGACGTGCCTCGAATGTGTTTATTATTAGTCCTGTAAATGTCGCCGACACCATCAGGATAAGTAACCACGGTACGCGCGCTTTCCAGATTTGCCACACGCTTTGTTCAAGGTAAGGTTCGTCGGTGGGGTTTACTGCCGCCATAAGTGAAATATCTTCCGTCGCTTCGTCCTGAATTACGTCGATGATATCGTCTACGGTGATTATGCCGACAATGCGCTGTTCGGTGTCTACCACGGGGATGGCGTTGAGGTCGTATTTACTGATTATCTGCGCTACGGCTTCTTCGTCGTCGGTAGTTTCGCAACTGATGATGTCGGTTTCCATTATGTCGGCGATTACCTTGTCGTAGTCGTTAAGTAGCAGGTCTTTGACGGACACGCTTCCCAGCAGTTTGCGCCCCGGGTCGGTCACGTAGCAGGTGTAAATTGTTTCCTTGTCCACGGCAACCTTACGGATGCGGTCAAAGCATTCGCGCACGGTCCAGTTTTGTTTCAGCGACACGTACTCGACGGTCATCAGCGAGCCTGCGCTGTCC
>DPQS01000032.1:29447-30196 GCA_003537755.1 Clostridiales bacterium | reverse complement strand
CAGCGAGCCTGCGCTGTCCTTGGGATACTTCAGTATTTCGTTGATTTGCGCGCGCGTTTCGGCGTCAGACGTGTTTATGATACGTTTGACTACGCTTGCAGGCATTTCTTCGATGACGTCTACAGTATCGTCCAGGAACATTTCGTCGAAAATGGCTTTCAATTCGGCGTCGGAAAAACTGTTTATCAGCATTTCCTGACTGTCGGAGGTCATTTCGACGAACGTATCTGCGGCATTTTGCTTGGTAAGTAATCGAAAAACCACCGGCATTTCCTTTTCGGGCAGCTCTTCCAGCAGTTGAGCGGTGTCCTGAGGCATTTCGTCGTTAATGAGCGACTTGATTTGTCTGAAATTGCGCTGCTCCAGCAGTTCGGCAATTTTGTCGGACAAGTTCTTGATTTCTTCATCCATAGCATTTGACCTCCTTTTGTATATTTTTCTTCGGAAGTGTGCGGTGGCTTGTCAGGCGGTGCACTCGTGCGACGGGAACGGAAAAGTGTTGTCGCGCGTTGCGGTTGACGGTAAAAAACAACAAAAAAGCCCGCGCTTGTAACAAGTACGGACAAATGCTGTTTCAAAATCGATGCGGCAATGCCGCTGACGGAAACTACGTCTTACCATTACAAGCTTTAGCATCACAGGGCAATGAAATTGCATTAGATTGTGCCTTGGTTTCGACACGACCTGCTAACCATACGTTGCATGTCTCCATGCGTAAAGTCGGTAGCAATCCGTATCCCTGTGGTAGC
>DPQS01000032.1:27375-29270 GCA_003537755.1 Clostridiales bacterium | reverse complement strand
CAATCCGTATCCCTGTGGTAGCCTCACCTACCGGAGAATATTAAGTTTGTCGTTCCGCGTTGGCACAACCTTGCGGCAGCGTTTGCGGAATTTGTATTTGTAGTATAATTCTTTTATTCGGTGTTGTCAACCCTTTTATATTATGTTTTTTGCAGGGTTTCTGTTCGCAGTCTGCAACAAACTTTTGAAATACTAACTATTCGGGTGTGGTGGTTTTCCTGGCGTTCGTGTGGGCAAGCGAGCGTTGCCCGCCGTATGATCGCTTGTTGCCACGCTTGCGGGAAAAATCGGCGACAGCGTCCCGGAAAACTTCGGTTTGCGATGTCGTAGTAAATACGCTCCGACAATACAATTACAAATTGACTTTTACTTTGGTTTGTGGTAATATTGTTTTACAAATAAATGCCGAAGCGAATGTGGCGTGCGTTTCGGTCGCATATCGTTTGCGTGCGGCAACAAGACTGTTGACGTGTACGGGCGTTTTGCAAAGGAGTATGTCGTGAAGGAGTACTATCTTAACAGGTTTAAGTGGATTTTCAACTACACAAGCAGCAACTTTCTTTACATAATCGCAAAGACGTTGTGTATTATCGTCGGTTTGCCGATTTACTGCGTTGTGTTTGCGCTGGAAATGGTGCTGACGTTTGTCAATATGCTGTTTTGCTGGATACCGATTTTGTCTGTTGTAATGACGGTAATTTGCAAAGGTACGATACTTATCATCGACAAACTGTACTACATTTGTATACTTACCGACATCGGCAAGTACAGGGACGTTTGCATTGCCGAACCCGACGTTGCGACGGGTGAAGTGCGGCAACACACCGATTACGTGGTGCGCGACGACGAAGGGGACGCAACAACGGACGCTGCCGCAAGCGACAATCTGATCGGTGAACAAGCGAACGTTACGGAAAACAACGACAACGGCGAAGATAAGACGGACGACAATAATCAAGGCGAAGAGTAATCGGGCGTTGCTACAATTGCGTAAAACGGACGATGTGCCGAAAGACAACGTGCGTAGCGTCCGTGTAACCGCAACATGTCTGTGTCTGTAATTCGTCGCCAAGCAACAATTTTGCCGTAGTTATCGCTCTCGCGCAACAGTCACAAATGAATTTAAGACAGCAATTGCCGCGGTCATTGTTTAAGGCGGCCGAAGAAGTTGTATTTGTTTAAGGACAGTCAATCAGGCTGTCCTTTTTTAGTGCCGGCCGAGCAGGCTGTCTTTTTTTTGTGGCAGTCAATCAGGCCGTTTTTTTTGTTAAAACCTCGGATTTTGTCCGAGAGTCAGACGAAAAATCCGAGGCTTAGCAGAAGTGCGTCGTTTATCTGTTGCATAATTTCCGGCGGCAGCTCGCCGATGCGTTCGCGTATGCGACTTTTGTCGATGGTGCGGATTTGTTCCAACAGTACGACAGAGTCGCGCGGAAGGGGCGTTGTGTCGCTGTGTAGTTCGATGTGCGTAGGCAGTTTGGCTTTGGTAAGTTTGCTTGTTGTTGCGGCGGCGATTACGGTGGGGCTGTACTTATTTCCGACGTCGTTTTGCAGCACGAGTACCGGTCGTATGCCGCCCTGTTCGCTGCCGACGACGGGGTTGAGATCGGCGTAGTACAGTTCGCCTCTTTTGATGGTCATTTTGTGCCTCCGATTTGGCAAAAACAGTAGTAATGCAACAAACGGCGCACAATATACTATGTAGTTTTCAACAAAATCGTTACGCCGCGTGTAAGTAGTGTAGACCTGTTTCGGGCGATGTATACGGTAAAATAAAAAGAAGACTGTTGGTAAACGGAAATTTTATGTAGATTTTTCGACGGTGTTCAGAACTGACTTATAATTTATCTCTGCCCCCTCATTCGTCACTTCGTGACACCTTCTCCCCGAGGGCG
>DPQS01000032.1:26955-27186 GCA_003537755.1 Clostridiales bacterium | reverse complement strand
TCTCCCCGAGGGCGAAGGCTTTTTTGTCGAATAGCGAAGAGGAACTTTTTATTATCCTTTATCTTACAAATGTGCAGAAATAATGCGGTTTTATAATTTTATAAGTGGTTTATCTATCAAAAGGTTACTTAGCTAAAAAGTATGATTTTTCTACACCAAAAAAATAATAAGAATAGATTTTATCTTATCCCCCCCCCGTCGTCCAAACTTTTGGAAGAGGGGTATGGGGAG
>DPQS01000032.1:5552-26776 GCA_003537755.1 Clostridiales bacterium | reverse complement strand
CAGAAACCTTTTCAAAGAAAAGGTTTCTCCCCATAAAAATCCCATATATTCAAAATAAAATTACAAATTCAGATTGCGTTCCATTTCTTCCTTGAGCGAACGCGAACAGACGATAAACACCACAATAAGATTGAACAGTGCGGCAAAGAAGCTGACAAACGGAATAAGCGTCTTGGCAGTTACGTTCCACAGCGGCGAAATCCAGAACAGTATTTGTGGACAGATGGCGTAGAACGTTACGTATATAAGCGTGCTGAACAACTGTCTGTTGGTGCGGCGGTAAAAGATGATGAGTATGTCCAGCGTAACAATGCAGGCATCGTAGACAAACGGCAGTACAAACTCGGGTACAAACCAGCGGAACTGCCAGTTACAAATGCCCAGTTCCAACGCAACGGCAAGAAGTGTTGCAATGAAAACGTTGCGCCGCATAATATTGACAAACTTCATTTTGTTGTTGATGGGCGACATCACACCGAATATTGCCAAGATTACGGCAAGGCAGACGTAGTAGCACCACAGGTGGTTTGGCGTAAGAAGCAGATTGAGCGCAATGGATATTGCGGCTATTACAAGCAGAATTTTGTTGAACTTGTGCTTGAAAAATGGCACGTAGGTGTTGAGCGTAAGCGTGGGGTAGGTTACTTTTTTGTCCTCGACGGTGTAGACGGCGCAATTGTCGTTGTCGTTTGCGGGGTCGAGGTAACTGCCGCACAGAGGGCAGTTTGTTTGTTGATGGTGTACGTTTACTTTACATTTGGTGCAGTATTTCATTCTTTGTCCTCCCAAATGTCGCTTTCCACGGCGATGTCAATGCCTGCTTCGGCAAGTTTGCGGAAGAAGTACATTTCGCAGTCGCGTTCCACAAAGGGGGAAGTCATGCTTATTACGCAGGTGTCGTTGTAGGTGGCAACGGCAAAGTTGTTGGTTTTTTTTGCAGGCTTGCCCAGCATAAAGTCGTAGCGAAGTACAAGGTCGTCAAATTGTTCAGGTGCCTTTACTACGCCCAGGTTGCTCAGCGTGCTGCAATTTACCACGCCGTCGCCGCGCCCGGAAACAATGCAACCAAGCACAAAACGCTTGACCGCAAGGGGAACGATTTTGAGCAAGGGGCTGTTGCCGTTGTTGTAGTTGAAACTTACCATTCCGCGGAAGTAGTCGTCGGTCATTTGTTCTTCCGTTTGTTTGCGGATGTCGTCGATTACTTCGTCGATGTCATTTTGTCCGTTGTATTGGTAAAAGATGTAACTACTGAAGTTGCGGATTGTTTCCATATCGTAAATTCGTCGCAGGTTTACGGGGATAAGTACGCGGATGGGCGGATTTTCGGGTGAGTTGGTAACAGCCGCAAGACGGTTGAGTGCCATTAGTTGCACCGCGCCAAGATATTCCGTGACAGTGGCGTTGTGTTGTTTTGCAACGGATTTAAGTTGGCTTGCGCTCATTACTCCGCGTACCGTGACGTACTTGCCGCCGCGTTGGAGCGTGCCGTTCAACTTTTTGCTTTTTACGGGCTTGGGGCATGGCGGCGGATTTTTTTTGACTGTGACGGCAGCGAAGTTGTCGCGGATTTCCTCAAGCGACGGTATGTCGCGGTAGTCGAAACAGTTGGTGCAGTCGATTTTGTATCCGAGCCGTTGGAAGTAGCGGCGGAGCAGCGAGTTGAGAAAAATTATGCCGCCCGTACCGTCGGTTGCCGAGTGAAAAAACTCGACGGAGATCTGGTTGCCGATGTAGTTTACGCGTATCTGACTGCGGCGGCTGTCCACCTTCATGGGGCGACCGGGCACCTTGGTTTGCGGTTTGACTGTGATGGGAATTGTAGGTCTGTCGATAAACGGCCAGAAAAAGCCGTTCTTCACGCTGCCGCAAATAGTGGGAAAACGCGCCGCAATGTCGTTGACGGCGTACTGCAGTTCCACGGGGTCAACGGGGTCGCGAAGAAGAGCGGACACGCGAAAAATGCTGATGCTTTCGCCCCGTGCCACAAGCGGGTACATCAGCGCGGCGTTGTCCAGCTTGTACCATTTTTTGTTGTCGCGTTGCAAGTTGGCAATGGCGGCAAGTTTCTGCGCAAGTTTAACCGCTTCGGGAATTTTGGCTTCGCGGTCGGCGGTGCGTTTTGCGCGTGCTGCCGCGGCCTGACTTGCGGCAAGTTGTCTTGCCTGTTGCTTTTGAGCTTTCTTTGCCTGCCTGGTTTCGGTCGGCGACGACGTGGTGCTGCCGTTTTCGGCAATTTGCGTTTCGTCGGTGTTTGTTGTTTTGTTGTCTTGTTCTGTTGTCATTTTATGTTAACCTTTTTTTTTCGGTCTTTTTGCAAGCGTAAACTTGTTTTTTGTATTGTAACACATTTCTCGTTTTTTTACTACTGTTTTGCGCCTTTGTCTTTTTTTGCACGGCGGACAAAACCCGTAACGGCAGTAGCATTGTACGATTGTAAGGTCTTGTTTGGTCAGATCTTGCGTGTAAAACCGCCGACTATGACGAAATTTGTAGTTTTATAAAGTACTATTACACGCATAGTATGTCAAAATCAAGCTGTTTTTGCATTGAAAAAATACAAATTGGCTGAAATTGCCTGTAAAAAGGGCGCTAATGGCGCAAATCGAAAAATATGTACAAATCCGCGTATAGTGTAGCAAGTCTTGCCGCAACAAACACGCAAGCGATTGACAACATCTCGTTAAAATAGTAAAATATAAAATATTATAAAGGCTTTCGTTACGTCGGCTACGTCGTGCGAAAGTCCTGACAAAAGGAAGTAATTGTTTTGCTTAGTTTTCTGTCGGCTGTAACACGGGCTTTTTCGGAAGAACAGTTTGTGTGGGGCAACAATACATTCGGCTTTGTGTGGAATGTAAGTCACCCTGCGCTGGTAGTGTTCGGTTTCCCGATTTACATTTACGCGCTTTGCATAGTTACAGGTATGTGCCTGGCAATACTTATTGCAGGCAGGTATTTCAAAAAACGCGGTTACGATCCGTACGACATTACGGTTTACGCCATTGCCATTATTCCTCTCGGCGTACTGGGCGCAAGGGCTTACGTGTACATTTTCCCGTGGGCGGGCGACAGTATTCCCGACTGGTCAACCTATTTCAATTTCCGCAGCGGCGGACTTGGCATTTACGGCGGTGTTATTGTAGGCTATGTTGTGGCATACGTGCTGAGTAAATGCAAGAAACAGGACTTTCGCATAATTGTAGACTGCATTTTGCCGGGCGTGCTGCTTGCGCAAAGTATCGGACGTTGGGGCAACTTCGCCAATCAGGAAGCCTTCGGTAATCTGATTACAACCGACTACTCGGCAATGCCCAACTTCTTCGAGGGTATCAACGGTGGCAAAGTGCACGGTTTCAACTTCCTGGCGGTGTGGATCGATCACACAAGTTCCGCGCTTGGCAGCGGACAACCGGGGTGGTACCAGGCAACCTTCTTTTACGAAAGTTTTTGTACGTTTGTCGGTTTCCTTATTTGTGTGTTGGTACTTGCCTGCAGCAAACGGTACAAACTGGGTTGGATTACGGCTTTTTACGGAATCTACTACGGTATCGTTCGTCTTGTAATCGAAGGCATGCGCAGCGACAGTCTGTTTCTGTACATCGGCACGTTGGAAACGGACATCAAGATTTCGCAACTTGTGTCGGTGCTTACAATTACTTTCGGTTTGTGGACGCTGAGTAAAATTTACCGCAAACAACTGCATGCGCTGTACGGCAAAATGTTTACAAGCGAACGACAGGAAGTTTCCGTTTCGCGTTGGATTTTGTGCGCGCTTAGCGGCGTAAGCCTGGCTGTGGCGATAGTGATGTTTGTCCTCGGCGGCGAAAGTCGTCTGCTTGTCGGCATTGCACTGACCCTGCTTTCGGTGTACAGCGCGCTTGGCGTGTGGTCGCTGTGGGACAGACTGCAACTGTATTGCAGCGGTTGCGGCAAACGTTCCGCCGACATAAATGCCGCCGAAAGCGACTACGACAAACACCTTACGGCAACAATATGTTACAGCGTGGCTTTTGCGGTACTTGTGGGCGCAGGGCTGTTCAGCCTTATTCGTTGGGGCATCATGGACGGCATCCCCAACGGCGTGGTGCTGTTTGTGGTGCTGGGCGCACTGGCGGCGGCGATTGCGGTGTGGAAAATAGTGCCCGCTGCCAAGGAACTTACCAAGTCCGTGCCGGAGCATATCGTGCTTAGCGTAAACTGCGATTGCGGCAAGACGACGGAAGTTAAACTCAACAAATTTTTGCTGTTTGTTTTTCCGCCGAAGGTTTACGTAGATTACGGCGTGGAAAACCTGCACGAATGGATAGACCCCGAAAAGGCAAAACCCGTTGCGGCTTGTGCGGACGGAGTGACGACGGAAAGTGACGGTCAGTCGGGCGACGGCAGTGCGGAAAGTCAAGGCGACAATGCCTCCGTCGACATTAGCGGCGACAGCGACATGCAAAACAACGCCGCCGACAAACAGCACAACAAAAGTAATTGACGGAGGCGCATTGCCGACGACAAAAATAAAGGAAAAAGACATGAGAAACTTAACTTTACTTACCGATTTTTACGAACTTACAATGATGTACGGCTACTGGAAGCACGGCAAACAGGACGAAATCGCAACATTTGACGTGTTTTTCCGTCCGTTTGATGAAAGCAACTTCTGTATTGCCGCAGGACTGGAACAAGCCGTGGAGTACATCGAAAGCATACACTTCGGCACGGAGGAAATCGAATATCTGCGCTCGACAAAGGCGTTCAGCGACGAATTTCTTGCGTGGCTTGCCGACTTCAGTTTTACAGGCACAATCAAGGCAATTCCCGAAGGCACGGTGGTGTTCCCCTACGAGCCGCTTATGACCGTAACCGCGCCTATTTGTCAGGCGCAACTTCTGGAAGCGGCACTGCTTAACATCATCAACTTCCAGACTCTTATCGCAACCAAGGCTCGCCGTATCTGCTATGCGGCGGCACCTGCAGGCGTGTTGGAATTCGGTCTGCGCCGCGCGCAGGGACCGGACGCAAGTATCTACGGCGCGCGCGCGGCTGTAATCGGCGGCTGCACAAGCACAAGCAACGTTCTTTGCGCCAAGATGTTCGGTTTGCCGCCCAAGGGAACCCACGCGCACAGTTGGGTGATGAGTTTCCCGACGGAACTGGATGCCTTTATGGCTTACGCCGACACCTATCCGGACAACTGCCTGTTGCTTGTGGACACCTACGACACGCTTAACAGCGGTGTGCCAAATGCAATCAAAGTGTTTGACTACATCAAAAAGAAGGGCTACAAGCCCCTCGGCATTCGTCTTGACAGCGGCGACCTTGCCTACCTGTCCAAGCGTGCGCGTAAGATGCTGGACGACGCCGGACACGCCGACTGCAAGATTTTTGCAAGCAGCGACATTGACGAATATGTGCTGGAATCGCTTAAACAACAGGATGCTAGAATCGACATTTACGGCGTAGGCACTCGCATGATAACAAGCAACAACACACCAAGCCTTGGCGGCGTGTACAAACTTGCAAACGTACGCATTGACGGAGTGGACTATCCCAAGATGAAGATTTCCGACAACCCGGTCAAGATTACCAACCCCGGCAAAAAGACGGTGTATCGCCTTGTGGGGCGCGACACGGGCAAAGCCATTGCCGATCTTATCTGCCTTGAAAACGAAGTCATCGACGACAGCAAAAACATTGTCATTACCCACCCCGTGGAACGCTGGAAAACCAAGGAAGTTGTCAACTACGAAGCACGCAATCTGTACATCGACGTGTATGTGGACGGCAAACTGGTGTACAAGCCCAAGACGACATTTGAACTTGCCGCCGACTGCAAGGCAAGCCTTAATATGTTCTGGGAAGAGTATCTGCGTCTCAGCCAACCTCACAACTACAAGGTTGACCTGTCCGACAAACTGTACGAACTTAAACAGTCGCTTATCAAACAAGAAGTAAGCATGGTGAAAGAATGAAATTTCGCAAAGTATTTCGGGGATATGACCCCCGACAGGTAGACGAGTTTTTGAAAACTCAGAGTGAAAGCGACAAAATGGTGTTGCAAGCCACGCGAGAACGCGTCGACCAACTGATTGACGAAAACAAACGCCTCGGCGAGCAACTCAACAAGTACCGCAAGGACAGCGAAGCTATCTCGGCTGCCCTTGTGCAGTCGCAAAAACTTGCAAAACTGCTGAAAAACGACGCCGAAAAGTATTCCGAAGTGGTGCTGCTTCGCGCAAAACTGTTTTTTGCTGCGTGGCAGGCATACGCGCAAACGCTTGTTTCCGCGCTAAGCCGTGAGGAACTTGCGCGATTCGACGAAATCAAGGACAAACTGGAAAAGTTGGTGTATGCCTACGACGGACGTAACATTGCGGGCGAAACGGCGGATCTCGCCTTGTCGGCGGACGGTGCGGCTACCAAACCGCAGGTAAACGAATCGGCAAGTGACAACGGACAACATGCCGCAAACACCGACAAGGTTGCAAACCCCGTCAAACGTATTCAGCAGGCGGCGGACGTTGTAATCGACCCGAAGGAACTTATCCACCCCGACAAAACATTGGAAGAAATCTGCGCCGACCTGGGGCTTACGGGCGGCGACAGCACGATACAACTTGACATGCCCAAAGGGGATGATTGACGATGTGGGACATCGTGTTGGACGCACTTGGCGACAGTGCGAAAACATTGCCGTTTCTCTTAATCATTTACCTGTTTATCGAGTTTCTGGAAAGCAACAAACGCGCTCGCGACAAAACGGTAAAACTGCTTAACGGCAAATGCGCGCCTCTTGTGGCAGGTGCCGTGGGCATTGTGCCGCAGTGCGGGTTTTCCGTAATGGCGACGGATTTGTATTTGCAAAACTACTTAAAAACGGGCACGCTGATTGCGTTTTTTGTGGCAACAAGCGACGAGGCGTTACCGTTGTTGCTTAGTAACGGCAAAACCGTCGGCGTGGTGTGGATTGTCGTACTTGTCAAAATCGTGTATGCCGTAATTCTCGGATACATAATAAACGCATTTGACAAACGTCCGCTTGCGGATACCTACGAAGTGCACGAAGAAGAGGGATGTTGTGGCCACGAACTCAACGAAGATGCCGTGCAGGCGGCGTGTAACGACGAGAAAAACTGCAACGAAGTGACAGATAACGGCGGCGACGAACATTCGCACGAACACAACCGCGAAAAGGAACACGCGCACGGCAACTTTGACAAATTTCTTAACTTTGTCAAACATCCGCTGTTGCATACGACCAAAATCTTTGTGTATATATTTGTCGTCAATGCGGTGTTTGGCTTGTTGCTGTATTACTTTGAGCAGCCTATCACGCAATTTACGGCGAAACTCGGCATATTCCAAAGTTTCTTTACCGCAGCGATAGGGCTTGTGCCGAACTGCGCAAGCAGCGTAATTCTTACGGGAATGTACACCAGCGGCAACGGGAGCATTATCGGGTTGCCTGCGCTTCTGGCAGGGCTTGTGGCAAACAGCGGCATTGCGCTTGCGATTTTGTTCAAAAACAAGACCAACTTCAAACGCAATCTGCTTATTCTTGCAATTATGTACTTTGCCGGCGTTTTGTGCGGCATCGCATCCGAAGTTGTCTGCATGTTGCTGTAATTGCTGCGAATCTTTGACGAAAATAGCATATGTTCACAAAAAAAAAGAAGTCCACAATAGTGAACTTCTTTTTTTTGATGTTGTTATTTGGCGTGTGCAACGTCGGCTTAGTACATGTCGCCCTGAGGTGCCGCTGCAGGTTGTGCCGGTTCGGGGATGTCGCAAACGATGGATTCCGTCGTAAGCAGTGTGCCTGCAACGCTTGCCGCGTTTTGCAATGCGGAACGAGTAACCTTTGTGGGGTCAAGAATACCCTTTTCAATCATGTCGCCGTAGGTGTCGGTAAGTGCGTCGTAGCCGTAGTTCATGCTCTTTTTGGCAAGTACCTTGGCAACGATTACGCCGCCGTTTACGCCTGCGTTTTCGGCAATTTGTTTGATGGGTGCTTCCAGTGCCTTGCGAACAATCATTGCGCCGGTTTTTTCGTCGCCGCTGAGGCTGTTTACAAGTTTGTCAACTTCGGGGATTGCCGACAGCAGTGCAACGCCGCCGCCCGCAACGATACCTTCTTCGACGGCTGCGCGGGTTGCGTTGAGTGCGTCCTCGATACGAAGTTTGCGTTCCTTCATTTCCACTTCGGTTGCCGCGCCTACTGCGATTTGCGCTACGCCGCCTGCAAGTTTGGCAAGACGTTCCTGCAATTTTTCCTTGTCGTAGTCGCTGGTGGTTTCGGCAAGTTGGTTGCGGATTTGCGCCACGCGTTGCGCGATTGCGTCGGGTGTGCCTGCGCCTTCCACGATGATGGTGTTGTCTTTGTCAACCTTGACGCTCTTTGCGCGACCAAGCATGTTGATGTTGGCAGATTTGAGGTCAAGTCCAAGGTCCTCGGTGATTACCTGTCCGCCTGTCAGGATTGCGATATCCTCAAGCATAGCCTTTCTTCTGTCACCGAATCCGGGTGCCTTTACCGCAACACAGGTGAAGCTACCGCGCAGTTTGTTGAGAATAAGAGTGGTGAGGGCTTCGCCTTCTACATCCTCGGCAATAATCAGCAGTTTACCGCCCGCCTTGACAACCTGTTCGAGAAGAGGCAAAATTTCCTGAATGGAACTGATCTTTTTGTCTGTGATAAGGATAAACGGATTGTCCAGTTCGGCAATCATTTTGTCGGTGTCTGTCACCATGTAGGGGCTTGCATAGCCGCGGTCGAATTGCATACCCTCGACGATGTTGAGTTCCGTCTTCATGGTTTTGCTTTCTTCTACGGTAATTACGCCGTCGTTGCCGACCTTTTCCATGGCCGCGCTGATAAGTTCGCCGATGGTGTTGTCGCCTGCGGAGATGCTAGCAACCTGTGCGATTGCCTGTGCGCCTTGTACGGGTGTGCTGATTGTTTTGAGTTTGTTTACGCAAACTTCGACGGCCTTGTCGATACCTTTACGCAAAATGATGGGGTTTGCGCCTGCGGCAAGGTTTTTGTTGCCTTCTACGATGATTGCCTGCGCAAGTACAGCCGCCGTGGTGGTGCCGTCGCCTACAACGTCGTTCGTTTTGGTGCTGGCTTCCTTGATTATTTGCGCGCCCATGTTTTCAAACGGGTCTTTGAGTTCGATTTCCTTGGCAATGGACACGCCGTCGTTGATTACCACGGGTGAGCCGTACTTCTTTTCCAGGATAACGTTACGTCCCTTGGGACCGAGTGTGATTTTTACGGTATTTGCAAGTTGGCTTACGCCGCTTTCCAGTACTCTGCGTGCGTCCTCGCCGTATTTGATTTGTTTAGCCATTTTGTGTTCCTCCTTACTCTACGATTGCAAGAATGTCGCTTTGTTTGACGATAGTTACTTCCTGACCGTCAATCTTGAATTGACTGCCGGCGTACTTGCTGTACAGCACTTTGTCGCCCGGTTTAACTACCATTACGACTTCCTTGCCGTCAATTACGCCGCCGTTGCCTACCGCGATTACTTCGGCAACTTCCTGTTTCTCCTGTGCGGCAGTGGGCAGGAAAATTCCTCCTACGCTTTGTTCTTTTTCTTCAAGTTTTTTGACTACGACTTTGTCAAAAAGTGGTTTCAATGTCATAAGTAACAATAACCTCCGATTTTTGATTTACCGTGCGGAAGCAGTGCTTTTGTCGTCGCTTTGTTCGTTTGTCGGCAATGTGTTTACTGTGTATGTGCGCCTTGCCGAACGCGTGCCGAAACAACGATATTTACTTGTTAGCACTCTTCTGCTTCGACTGCTAACACTATTATACTACGGTTTGAAAATTTGTCAAGCCTATTGGATATCTTTTTTGAAAAATGAGTACACTTCGACAAAAATAGTGCAAATCCGACAACGAAAAAAAGTGTTGCATTTTACAATGTATATTGGTATAATACAAAGTATATTTTGTAGTTAAGCCGCGCTAGGGTTTTGACATTTCCTGCCGCGGAAGGGAGTTTTGCGTGAACAAGTGGGACAAGCGTTTTATGGAACTTACAAGGCAGGTTGCTTCGTGGTCCAGTTGCTTCAAAAGCGACAGACAGGTAGGTGCGGTCATCGTAAAAAACAAGCGTATTCTTACCACGGGTTACAATGGTGCGCCCGAGGGGGTAAAAAGTTGTAAGGAACGCGGCGAATGTATGCGTATGCGTCTGGGGATTGCCAGCGGTACACGCCACGAGCTTTGCTATGCCGTGCATGCGGAACAGAACGCGATTATTCAGGCGGCGCGGCTCGGGACGGTGCTTGAAGGAGCAACGCTTTACTGCACGCACCAACCATGCGTGATTTGTGCGAAGATGATTATCAACGCGGGTATCAAACGCATTGTGTACGGCGAGGGCTACCCGGACGAGTTTGCGCTGGAACTTTTGCACGAAGCCGGCGTAGCGGTGGAACTGTACAAGGACTGACGGTTGGCGTAAGCAGACTCACTGCGTCGTTACTTTCAGTGGATTTTGTTGCCGCCGAAACGACAAAATATTGCCGTTGAAACGACAAAAAGATTGCCGCTGAAACGACAAAAAGATTGCCTCCGAAACGACAAAAATATTGCCGCTGAAACGACAAAAATATTGCCGCTGAAACGACAAAAAAGCAAAAAAAAGCTCTTACAAACCTTCAACTACTTAAAAAAGCGACATTTTGAATAATACTATCTCACACATAGTATGTCAAAATGCCGCTATTTTTGTTTGTTACAGGCAGGTTTTGTCGGCAAAATATCGCATCGGAACGTCAAACGGGCTGAATGGACCTTTGTAGCCGTCATCGGCAAGTTTCTGTACGGCAAACGCACAATTTATCATTATCGCAGCTGTAAAATCGGCGTTGTTTGTGACATGCAAGGTCGTTTCGGCTGTGTGGTATTTACCCGTCGCGTACACCTTGCCGCAGTGTGACATGTCGGCTTTGAGTGCGCGCACTTCCTGTTGCGAAACGAAATTTACCTCTGTTTCGTACCCGTCGAAGTAATCGGGCATGGTTGTGATTTGTCTCCTGATTGCTTCCCTGTCAACGTCGGCGCAGGCAACGAAGCATACCCGCCTGACCAGTTGTTGCGGCTTTGTTTGTCCGTTGAAAAATCGCTTGGAAGCGTTGTCGTAAGGCACGGTGAATTGTACGCCGTCCAGTACGCCGCGGATTGCCCGAAGCGCGTTTCCGTGTCCCATGGATTGACCTTTGCCCCAGGCTGTGGCAACAGTGCCAAGCGGTGCAAATATGCCGCGGACAAGGGACAGTATCCCCGGGTCCCAACCGACGCACACAAGGGAAACGGTGTCCGGTTTTGTCTGTTGTAGCAGACGCAAGTAGTTGTCCGTTTCCGCGTGGTCGTCGAAGCAATCGACTGTGTTGAAGTTTGCGAAACAGCGGATATTTTCGCGAAGGTCGGCGTAACTGCCGAGTGCAAGCAGACACACGTCTATGTCCGTTGCCTTTGTCGCATCGTCGAAATTTGCCTGCAAAGGATTGTCGATTTTTCGTCGTGAAAAAATGCGTACAAGCCGCATGTCGTCACGTTGTCTGATTTGTTGTTCAAGGCTTTTGCCGAGGTTGCCGTAACCTGCGATTGCAACGTTTATCAATTAAAAATCTCCCTTAACGGCTTTGTATTAACGCAGTGTAACAGGATTGAAAAAATCGCTATTATGCATGGTAAACGTCGCGTAATAACGATGGCATACAACCGCATTGATGGTGGCGGTTGCGAATGAAATCCCGTCAAAAGTCCGCCGCGTTTTTACTGCGTTTGTTAAATGATATTGCCCCTTTGCGCAACATATGCCGTCTGATGTGACCAAAAGTAATTTTTTAATGCGCAATTTCAATAGTTGTGTAAACTTTTTTTAATACGTGTGTAATTTTTTGTTGCAAATTACTTTATTTTTTTTACAAAAAGTAGTATTATATAAATATAAAAAAGGTTTTCCGTGCGGGCAACTGACGGGCGCACCTTTCAAACTTAGTCAGGGTACCTACAAATGGTTGAATATATTATCAAATTTTTTACAACGGGAGCAATCGACGAGATAGTGGCACGTGTGCTGACTGTCATTTTTGCAACCGTTGTTTATTATACCATCTTCTATTACAGCAAAAAACGCAAACTTATGCCGTTTGCATACATACTGGCGGTCATTGTTACCGCAGTGTTCGGGCTTAGTTTTCTGTCGACGGACAACATTGCGTTTTACGTGTGGTTTACTCTTTCAATGTGCATGGTGGCAAGTTTGTTGTTTTTCGCTCATGACCTGCGCCACGATGTGTTCCACTTCAGTTGGAAGAAGCATTACGCCGAAAGCGGCCTTGCCAACGTCAGCGTTGACGACCTCAACAATTCGGTAAACGAGATTATCAAGGCTTGCCAACGCCTCAGCAAAACAGACACCGGCGCGCTTATCGTGCTGTGCGACAATATCCCGGGGGCCATTCTGGACAGCGGAATAAGGCTGGACGCGGAGATTACCGCTGACTTGTTGGAAACGATTTTCTTCCCCAAGACGGCTTTGCATGACGGTGCGGTAATTATTTCGGCAAACAAGGTGGTTGCGGCAGGGTGCTATTTGCCCCTTACGCAGGAAAACAACCTTCCGAGAGAGTTCGGCACACGTCACCGCGCGGCAATAGGTGTCAGCGAAAGTTATCCCGACATTACGGCGATTGTCGTCAGCGAAGAAACGGGCATTATTTCCGCAATGAAGGACGGGCAAACCAAGCGTTATCTCGGCGCCGACCAGCTTCGTAGCATTATCGGCAGCGCAATGCGCCTGACCGACGAGGGCGAGCAAGACAACATCTGGGGGATAATCGAAGATGAAGAAATCTAACAAACAAAATTCGGCAGAACATTTCTTTAAGCATTACTTCGGTTTGCTGTGCCTTGCGTTTGTGTGCGGTCTGATGGCAGTGTTGCTTATCGGCTTTGTCGCAGGCGTGTAGGAATACGAAAAAAGAAGTTTTAGTTGGGGATGTTTTCTTGGTTGATGATTTTTCTCGAAAGTGACGGCTAAGTTAACCCTTACTAAAAATTATATTTTGAAGGATACGCAAGTCGTATCCTTTTTTTTAGTTGATTTGGTGTCGTACGGAATCACTTTACACTTTAAGTTGTTTTGATAGTTCAAAAAATATTTATTAGTGATGGCAATGGAAAACCTATGGTTAGTTTATTTGTTACTAATTAGCGTGATATTTTTTTTGCTAAAATTTTTGACGAGTGTACTTCTGATATGTCATGTTGAGCGAAGCCGAAGGCGAAGTCGAAACATCCCCCGGAAGGGTACCACTCGTCTACAATTATGTCATTGCGGTAAAAGTCTTAGACGAAATGTCCCTTTCCAGGGGATCCTTCGACGGCGCTCAGGATGACATAATTTCACGGCGGCATCCAGTCGAAATTATTTCAGAGAAATTGCGAAATCACTTTTTGCAATAAATTAACCCTATGCTTATTTATTGTTATGAGGCGCTATCCGGAATACTTAATCGTTTAAGATAATCCCCAAACCCACCCGAAGTTTTTGAAAAGGTGGGGCGCTGGGAGGGAAAACTTTTTTCAAAAAGTTTTCCCTCCCAGCAAAAAACTTCCCCTTAAAAATATACTATAAGTATGTATACGGCAAAATTCGGCGGAACAGCTACCGCTCCGCACAATCTGAAATATGTTTTAAGCCTGATTGACGACAACATGGGCGCGGTGGTCGTTTCGGCATGCGGCAGAAGTTTTGACGGCGACGAAAAAGTGACGGACTTGTTGAATTTGTTTTACGTAACGCGCGACGAAATGGTCTGGCGAAAAATTGAAGCAAAATATCGGCGACTTGTGGAAATAAACGGAATAAATGTAGATATCGACAAACTGCTTGCCGAGAAAAAACGAAATATGTGCGGCAACGACCGCGCGTATTGTCTTTCGGTAGGCGAGGAGTTGACTGCAAAGTGCGTGGCAGCGGCTACGGGACGAGAATATGTTGAAGCGGCGGATTATATTTGTTTTGATGAGGGCGGTCGATTCGATTACCGCGAAACAAAACGTCGGGTCGAAACTCTTGCAAATCAAAAGTTTGTTGTCGGCGGTTTTTACGGTGGCAAACGTGACGGAGGTCGTGCAACCTTCGAGCGCGGCGGTGGCGATATCAGCGGCGCGATTTTTGCGGTTTGGACGAGTGCGACATTGTACGAAAACTATACCGACGTTGACGGTGTGTGCGTGGCGAACCCCCGATGCGTGTTTTGTCCGAAAGTTTTGCCACGGATTTCATACGGGCAGATGCGATTGCTTGGAAGCTGCGGCGCGGAAGTGCTGCATCCGTCTGCGGTGGACCTGCCGCAAAAGGCAGCGTTGCCTGTAGTTGTAAAAAATTTTTGGGGAAGTTGCGGCACGACAGTGTACAACTATCCGTGCGTTGACGATGTTGTGTCTGTTACCTGTCGCAAGACGGACGGGCTGTATGTAACTTCCGTTTTGCACAATCTGCCTGACATGGGTGCAAGGGCGATTGCCGACATTGCGCGAGATGTAAAAAACTGCGTTGCGCGTTGTGAATTGAGTCGTGACATTTCAAAAATTTACGCTTCGCAAGACCTTACCGTCGAAACATACAACGCATTTTTTCAAGCATAGTGCGGCTCTGTCGCAACGGCTTGACTTATTGGCAAAATTGTACTACAATTTCGGTAGTGTCGGGCGCAGTCGCTGTCATATTTTACCCGGTCGTCAATTATTATCAAGTAATTTGAAACGGACTGACCTATGCATTAAGACACTGTGAATAAGCTAACAGCAAAACGGTGAAAAATGAAAGTACTTGTTGTCGGTGCCGGAATGGCAGGACTTACATATTCAATATTGGCGGCGCGGCGCGGTAACGACGTGACCATTTGCGAACGCAATCCGCGCGTCGGGCGCAAAGTGGCAATGAGCGGCAACGGCAAGTGCAATATCGGCAACATACACATTTCCGCAAGTGCTTACAATGCACCTGTGTTTGTGCAGAAAATACTTGACGTCGTTTCCGTCGAAAAATATCTCGATTTTCTTCGTTCCGCAGGCATTTATACCTATGCCGACGAAAACGGACGGCTGTACCCTGTGACGGACAGCGCGTCGTCGGTGGTGGACGTTCTGCGTTTCGAAGCGGCGCGCCTCGGCGTGAAGATTCTGACGGATACGGAAATTGTAAAAATAGACGTACAAGGTAAGTTTGTTGCGGAAACGCGCGACGGACAAAAAATATATTGTGACAAAGTAATTGTCGCCTGCGGTAGTAAAAGCCAGGCGGACGAAACAAACCTTGCCTCGCTTGTCGGACGGCAGTATCTTACGGCAATGTCGCCGTCGCTTACGCCCGTGCGTGTTAAAAACATGAACGGGACATTGAACGGTGTGCGCAATCGCGCCAAAGTAACATTGTTTGCCGACGGCACAAAAGTGGCAGAAGAACACGGCGAAGTGCAATTTAAGGATTACGGTCTGTCGGGCGTGTGCGTGTTCAACTTGTCTGCACTTATTGCACGCGACATTGTTCGCGGTGAAAAACACGAATACAAATTTGTTGTAGACGTGGTGCCGGACATCGAGGAATCGGATCTAACAAAAATAATTGCAAAAAACATTGCCTGCGGCCATGAAGACCCGCTTGTCGGGCTTGTGAAAAATCGGGTTGCAGACTACGTGAAAAAACAGCAAAAGACTGCCTCGGACGACCTTGCAAAAGTATACGCGCACATGGTCAAAAATTTGACGTTCATTTTTGACAAATTGCTTGACTACTCATTAAGTCAAGTGACGGCAGGCGGCGTAAACCTTGCATTTGTGGACGAAAAGTCGCTGACTTTGCCCTGTGGCATAACGGTTCTCGGTGAAGCATTGGACGTTGACGGACAGTGCGGCGGTTTCAATCTTCAGTTTGCGGCAAGTTCCGCCTTGTATCTGTTTGACGGTAAATTGTAAGCAAAAATTTAATACGTATACAAAATTTAATTACAAAAAAATTAACACACAAATCTGCTGTGCGATTTTACGGTAACAAAAAATGTCTGTATTTTTAACAAAACCATTCAATATTCCGCTTGGACAAAAGGACAAGGCAACACAGATAGTTTGTGCTAAGTGCGGTTTGTCCGAACGTGAAATAATCAGCATCAAACTACACAAACAAAGCGTAGACGCCCGTGATAAATCGGATGTTCATTTTGTATGTTCATTTTTAATTGACGTCAAAAAAACTTTCGTTCGCAATGCAACGCCGTATTTTTTGCCAACCGACGTTTTGCAAAACATCGTGCCGGACAAGGCACTTTACGGCAAACATGCGGTAGTTGTCGGCAGTGGTCCGGCAGGGTTGTTTGCCGCGTTGTATCTTGCAAAAAGCGGCTTCAGAGTGACGGTTGTGGAAAAAGGCTCGGACGTTGCCGAACGCAAACAAGCCGTTGAAAAATTTTTCTGCGGCGGCGAATTTAACGCCAAAACAAACGTTCAGTTCGGTTTGGGAGGTGCAGGCACGTTTTCCGACGGTAAACTTACGACGGGTATTTCGTCGCCCTTTACCTTCACTGTGTTCGGTCAGTTTGTGCGAAGCGGCGCGCCCGAGGATATTATGTACGACGCATTGCCCCACATCGGAACGGACAAACTTGTTGGCGTAGTGGCAAATCTTCGCGACGAGATAGGGCACTCCGGCGGAGAGTTTATGTTTGACACATCGTTTGACGACTTTGCGGTCGCCTCGGACGGTTCGGTGTGCGCCGCGGTAGTTACGGGCAAAAACAATGTTTCACGCACGCTTGCCTGTGATTGCGTATGCCTGTGCACGGGTCATTCGGCTCGTGATGTGTTCGATCTGCTTCTCGACAAAAACGTTTCGCTTTCGTTCAAGTCGTTTGCCGTAGGACTTCGCGTGGAGCATACACGAGCATTTATCGACAATGCGCAGTATGGTCTGGCGGCAACGCATCGCGACCTGTCGGCGGCAAGTTACAAATTGGTACACAACGGCGAAAAACACAGTTGCTATTCATTTTGCATGTGCCCGGGCGGCGTGGTGGTTGCAGGCAATTCCGAGCCCGAGTCAGTCGTCGTAAACGGCATGAGTAACTACGCCCGAAACGCGGCAAACAGCAACAGCGCACTTGTGGTAACCGTCGGCGCGGACGACATCGAGCGTTACGGCTTCGGTCGCGACGTGTTGTCGGGCGTGCGCTTCCAGCGTGACCTGGAACGTCGCGCGTTTGTCCTTGGCGGAGGTAATTACGTTGCGCCATGCCAGAATGTAACCGACTTTGTTGCAAATCGTCCGACGACTGCATTCGACATTACCCCATCCTATCCTCGCGGCGTGCGCTCGGCAAACCTGCGCGACTTTTTCCCATCGGATATTTCCGACAGCATTGCCGAGGCACTGACTGTGTTCGACCGAAAAATCCGTGGTTTCGGCTCGTCGGGCGTGCTTACCGCCGTCGAGTCGCGCACATCGTCCCCCGTGCGGATACTACGCGCCGAAAACTTTGAAAGCAGCGTTGCAAACCTGTACCCGATCGGCGAAGGCGCAGGTTACGCAGGCGGCATAGTTTCTTCGGCGGTTGACGGCTTGCGCGTCGCGGCAAAAATCGTGGAAAAATTCCGCGTGCGCAGTTAGGGCAGAGTGACTCGGATGTTCCCGAAATCAACGTTGTTGCAGGTGTGCATGCCGTGGTTGTGCGCAAGACAGAGACAACCTCGATTACATAATCGTGCGGAAAAGCTGCGCATACAACGAAACGCCGCCGTCTGCACGGAAGAAAAACGAGCAAAAGTTATAATTGTCTTGTCGAAAGACTTTTGCTACGGAATTCAATGCAACTTATTTTTACAACAGCGATACCGACAACAAATTAGTTTCAATAAAAAATGCGACTACGGAATAAATCCATAGCCGCTTTTTTATTTTCGTTTTTGCCTATTTACTGCAACTTTATTGTGACGTGCAAAAACTTTTGCTTTGCGTTGTCGTGCCTTTTACTGCAAAATATGTGCTTAAAACCTGCAATTGGGCTTAAATACCCGAAAGCAGTGCGCTCATAAAGTCGCTTACCGGTACGCTTTGCCACAAGTCCATACATTCGGCTTTTTCTGCGTCGGTGTCGTGCGTCAGATTGAAAAACTGCTGTGCAGTGCAATCGCTGCCCGTCACACTGAGTGCGGCGCGGTAGGTGTAGTAGCCTTCGATGTTGCATTTGAATGTGTTGCCGTTGTACATTATGCTGTGCGCCGACGGATTGACGCAGGTCAGTATGCGCAATTTGTATTCGTTTTGCGTGCGCGTGTCACCCTCGCCGATGTCCATAATGTTGCTGTTTACCAGGTCGCCGATTGTCAGCCCCGTCATGATTTTTTCAATGCCGCTGTTGCCGCTTGCATCCTTTTCGCTGATTTCCGAAATGGTCATGTTGGCAATCTTGCCGTACACGCCGACGACTTCCGTCTTGTCGGTTGCGCTTTCGTGCCAGTGAGCAGTGGTTGAGTGTCCGCTTTCGGTGCAGTTTTCAACGTATTGGTAGTTCATTACCGTGCCCATTTTTACGTTGTTGATGTCTGTTCCGAGGTTGTTTATGTTGCTGTCTGCAAGCGCGGCAAGTATGGCGTTCCCGTCGGTATCGATTACCTCGCTTAGTTTAAGCGTTTCAACCGCGTTGCCAAGTTCGTTGATTTTCTTGTCCTTAAGCGTAACAAGTATCTTCGGACTGGCCGTCGTTACGTCTATTACATCGCCAAGCACAAGGTTGTCGGCAACGGTGCCGAGGCTGCCTACCTTTTCGCCGGCAAGGCGTTTCAGCAGTTTGTTGCTTGTTTCGTCTATGGTAATAATGTCGCCCAGCGTAATTTCGTTTATGCCTTCGCCCAGTTTGCCGATTTTCGTGTTGCGCAGTGCCCACAGCGGTTTTTGTCCTTCGGTGATGTTCAGTACGTCGCCGATGGTCAGGCTTTCGATTTTTGCGTTTATTTTGTCGCCGTTGCTAAGTTCGCGCACGGTAAGCGATGCCATCGAGCCGATAACGCCGCTTGTTTCGGCGTTGTCCTTGTTCCACACGTAGTCGAAGCAGTCGCTTGTGTGGGTGACGTCGGTATGCTCGCTGTTGGTGCAGGTAATTTTCGCCTTGTACCATCTATCGCCGTCGGCCTTGATGTACTCTGAGCCGTCTGTCATAACGTCTGTCGTAGTGCCGTAGGCTGTGTAGCCGTCGGTGGCACTTTCTGTGCGTTTGTAGCCTACAAGTTCGCCTACGCGGATATCGTACAGGCTTTCGGTGTTCATTACTTCTTTGACGGTAAGCCCTGCAACGCTTGCAACGATTCCTTCGGCATACACAATGCTGCCGCTGTCGTCCGTGGTGTACCACTCATCCTTTTCTGCGTCGTACTTGTAGCCCATTATGTTGCCGAGTTTGGTGGTTTCCATCAGTTTGTTTACGTCCAGTTCGCCGTTGTCGTTTACCAGGTCGGCAATAGTGGTGTCACCGAAAATATTGTTGATTTCCTCGCTTGCGGTGACGACTTCCGTAACTTTCAGTTTGCCCGTTTCTTCAAGCGAGCCGCCGGCTTTCAGTTCAAAAAATAATTTGTTGGCTTTGAATGCCGTCATTGTTTTGCCGAGTAACGACTGACCGAGCGCGTACAACAGTTTGTTGTCGTCGGTCTTTTCGGCGGGGAATACGTCGCTGACCAGTTCCGCAAGTTTGATGTCGGCAAATACCGTTTCTATGCCGTTTTCGCCGACGAGGTCAAACAGCGAAAAGCCGTCAAGTTTGTCTATTGTCGCCTGGTCGATTTTTTTGTTGCCGTCGTCCGTCTTGCCGAACAGGTTGATTATTTCCGTAAGTGCGCTTACTTTTATTTGCTTGAACGCGTTGTTTACGCCGTTTTCGGAATTGAAGTATTCCGCAACGGGGATTTTGTAAACGCTGTCCGGAACGGTGGTGCCGAACACTTTGTCGAGGTCAAGTCCCGTGGTTGCGCAAAACATACTAAGCGAAAAATATTCCCCCTCGCCAGCTGCGCACTCTTCGATTATCTTTTTGCCGTTGTCGTCAAGGGCAATGTTGCCGTCGGCGTCGGTCTTGTAGCGGTAGAATTTGCCTTGGGTACTGAACGCGTCGCGCACCTTGTTGAATATGCTCAAAAACGACAACTTGCCGATGTCGCCAAGCGTTTCGGAAGCGGTGCCGCCCGTAACTGTGTCGGGCGTTACAGTGGCTACCGCAACGAACACCGCACCGAAAACGGCGACAATGCCGAACAGTACGCCCAAAATAAAAGCAAATATCTTCATGATGAAACTCTCCTTGTGTTTGTTCAGCCGCGGTTGCGGCGTGTTGCATTGATTGTCGCCTTGCGCAAGCGGTGCATTTTGTTTGCGATTGTCCGTCGCCTTGCAATAGAAGTTTACAAACATTCTTGCCAATGCACCGTGTAGCGTCTGACGAAAAAAAAGATTGTCCCGCTTGGAAAAACTATTTTTGCTCTTTGCCCATGCCTTGCGGAATGAAACCGTCAAAGATGATGTTGTCGAAATAGTCCTTCAGGCGGTCGTATTCTTCCTGACTGCGCACCGTCCAGCAAATGATAGGAATTTTTTTGCCGAATTTCGCTACTGCTTTGTTTGTGGTAAGGGTGGCGGCGTCATATGCGATAAATTGACTTCCGTTCCACTTACACAGTTTAAGTCGGCTGAGCAGCCATTTGCGGAAGCGGCTCATTTTTGCGCCGTCGTACATGTAACTAAGCGTGCCTCGTATTACTTCGGGGGCATGCTTCTTGAACCAGCGTATGATAAGCGGATTGAATGATTCCACGCAGTAGTTGCCCTTGTAGGTTTTCAACATATCGTAGGTTTTCTGTTCCACTTCGCCGATGTTTGCGTGCGACTTGATTTCCACAATCAGGTTTGCACCGTTTGCCGCCTGCAAAAACTCCTCAAAAGTGGGGATTTGACAATCGGTACCGATAAGGCGCATTTTGCGCAGTTCCTCAAAGGTGCAATCTGACAGAACGCCGTGTACGCCCGTCATGCGGTCAAGGGTGTCGTCGTGGAATACGACAAGCACTCCGTCTTTTGTCATCTGTACGTCCGTTTCGATTCCGTATCCGCTTTGCGAAGCGCGCGTAAATGCAGGAAGGGAGTTCTCCGGTATGCCTG
>DPQS01000032.1:4628-5382 GCA_003537755.1 Clostridiales bacterium | reverse complement strand
CTGCATTGTTGTCAAACAAGCCGCGATGTGCCACAAATATATCGGTCAGCCATTTGTAATCGTTGTTAATCATAGTGTACTCCTTCAAGGTCGTTTAGCGTTTTTTTTGCCGGACAAATGCGCAAGCGTTGTTTTGTCGCAATGTAGTGTCCGGCAATTTTCGACTTATATTTTACCGTACTGTGTGAAAGTTGAACAAGCCTTAAATCAGTAACTTAAAGACAAATTTTTTGCCGTGCAATGTTTTGTGTTTTTCGGTCGTTTCTGTTGTCCGTCGCGCTTAGGACAGACACGCTTGTGCGCAACGATACTTTCACAAATATATTATATAAGTATTTGTTTTTTTTGGCAAGATGTTTAACCTAAAAAAGAGTAAACTTTCGTGGACAAAATCATTGTTTTTTGATATAATCTATCTGTAAAAATTTGCACCAAAGTCGGTTTGGCAAAGGTAGCCCGTCATGACTACCGCTACACACCGTAAACCGACGGCACGAAGGAGTACCACTTGTCGCAACAAAATACACGAAACTTTTGCATAATAGCGCACATCGACCACGGTAAAAGCACTCTTGCCGACCGCCTTATGGAAGTGACGGGCACCGTCGCCAAACGCGATATGGAAGCGCAACTGCTGGACAGCATGGACATCGAGCGCGAACGCGGAATTACCATCAAACTTACGCCCGTACGCATGAAGTACGAAAAAGGCGGCGTCGAGTACACGCTGAACCTTATCGACACCCCGGGACAC
>DPQS01000032.1:2954-4459 GCA_003537755.1 Clostridiales bacterium | reverse complement strand
ACACCCCGGGACACGTGGACTTCAACTACGAAGTGTCGCGTAGTCTTGCCGCATGCGAGGGGGCGTTGCTTGTGGTGGACGCAAGCCAGGGCGTAGAAGCGCAAACTCTTGCCAACTGCTATCTTGCACTGGAAAACGACCTGGAAATCATTCCCGTAATCAACAAAATCGACCTGCCGAGTGCAGATATCCCTGCCTGTCAGCAGGAAATTGCCGACGCAATCGGTCTGGACGCAACAAATGCGCCCCTTGTTTCCGCAAAGGAAGGGCTCAACATCACCGACGTGCTTGACGCCGTGGTGGATCTTGTACCTGCGCCGAAAGGTAACGAGAACGCGCCTCTTAAAGCGCTTATTTTCGACTGTCAGTACGACAACTACAAGGGCGTGATTATTTTCGTGCGCATTGTTGACGGCTCGGTAAAGGTTGGCGACTCAATCAGGATGTTTGAAACTGCAGGCAAAACTTTCGACGTGACGGAAGTAGGGTACTTCGAGCCGCAAATGAAGTCCGCACCCTGTCTTGCGGCAGGCGACGTCGGCTACGTATGCGCCAGTATCAAGACGGTGTGTGACACCAAAGTCGGCGACACCATGACTAACGCCGCAAACCCCTGTGCAAAACCCCTGCACGGCTACAAGGAAGTAAAGCCGATGGTTTTCTGCGGCATATTCCCTGCGGACGGCAGCAAATACAACGACCTGAAAGACGCTCTCGAAAAATTGCAACTCAACGACGCAAGCCTGATGTACGAGCCGGACACGTCCGTCGCGCTAGGCTTCGGTTTCCGTTGCGGTTTTTTGGGACTCTTGCATATGGAAATTATTCAGGAACGCCTGGAGCGCGAGTTTGACCTCGATCTTGTTACCACCGCGCCGAGCGTAAGTTACAAGGTGTGTCTGACCGACGGCACCGAACAGATGATCGACAACCCGACCAAACTGCCGCCTGTAAGCAGTATCGAACACATCGAGGAACCCATCGTTCACGCCGAAGTGTTTACCCCGCCGGAGTATGTCGGCGACGTAATGGGACTGTGCCAGGACAAACGCGGCGTGTTTATCGACATGACCTATCTCGACACCAAGCGCGTCAAGTTGACATACGAAATTCCCCTCAACGAAATTATTTACAACTTTTTCGACACGCTTAAGTCGCGTACACGCGGCTACGCCAGCCTTGACTACGAAATAGAAGGCTATCGCACGGGCAAACTTGTGCGAATGGACATTTTACTTAACGGCGAAGTGTGCGACGCGCTGAGTATAATCGTAAATGAGGAACGCGCCTACGCACGCGGACGTCAGATGGCGGAAAAACTGAAAGACGCAATACCTCGCCAGATGTTCGAAATCCCCATTCAGGCGGCAATCGGCAACAAAATCATTGCGCGCGAAACGGTGAAGGCACTGCGCAAGGACGTACTTGCCAAGTGTTACGGCGGTGACATCACGCGTAAAAAGAAACTGCTGGAAAAGCAAAAAGAGGGCAAAAAACGTATGCGC
>DPQS01000032.1:2615-2766 GCA_003537755.1 Clostridiales bacterium | reverse complement strand
AAAGAGGGCAAAAAACGTATGCGCCAGGTAGGCAGTGTGTCCGTACCCAGCGAAGCGTTTATGTCCATACTCAAAATCGACGAATAGTGTCGGCGTAGGTTAATTTCGCCAACATCAATATTTTTTTGCACCCGAGCGTGCACGATTAGAG
>DPQS01000032.1:0-2381 GCA_003537755.1 Clostridiales bacterium | reverse complement strand
TTGTGGCATCGTTTTGCCGCGCGAGCAAAAGACAGCATACAGAAACGGAGTTTTACATTGAATTTACAATCTTTGAACTCGGCGCAGATTGCGGCAGTAACCGCGCCGCTTAAACCTACGATAGTGCTTGCAGGCGCAGGTAGCGGAAAAACGCGCGTACTTACCAACAGAATATTGTACCTTATTCAGGAATGCGGCGTTTCGCCGTCGGAGATTCTGGCAATAACTTTTACCAACAAAGCCGCCAACGAAATGAAACGTCGTTTGTTCGAATTCAACGTCGGCGCAGGTTGGATGCACATCAGCACGATACACAGTTTTTGCGCGACGGTGCTGCGCTACGAGGTAAATAGTTTTGACCGCAACAGCAACTTTACCATCTACGCCGAGGACGAAAAGAAATCGGTAATCAAAAAAATCGTCCGGGATGCCTTTGACGATAGCGACGCCAAGGTGGTGGACGGATTTTGCGACAGCATAAGCGACATCAAAAACAAAGCGCCGGAACTGCTTGACGGCGATCTTAATGCCCTTAGCCGCAACGATGAGTACCTGAGCGCGGAAATCGAACGTTTGCAAAGCCTTGCTTCGGCGCAAAGCAATGCCGAAGTGGTAAAAATAATTGAAACTTACAACAAAAAAATGGCGGAAAACAACGCCCTTGACTTCGACGATCTGCTGTACTACGTGTACAAGTTGTTTGCCAATTCGCCGGAGATACTGGAAAAGTATCGCGAACGCTACAAGTACATACTTATCGACGAGTTTCAGGATACCAACAAAGTGCAGTACAACATCTTCAGGATGCTTGGCGAAAAGTACGGCAATATTTTTGTAGTGGGTGACGACGACCAGAGTATTTACAGTTGGCGCGGTGCGGAAGCCAACAACCTGAAGAAGTTTCAGCGCGACTTTCCCGATTGTCAGGTGTTCAAGTTGGAACAAAACTACCGCAGCACCAAGGCAATACTGGACGTTGCAAACCAAATTATTTCTCTTAACACCGGGCGTTTCGAAAAGGTTCTGTGGACGGAAAACGAACAGGGTGTAAAGCCGCAACTGTACGCCGCCTACAATGAAGCCGACGAAGCGTACTTTGTAGTGGAACAAATAAAGGGGCTCAGGGCGGTGGCGCGTAACGGCAGATGGAAAGACTTCGCCATACTTATGCGCATCAACGCTTTGTCACGCAGTTTCGAAGCGGAACTGACAAAAAATCGCATTCCGTATAAGGTGTTTGGCGGTTTCAAGTTCTTCGAGCGCAAGGAAATCAAGGACGTATTGTCCTACATGCGCCTTGTGGTAAACCCTAACGATACCGAAGCGTTTATACGTGCGCTCAACGTGCCGAGACGGCGCGGTATTGGCGACACTACGATAAAGAAGCTACTGGATTTGTCGGCGGACAGGGGACTGTCGGTGTTGGAATTTGTGTCCGACGAACGCAATCTGCTGGACGACTTCAACCGTCCCACGCGTGAAAAACTGACGGATTTTTACAAAATTGTCGAACAGTTGGACGCGCTTGCCGGGACAAATTCCGTCAAGGTGTTTACGCACGCCATGTTGGATTTACTGGAATTCCGTCAGGTGCTGCTTGACGCAGACGAAGAGGAACGCGCGCTGAACATCGACGAATTCGAACAGTCGGTAATCGACTTTGAAAAGGCGCAACCAAACGCGACTCTCGGCGACTACCTGCAATCGGTAACGCTGGCAAGCGACATCGACGAGGACAGCGAAGCCGACTACGTAAGCGTTGCCACAATTCACGCCGTAAAGGGGCTGGAATTTAAGAATGTGTTTGTAATCGGGCTGGAAGACGGCATTTTCCCGACATCCCGCGCGACATACAACGCCGAAACGATGCAGGAAGAACGCCGCCTGATGTACGTGGCGGTGACGCGCGCCGAACAGCGTTTGTATCTTACACGCGCACGCACCCGCTTTTTGTGGGGACAGCGCAAAGACACGATGGAAAGCAGGTATTTTTCCGAAATCAAGCGTATGCAAACGCCGCCGAGACCTGCCGCGACAGAACGTCAACTGGCGGACGACAGTTTTCTTGATCGCCTTAACAATCGCGAACCGCGCCCGAGTGCCACGCCAAACCCCGGCAAGACCAAGGCGCAGGTTGGCAACTTCAAGCCGGGCATGAAGGTGGAACACGCGATGTTCGGCAAAGGAATTATTTTGCGCATTTCGGGCGACGTGGTGGACGTGGCGTTTGATACGGTCGGCAAAAAGTCGCTTATGATTAAGTTTGCGCCGCTCAAGATACTTGAGTAAGCAGCCAAAGAAGCACGCTTGAATTGTGAAGGGCAAAAAGGGCGCCGAAGTAATGAAGTTGATTTAAAGTGTTGTCAAGGTATCACCATACG
>DPQS01000069.1:40215-46570 GCA_003537755.1 Clostridiales bacterium | reverse complement strand
TTCCTCGACAGGACCCCACTACACCAACTAACGCACTTCGGCGCCCTTTTCACAAGGTACCCTTCCGGGGGATGCTTCGACTACGCTCAGCATGACATGTTTTTATGTGGCTCAATCAGTTTTATCTCTTTTAATAGTGAACGCACGACCCGTGCACTTCGGCGCCCTTTCAAGCCTTTTCAGCGGTAACGCTTGTCAAATTTCTGCTGCTTCACCCAAGTCCGCATTACAAACCTGACGGGAAACACCTTTACCGCGCGTACCTGCGTGCGTGCCTTAAACCCGTGTATGCTGATGTCGCGCCCTTTCAGAATATCCTTGTAGGCGTGCAGACTTACGTCGTAAGGCTTGTACAACGCCACCATTTTGGTGACCACTTTGCGTTCCGTCTGCCCTGCTCTGTCAAAAAACGCGCTTTCCGTCCAATACGGACACACCGCCGTGCAGGATATCTTGCGCGGCTTGAGTTCCACATTAAGCGCACGTGCGTAACTGTACACAAACGCCTTGGTTGCCGCGTACACATTCTGGTACGGCGTAGGCTGAAACGCTGCCACACTGCTGAACTCGGCGATGTGCGCGCCCTCGTGCATAAAGGGCAAAATGCTTTCCGTAAGTCCCACAAGGCACTCGCAGTTGAGGCGCACCATGTTCATGCTTTCGGCAACGGGTATTTCGTCGTATCTGCCAAACTTGCCGAAGCCTGCCGCATTGACAAGCCACTTCACGTCGGGGCTTGCTTCCTTTACCGCGGCGACAATCTGTTCCATTCCGCCTGCCGTGATGTCCACTTCAAACGCACGGAAAGGCGTTTTGAGTTCGGCTGCAAGCGCGTCAATATTTTCCTTTGCACGCCCCACGCCCCAGATTTCGTCAAGTTGTTCGTTTTTGTCAAGTATGCGTACAAATTCGCGTCCCATACCGCTGGACGCGCCTGTAACGATAGCGATTTTCATATGTTTTCTCCTTTGCGACGAGCAAATATTATGTCAGGAAATATTTGCTTTGGGCATTTTTTTACGTTTTTCGCACTGTATTGTGCAATTTACGACAATCGACCTGATGATTATACAACAAATCCTTTCTTTTTCAAACAAAATGGAAACAAAAAAATTAAATAAAAGTTAGGGTTAATTTTGCCGAACGCCGTTAGCTCATTTGCAATTTATTATAAACAACCGTACAATCTTTGATTTTTCTATCACTTTTTTTTCCGATATCGCCGAGCAGCAAAAAAGGCGCACACGGATGTACCGTGCACGCCACAACAACATGTAAAAATGAGTGAATCGTTTGACGAATGGTCAGCCGCATGACATTAACAAAAGAACAAACAGCACAACCGTTGCGCTTTAATTCTTCGCACCGTAAAGCGTTGCTGCCTTGCCGACAACTTCCGCAAATTCTGCCTTGAAACAGTCCGTCGCGATGTAATCGTTAAGTGCGGCAAGTCTTGCAATGACGTCGGCAAAGGTCGCGTCGCTCTTGTACTTGCTTTCCCGAAGCAGCAAGCCGTATTCCACCACACATGCGACAAACTTGTCGTCGTCGGTCTGCACGTAACTGCCGTCAAGCGTTATCGACGCATTCACTTTGTATTCCGGATTTTCCACATTCTCGTTGTCCGTCAAAGGTGCCTTTTTGTAAGCAACTTCCAGTTCCGCAACACTTGCGCCGTCGGCAACGCCTTTTTTCAGCGCGACTTCATAAACCGCCGTCACGGTGTGTCCGCTGCCGATTTCGCCTGCCTGCGTTTTGCTGTTGTTGTATTGGTCGCTGGTCAGCATGCTGTTTTCGTAGCCGATAAGGCGATACTTGTCAACCGACTCGGCGTTGAACACCACTTTTGCCTTTGCGTCGTAAGCCACCGTACGCATTGTGCCGCCGAATTCTTCGACAAGCACCTTGCGCGCTTCGTTTATCGTGTCGATGTACGCCGCGGTTCCGTTGCCGTTTTTCGCGAGAGTTTCCATGGTGTGGTCGCGCGTGTTGCCCATACCGAAGCCGAGCACCGTAAGGTCAATTCCCTTGGATGCTTTGTCGGAAATCAACTTTTCCAACGCTTCATCGCTGCTTGCGCCTACATTAAAGTCGCCGTCCGTTGCAAGTATTACGCGGTTGTTGCCGCCGCTTTGCATGTACTTTTCGGCGCAGGCGTAGGCAAGATTTATGCCGCCCTCGCCGTAGGTCGAGCCGCTTGCCTGTATGTCCTGAATGATGTTGGCGATTTTTGTTTTGTTACTGTCGGTACAGGTAAGTCCTTCGCAAAGCACCTTTGTGCCGCTTGCGTATGTCACCACCGACACAGTGTCGGCGACATCCAGCATAGGCAACAACATTGTAAACGCCTGTTGCACCAGCGGCAGACGGTCATTACCGTACATAGAACCGGAAACGTCAATCAGAAACACGACGTTGTTTGCCGTGTCGTCAAAATTCAATTCCTCCGCCGCGACGCCGATACGAAGCAACTTGTGAGCGGCGTTCCACGGGCAGTCAAACAAACTTCCGCCGAGCGCAAGGCTGTCATTGCCCGTCGGGCGAGCGTAGTTGTAATTGAAGTAGTTGACGTAGTCCTCGATGCGTACGGATGACGGATGGATTTTTGCCCCTTCGTTAATTTGTCTACGCATCAGACTGTAACCGCTTGTGTTACGATTAAGCGAAAAGTAACTGTCCGCCGTTTTCGAAACGTCGGTAAAGTCGTTTTCCTTGATTTCGGCAAACTGATAGTTGTCGCCTTTGTCGTTTTCGGGAATTCCCGTCGGTGTGTGACTGTAGTCGTAGTCATAGCTCTTGTCGGATCCTCCTGCCGAGCAACCGACAAGCAACGACAAACAGACAAGTACAGTAACTATTAGCGCAAGAAACTTTTTCATAAAAATCTCCCTTTGTCCGTAACCGAGTTTATTATGTCGCGGACTCGTCGCACTTTCCGCACGACCTTTCGCATACAAAACCATGCCCAAAGGCGATTTGTCCCGCTAAACTGAAAATTTGTTGAATTTTTTTTACAAAACGGCGGCAATATTTCTGCAAACATTGTAACTGACGTTGTTGTCGGAGTTAAAGGCCGTTACGTAAAAATGAACTTTTGCGTTTTCAACAAAGGTGCGACGCACCGCTTCACCGTCCGTTTCACCGTGGATAAATCCTGCGTTGTTGTCCGAAAAGTATCTGTACTCGCCATAAAGTTGCTCATTGACGAACCCGTTGATTTCGCCGATCACCGTCACATCCACTAATCTGTCCGAATAACGCACGCGGTACGCCGCACTTATGCATTTCAACAAACCGTCGGAGGAATAGTACGCCGTGTATGTCGCGTTGACAACTTCGCCAAACAAACTTTCCACTTCGTCGATGGCAAACATCGTGCGCACCGAGCCGATTGTTCCCGCCTCGTCGCCGCCGGTCAGACGCATACCGCGCAAATCGGAAACGGCGTAGGTCTTTAGCGATTGTTCGGGCGCAGACGCAGCATCGTCATTTCTGTTGCCGGACAAAACGCGAGTGACGACAGACAGACACAACACGCACACAATCAGGGCGCAATAAATCGCGCCGAGCCTTGCAAAGAAGGTACGACGTTTTCGGCAAGCATTTTTACGCCCGGTCATCTTAGCGCGAGCGTTTTCGGCAAGATTGGATTGTTGCGGCAACTCGTTTGCGTAGTTGTCAAACAGTTGCTGTATACGTTGGTCTTTCATCTGTTTACTAAACACCTTTTACCGTTGTTTTGTCCCGTAATCGAGAGATTTAATTGAGAAATTTTTTCATCTTTGCTTCGGCGCGATCCACCGCTCGCTGCACCGAAGACTTGGACATGCTGAGCGACTTTGCGCTGTCGCGGACGGTGAAATCCATAAAATACTTTTGGTAGAGGACGCGCTTTTCCGTTTCGTCAAGCGTCGCAAATGCCTTTTGCAACGTAACGGCGGCGTCACTTCTATCAAAGGGATTGTCGGGGTCGGCAAGAAAGAAACAATCGTCGATATTTGTCGTCTGCCGTCGACGTTCGTGCCGCAATATGTTAAGTGCGCAGTTTTGCGTAATTTTACAAATCCAGGCGTAGCCGTTGGTGCCCGCATTGAAGCGCGAGGCATTGTCTACTATTTTGACAAAAGCGTCCTGCACGGCATCCTCGGCGAGAACGCGGTTGTGCAAGACGCTTAATGCAACGGACAGCATGCGAGCGGAAACAAGGCTCGACAAAGTTTCCAACGACGAAACTTCACCGTCGGAAATGTCGACAATGCACATGTTTACTTGTCGCAATGTTTTTTCGTCCATGTTTTACAATATGTTAAGTATGCCGTGAAGCAGGAAAATAAGTCCGTACATCACAACCTGACTGCCGAAGTAAATCCAGATGCTGTGACGTCCGCAAAAAGTAAGGGGCGACACATACTTTGGATTGACCGACGGAAACAGCGATTTTTTTTCTTTGTACAAAGCACGCCCGAGAAACGCGCCGATAAGAAACCAGCCGAAATCGGGGAAAAACGGCCAGCAGTCGCCTCCGAAAAATTGCGAGTAGCCTTTGCTTCCGCTGTAATCGAACAAAAAGAACCAGAAACTGTGCTCGGTAGACCATGGTTTGCCAACCACGATGTGGGCGATTTTGGCGCAGGAACCTGACACGATTACCGCAACGATAATGCAGGTCATGACCGCACCGAACAGGTTTTTTTGCCAGGGCTTTGTGCACTTGCCACACACCCATTTTATCCCTGTCCACAACGCGACAGACAATGCGATTACGTGAATTACGTTGAAGCGCACTGTGATGTTTTCGCCGATAATGGAACTTACGGCAAACGTAACCGCCGTAAAGGCGAAGGCAAACACCACCATTTTGATTGCGCGCCTGCCGTTACTTCGTGAAAAACTGCAAGAAACGCCGGACAGAAAAATGAACAACGTGACAAATGCGTCGTGGGTGGTTTCGCGCAGAATACCGCCGTAGTAACCTACGCCCAGGTCGTACAGCCATTTGAACAATCCCGTGTTGTAGTTGCCGTTTACGCCGTACACGATGTCCCACATAAAGTGATCCCAAACGACGAACAAAATCAAAAATCCGCGAAGAAAGTCAACCTCCCATACGCGTGTTTTTTTCACCGTAGGTTCGGCTGCCAGTTCGTCGAGTATTTCCTTTGTTTCGGCGTTTTCTTCCGTTGTCGCCACAACGTTTTTTTCGTCCATCGTATCTCCGTTGGCAAATTTTGCATGCGTCGTTGTAACGAAAAACATTGTACGTATCAAAAATTTGCTTACAAATTTAACAAAAGTTTACTTTGTGACCGTTTCTATTATGCCGCCGCCCAGGCATGCGGTGTCGTCGTAAAAGACCACAAATTGTCCCGGAGTAACAGCACGTTGCGGCTCGTGAAAAAGTACGTTTGCCGTGCCGTCGTCGTTAATCGTAACGTCCACGCCCTGCTCCGGCTGGCGGTAACGAAACTTAGCCCTGCAGGTAAATTGTCTGCCCGGAAGGCTCGGAATCCAGTTCAGCGTCGAAGCCGTAAGCGACTTACTCATAAGCACCGACTCGTCGCCGTGCGACACTACAAGGCGGTTGTTTGCCATATCCTTTTCCACCACGAACCAGCGATCCTGGCTGTCCGTCGTGCCACCCAGTCCGAGTCCGCGACGTTGACCGAGCGTGTAGTACATAAGCCCTATATGCTCGCCTACCACCTTGCCGTCGGTCGTTACTATCTCGCCTGCCTGATTGGGCAGATATTCATGCAAAAAGTTTCGGAAATTGCGCTCTCCGATAAAGCAAATGCCTGTGCTGTCCTTCTTTTTGGCGTTGACAAGTTCCAACTCGTCGGCAATTTTGCGTACTTCCGTCTTTTGTACATTGGCAAGAGGAAACAGCACGTCGGCAAGTTGCTTTTGCGTAAGTTGATTAAGGAAGTAGGTCTGATCCTTGCTTTGGTCGGCAGCTTTCAGCAGTCTGTGCACGCCGCCTTCGTGACTTATTCCGCAGTAATGTCCCGTCGCGATGTAGTCCGCACCAAGTGCCTTTGCGTATTGAAGAAAAGGTCCGAACTTGATCTCACGGTTGCACAGCACGTCGGGATTTGGCGTGCGCCCTTTGCGGTACTCGTCCAAAAAATAGGAAAACACGCGTTCCTTGTATTCCTTGGCGAAGTTGACGGAGTAGTACGGAATGCCCAATTTGTCCGAAACGCGCTTGACGTCCTCGTAGTCTTGCTCCGCCGTGCAGCAGCCGTCGTCGGTTTCTTCCCAGTTGTGCATAAACAAAGCAACCACGTTGTAGCCTTGCTGTTTAAGCAAGTGAGCCGACACAGCACTGTCCACGCCGCGCTCAAACGTGGCGGCC
>DPQS01000069.1:32332-40082 GCA_003537755.1 Clostridiales bacterium | reverse complement strand
ACTGTCCACGCCGCCGCTCATACCCAAAACCACAGTTTTCATTTTATCTTCTTGTGCGACGAGAGTTTATCAGTCGCTTGATTACCTCGATCGTTTCCTTGTTGTTTGCCGTTGCCATGATGATTTCCAACAGTTCCTCGGTGGCTTGCACGGGGTCGTCGGAAGCAAGCAGACGGCGGCACAACATCATGCCTTCCATTTCTTCGGGGGTAAACAGCAAATCTTCTCGGCGCGTACCGCTCTTGTTGAGGTCGATCGCAGGGAAAATGCGCTTTTCGCTCATGCGGCGGTCAAGGCGGATTTCCATGTTACCCGTACCCTTAAATTCCTCAAACACGATTTCGTCCAGCTTGCTGCCCGTTTCCACAAGGGCGGTCGCAAGTATGGTAAGGCTTCCGCCGTTACGCACGTTACGTCCGCTGCCGAACATCTTTTTGGGTTCCTGCAAAGCGGAAATGTCCAGTCCGCCGGTCAGCGTTCTTCCGCTCATTTCTATCGTCTGGTTGTAGGCGCGTCCGAGACGGGTAATACTGTCCATAAGTACCATTACGTCCTGTCCTTGCTCTACGCGGCGACGGGCGTTTGCCATTACAAGTTCCGCAATGCGCGTGTGGTTTTGCGGCGACTGGTCGAATGTACTGTACACTACTTCGCAGTTTACACTGTCCTTGAAGTCGGTAACTTCCTCCGGACGTTCGTCTATGAGAAGCACCGTCAGGTGAATTTCGGGGTGATTTTTCGTCACGGCCTGAGCAATCTTTTTAAGTAAAATGGTTTTGCCTGCCTTGGGCGGCGCAACGATAAGACCGCGCGTTCCTTTGCCGATGGGCGCAACAAGGTCCAGCGCACGCAGGCTGTAATCGGTACGATCGCCGACAATGTTGATACGCTGATTGGGGAAGCACGCTTCCAGCATGTCGAAACTTGTGCGGTGAATGCTCGGGCACACTTCGTCGTTTATGCTTTTGATGTAGGTAACGGACGGCGCGGTTCTGTCGGGAAATTGCCTCAGGCATACGCCCAGCTTGTCGCCCGTTTTCAAAAACATACGCGTAATCATTGCGGCAGGCACGTAGTAGTCCTTGCCGGGTGTCGTGCTGTAGTTTTCCGTACGCACAAAACCGTAGCCGTCCGGCATTATTTCGAGAATACCTTCATACACCTCTTGTTCGAGGGGGGGGGCGTAGTTGTACGCTCGTGCGAGTAAGGTTCTACCGTAGGCTGGCTGAGTGCCGTTTTTGTCGGGCGACCTGCTTTTTTGGGTCCTTCGGGCTTGATGTCGCCCTTGTAGACGTCCAGTATCAGTTGAATGAGTTCGTCGCGCTTGCGGTTACGTGGCACAATGCCGAAATCACGCGCAACTTCGCGCAAGGAAGCCACCGTCATGTTGTTGACGGCTGAAGTAAGTTGTTCCAGGCTGGAATACGAATTGATCACTTGTCAATTCCTCCGAAAATATAATTACAAAATTAAGTCTAAGTCTACGCCGCAAAGCGCAGTCGCACACAGACCTGCGGCGACGCACCTTGCTAAAATATCAATATTGACAATCAAATCGATAATATTATACAGACTAAATGTAAGACAAAATCACTTTGTTTGCGCAAGTTTTGTCGAAAACCGACGAGTACCTGCGCTAAAAATGTTTCTACAAGTAAAATACTGTTGAGCAGCACTGCTTTGCGTATTGATTTTCGGCTCGCAGCAGCCGTTTTGTTGCGCCACTTTGCATAAGCTCGGCAGGCAATCGAGAGCCGCGACAAACGCCGCGTTACTCTACTACTACCGTAATCTGTACGGCGATTTCCGCGTACATCTTTACGTTTACGTTGTAGGTGCCTACTGCGCGGATGGGGTCCTTGAGGACAATTTGTTTTTTGTCCACGTTGTAACCCATTGCAACAAGTTGTTCGGCAATTTCTTTTCCCGTTATGCTTCCGTACAGCTTGCCGCCCTGTGCGCCCTTGTCGGCGACGATTCTGACAACCTGACCTTTTAGTTTTCTTGCAGCTTCTTCTGCCGCGGCTTTTTCGGCGGCGCGTTGCTTGGTCACTGCCTGATCGTGTATCGCTACGGAATTGACCGTATCGGCGGTTGCCACGCGAGCCAGACCCTTTTTAATCAAAAAATTGTTCGCGTATCCGTCGGACACATTGACGATTTCGCCTTTTTTACCTTGACCTTTGACATCCTGCAAAAGTAAAACTTTCATATTTTCTCCTGAATGATAACTTTTCACCGCTATCCGGTAGTAATTTTTCTGATACGTATCGAAATTTATTTGATTAATTATAACCTATTTTGCAAAAGTAGTCAACGCAAATTTGTCGTCAAATGCCGTATGCAATAGGCAAGTATGCCGTTTTTTGTACTAAAAACATATTTTTGTGCCGTTATCCCGTATTTTTGCGGCAAAATTCGCCCACAATGTAACAGAGAACAATCTCACGGGCAGCGACAAAATGTTGTCCGCAACAAAAAAAACGGAGGTAACTAAAATGAAAAACCAAACAATCATGTGCGACGTTTGCGCCTGCAAACATCACAACGGAAAGGACTGTTCCTGCAAACTGTCAAAGATTACCGTAACGCCCTGCAAGGATTGCGAAACGGCTCACTACTGCAAAAATTACGAAGAAAAGTAATTGTTTGCGCACTTTGCGTTGCGCAATGGAAACTACATCGAAACTTACCAAACGACTGTCTTTGCGACGGTCGTTTTTGCTTTTTTTCGTAAAATGTGCAAGTAAAAAGACGTGACGTTTCTGTAAACTTACAATCAGCAGTTTTCCGCAAGCAGGCAAATACAACGCGCCGTTTCAAGGGAAGTATGTTTGCAAAAAGTTTCCGACAGACAAGGCTGCTTCAACGCCTTGCACACATCGGCAATGTTGGCGCAATTCGGCTTTTTGTCAAAACTGCTTTTGTCGTAAAGCGCGCCCAACAACTGCGCTTCGCTGTCAAGGTTGTTGTCAAAACGGAACCCCACAGGCGCGGCGTAATAGTTGATTATTTTCATTGTCGAGCCGATGTGTCCGTCACCGACGATGTCGCAACCGTCGGTAAACTTGTACAAATCGGGCACTACTTCGGTAATTGTCGGGCAGTACACCAGTTTGTCTACGTTGGTTTCGCACCGCGCAAGTTCCGTCGCGTCAACGGAAATTTCGGGGTTGAGGTAGGTAAACCACTGCTCGGTGATACGTCCTCCGTCAACCTTGACCGCGCACATGGCAAAAAACTTGTCTTTGGTCATTTCAAAGCCCGTACCGTTGATGTGAAGCACGACAAACTTTTTGTCGGCAATTGGCGACTCACGCGTAAACTCCTGCGTAAATGACATCTGGCGGTACTCTTCGTAGCCCTCGGGGCGGACAAGCGAGTAATCGTCGGGCGCACCGCGCAAAAACGTGGGTTGCATGGCAATGGGCAAAATGTCGCACGTGCACAGGTCGAACGCCAGCATTTCCAGTTCTTCGGAAAAATCGTTGAATTTTATCCTGCCGCGCACGACTACCGACTGACCGTCAAACAGCCCCATCATCTTTTTCAGTTTCTTTTCGTTGCTGACCTTTTTGCGCTCGGCAATGCGTTGCAGTTGCTCTTCCGTCTTGTCGGCGTGGGTTTCGCGCAGAGTGTTGATGTCGTCGATGTCCAGCCGCGCATACATCACCACGTTTATTGCCCCGGGTGACTCGTCGGTCAGTTTCATTTTGAGTATCCACAAGTTGGGGTTGTTTTTGCTGCTTTTAAGGGAGCGATCGGAAATTTTGCCGCACAGCACACAACTGTCCACCGCCTTGCGGATGTCGGATATGTACATTGGCGAACTGTCGATAAGTTTGCCGATACATTTGACTACATTTTCGATGCGGAACACACGCGCAGGGCGCATAAGTTCACGATTGACGGCAAGTTTGACCAGTTTTTCCTGCATGGAAAAGTCCAGCAGTTCCGTTTCTGCCTCATCCACCGACAGCATAAAGGTCACTTCGTAGCTTGTGTAGTCGGCGACTATTTCCGTAAGAGTCGGCAAAAAATCAGACGTTTCCATTGACTGCTTGTCCACCTCACTGACAACAAAAGTGACGTCTATCGTTCGCCCGTCAATGTGCACGAGCGTTTTTTCACGGTTGATCGAATAGACAGGAAAACGCTTTTTGAGCGTATCGGCAAGATACTTGCGGAAGGTAACTTCGGAAAAGTTGTCGTCGGCAAAGGACACTATACCGTAGTATCCCTTGGGGACGGCGCGTTTCACCTCGTCGGAAATCTGTCGGCGAAGTTCGTCGCTAAGGTCGTTGACATGCGGAAAAGACACCACCACAAACACCTTGTGTTGCTGTCTGTCCACGCGGATACTGCGCGCCCGAAGCGCCTGCATATCGGCAAAACGTTCATGAAGTTTGTCAACGATTTTCTGCGACAATTTGTTGTAATTCCTTGTAAAATTCGTCTACGGCATTGTCCGCTTCGACGTATCTGTAAATTTTTCCGTGCTTAAAAAAGGCAAACCTACCGTTGCCGCCTGCCATGCCGATGTCGGCGTCGGCGCATTCTCCGGGACCGTTTACTTCACACCCCATGACCGCCACTTTTATCGGGCAGTCAAGGTTTGCAACCATTTCGTGCACCCGGTTTGCAACGCCTTCAAGGTCCACAGAGCATCGTCCGCACTTCGGGCAGGAAACAAAGTTTACGCCGCGGCGAAGCCCCAGCGATACAAGCAGATCTTTTGCCGCAAGCACTTCTTCTACGGGGCCTGCGGTCAGTGATACGCGAATCGTGTCACCTATGCCGTCAAGCAGCAGCGTGCCTATGCCGACGGAATTTTTAACAATGCCCTGCCGCACGGGTCCTGCTTCCGTCACGCCGAGGTGCAACGGATACCCCAGTTTTGCAACAAGCCTGTTTGCGGCAATCATTTCGCGCACATTACTGCTTTTGACGGACAACACAAGGTCGCAAAAATTGCGGCTTTCAAAATACCGCACGTACCGCGCAAGGCTTTCGGCAAGGGCAAGTGTACGCACGGTCTGCGCCGCGCTAAACGTCCGGTCAAGGCATACGTCGCCAAGTTTGCCGTCATCCGCTTTGGCACAAAGCTCGGCATACACATCTTTGTTGAGCGAACCGCCGTTTACTCCGATACGTACCGCAACGCCGTTTGCACGGGCTGCGGCAATCACTTCGTCGAGGTGCCGCTCAGCCACATTGCCCGGGTTTATGCGGATTTTGTCCGCACCCGAGTCTATCGCGCCGATTGCGAGGCGGTAATCGAAGTGTATGTCGGCTACAAGGGGCATGTCGACAAACTTGCGCACTTCGGCAAAAGCCGCTACCGATTGCATGTCGGGCACGGCAATGCGCACCACGTCGCAACCTGCGTCTTTAATCGCGTTTATCTGGCTGAGCGTTGCGGCAACGTCCTTTACGGGAATGTTGGTCATGGACTGTACCGAAACGCTGCCGTCGCCCATTATTAAATTACGTACTTTTACTTTTTTCATTGTTTACCGTTTGCCGCAACTTTCCGTGAAGTTTTGTTTTAACACCGCTGCTATGAGATATCACGCAATTACAATGATATTGCTAAGGGCAATATATGGTTTGGGATTGTCCGTGTCGGCAAATCATACCGAAAGTTTTACAGTTTTAACAGGTCTATCATTATCATCAGCGCAATAAGGACAATCAGTCCGATACCGTTTATCATGGTTTCCACTTTGCGATTGACGGGCTTGCCGCGAATCCACTCGATAATGACAAACACCATGCGGCAACCGTCCAGCGACGGCACGGGCAACAGGTTGAACACCGCAAGGTTGATTGAAATAAGCACGATAAGCATAAGTATACTCGGCATGCCGTAACTGACAACCTGCGACACCGTGGAAATGGTCGTAATGGGTCCGCCGAGGTCGTTTATACCCGTCGCGCCCGTAAAGATACCGCCGAGCGCACGCAAAATTACAAGTCCGGTTTCGCCGCAATAAGGGAAAATACGTCCGAATGCTTCGCCGAAGCCGAATTTGTGCCGCGCGTATGTCGGCGAAATGCCAAGACCGCTGTAAGTATTTTCGTAAACGCCGATAGACTGCAAACGTTCCTTGGTAAGTCCCAGTTCAAATTCCTGACCGTATGCGTAAAAAGTTACGCTTGCCGTTTCGCCGTCGGAAAGGGCGGCAACGATGTTTTTGTATTCGCCCTCGGTACTTAACGCTTTGCCGTTTATCCGATAGACCATCACGTCCTTTGTAAGGCGCACAGTTTGTCCGTTGACCTCGCCGAGCACAATGTCGTTGCCGCTGTAAGCATTTACGTAGGTGTTGGTAAACTTGCCTTTTTTTACGGTAATTGTCTGCGTGGACTTGTAGCCGTCATCGTAGCGCAACACCGTAACCGTCAACTCGTCGGCGGCAAGGTAGCGCGACAGGCTGTCTATGAGGTACACTTTGTGTCCGTTAACTTCGTAAATGATGTCGTTTGGGTTAAGCGAGCGTACCGCTTCGGGGGCGTAATCGAAAGATTTACCTACAAGCGCAACGGTTTCGCCGTAACTTGCAAACAAAATGGCGCACACGACAAGCGCGGACAGAAAGTTAAAAAACGCGCCGGAAAACAGCACTATAAGGCGTTTCCACGGGGCTTGTTTGTCAAATGCTCCTTCAACGGGCTGTGCGCCTTCTTCGTAGTCCTCACCCTCGAACGCGCAGTAACCGCCAAGGGGCAGGGCGCGAAGGCTGACAAGTTGCCCGTCCTTCTTTTTGTGGGAAATTATTTTCGGTCCCATCCCGACGGAAAACTCGTTTATCTTAAATTTGAGCAGTTTACCTGCGGTGTAGTGACCGAACTCGTGAATGGTAACCATTATCATCAGGATGACAAAGGCAAGCACCACGTTGAGGATGCTACTAACAACCGAGGAAACACTCATTACCAAACTCAGCATTTATTCTCCCAGAACCGCATTCCGCGCATAAATACGGGCAATACGGTCAAACTTTTTGATATTTTCAACCGTCAACTCTTCGCCGCGCGTCATGTCGGCAAAATTGTCAATCGTTTGTTTAATTATATTGTAGAAAGAGGTAAAACACAACCCTCTGTGCAAAAATGCGTCCACGCATTCGTCGTTTGCCGCGTTCATAACAGTTGCCGACAAGGGCGGATAGTCGCCTATTTCGTAGCCGAGTTTCGCGCATGGGAAACGAGTAAAATCACACGGCTGAAATGTTATGCCGACCGTTTTGTCGAAGTCCATTTTCGGCGACACCGCAGGCTCGTTGTAACCCAGGAGTGCCTGCAAAATGGGCAACTGCATGTTTGGTGCGGCAAGTTGAGCCACCACGCTTCCGTCGCTGAACTGCACCATGCTGTGCACAAGGCTTTGGCGATGAACAATGATTTTGATTTTGTCCGTTGGCACACCGAACAGGTAACTTGCCTCGACCACCTCGAGTGCTTTGTTCATCATCGTCGCACTGTCAACGGTGATTTTGTCCCCCATTGTCCAGTTGGGGTGGGCAAGGGCTTGCTCGGGCGTGACGTCACTGAGGTCAAGCGGATTGTAATCGTAAAAAGGACCGCCGCTTGCCGTAAGCAGAATTTTGTCGATGTCCGCCGAGGTGTTGCCCACAAGGCACTGACGTATTGCAGCGTGTTCGCTGTCCACGGGATACAGATGTGCGCGCGTTTTTGAAGATGTAACCAGATTGCCGCCGCACACCAGCGTTTCCTTGTTGGCAAG
>DPQS01000069.1:31731-32163 GCA_003537755.1 Clostridiales bacterium | reverse complement strand
ACCAGCGTTTCCTTGTTGGCAAGAGCAATGTCTATGTTGTGCCTCAAACAGTACATCACCGCAGGCAACGCCACAATGCCGCGCGTGGCAATCACGGCGATGTCGGCAAATTTCACTGCTTCCACAAGGCAGTCCTCGCCGTCGCGTGAAATAAGCGCGTGGTACCTTGGCGCAAATTCCTGCACTTGCTCGGCAAGACGCGTTTCGTTGGCATACGCCACAAGCGACACAACCTTGAGTTTGTCGGAATTTTGTCTTATTACATTTAACGTTTGCGTACCGATACTACCGGTACTTCCCAGTATGGCAACCTTCTTCATATGATTAGTTTACAAAGCATTGCTTAACAAAAATTGAAACAACAACGTTTCAAAGGGGTAATAAAAGCAAAAATACGGCATTTTAGGGTACTATGTGTGTAATAGTATTCTA
>DPQS01000069.1:20600-31591 GCA_003537755.1 Clostridiales bacterium | reverse complement strand
TGTGTGTAATAGTATTCTACAAAATGCCGTTTTTCGCAGTAATCTGATGTTTCAGAGAATAAACATAAACATTATCGCCACAAATACGGCGTTGAGCATAATCCCGTCGAAGCGATCCATAATGCCGCCGTGCGCACCGAGAATATGACTGTAATCCTTTATTCCGCAGTAACGTTTGACGTGACTTGCAAGTAAATCCCCCACTTGCGTAAACACCGAACCGAACAGCCCGATTGTGCAGTAGATAACGACAATCACCCATGTTGACAAACCCAGTCCGCTGTATGTAAGACCGTATTGCGGCGGAAACAGTTTTACCCAGTCAAACACGACAAACACGATAAAGGAACCGAATGCGCCGCCGACAACACCGCCGATTGCGCCCTCGATTGTTTTGTTGGGGCTGATGTCGGGGCACAGTTTGTGCCTGCCCAGCAGACTTCCGACAAAGTACGCAAACACGTCGGTGAAACTGGACACGGCAAAAACAAACGCCAGCCCGATTGCATTAAGCGGAAGCAGGTTTGTAGCGCGGTTGGAATCGGGCGCAAGTATTGACCAGACGTCCCTTTCAAAAAATTGCGCCATTGCAAGGTGCTCGTGCGTGGCTGCGCTACGGTTGAGGTACAACAGACATGCAAGGAACAACCCCGGGTACACCAACATGTACGCAACGTAAATAAGGCTGTCTGCGCGGTTTGCGAGAAGGCTTGTCACAGCCGCCCCGAAAAACACCAGCATGGTAATAAAAATGATACCCGTGTAACCGAACAGACTGTAAAAGATACCTACGCCAAAGCCATACGCCCACAAAAGCCAACTGAAGCAATCGGGAATACGCTCCTTGCCGAGAGCGCGGCGCATTTCCACCACTGCAAGCAGAATGATGACGGAAATAAGCAACGAATTTATCGAACGACCGCTGAGAAACCGGAAAAACGAACCTTCAAAAAACCCTGCCGGCAGGTAAACGTCCATAAGTATCATTGCCAGTAGCATGGCAAAAATTCCGATACCGACAACGGTACGACTAAGCAAATTTTTCTTGTTGAGCACTACTCTAAACCTCCGAAATTACGGATGCGTGCCGCGTAATCGGCAACAATACTGCGGAGTTCCTCTTCCGAGAAGTCCGGCCACAACGTATCGGAAAATTGCAGTTCCGCATACGCCGCCTGAAAAAGCAAAAAATTGGACAGTCGTTTCTGTCCGCCGGTCCGCACTATAAGGTCGGGGTCGGGGATAAAAGCGTTGTACAGTTGCCCTCTGATGTTTTCCACGGTCGGGACACCCGAAGCGCACACCTTGGCGCAGGCGTCGGCAATGTCGTTTTGTCCGCCGTAATCAATCAGCAAATTGACGCAGATTTTGTCAAAGTGCGCCGTTTTTTGTTCTATTTCGACAATTTTTCCAAGCAGTCTGTCGGGCATTCTGTCACGCCTGCCCGACACCACAACACGCGCTTTGTCGCGACAAAACACCTCAAAGCGGTCGATGTAGCGGTAGGCAAGGTCAAACAACCCGTCAACTTCCTTTTTGTCGCGTTTCCAGTTTTCCGTACTGAACACGTACAACGTAACATACTTTACACCCAACGAAAGGCAGGCGTCTATTGTGCGCTCGGCTGTATTCAGACCGCGGCGATGCCCCTCAATTCGGGGCAGCCTGCGAGCCTTTGCCCAGCGACCGTTTCCGTCCATGATAAAGGCAATGTGGGTTACGGGATTGTTCATTGCACGGCAAACAAGTAACGGCAAACGACAAGTTCGGTCACACCGTCCCTTTGTCGTACTGCCGTCACGTACTCCTTGTCAAAATTTGTTTGTTTTCTGTCAAGATTGTACACCACACACACGTTGTTTATGCCTTTTTCCGCCAAAATTTTGCGGGCGTCATCAGGCGACAATCCGACCAAATCCGTCAAACAAAAAGTCATGGTCCTTACACGCTCATTACGTCGACTTCCTTGTCCTTGGCAAGTTTGTCAACGTTTTCAATAAGTTTGGACAACATTTTGTCGACTTCTTTTTCGTAGTCGGCAATCAGGTCTTCAGAAACGGTCTTGGCGTTCTTTTCCTTTTTCAGCGCGTCCATTGCGTCGCGGCGGCTGTTGCGAAGCACCACCTTGGTGTCCTCGGCAAGTTTCTTGACCTGCTTGACAAGTTCCTTGCGGCGTTCCTCTGTAAGCACGGGGAAGGTCAGGCGAATGCATGAACCGTCGTTTTGCGGAGTTACGCCGATGTTAGCCTGCAAAATTGCCTTTTCGACGTCTTTAAGCGCGCCTTTGTCCCACAACGTGATTACAAGTTGGCGCGGTTCGGGTGAGGTGATGTTGCCCATCTGGTTGATCGGAGTCATTGCGCCGTAGTAGTCGACCTTGATGTTTTCCACAAGTTTGGGGTTGGCGCGACCGGCGCGCATGACGGCAAATTCGCCCTTCATGTAGTCGATGGCTTTGTCGCAGTTCATTTCAAAGTTGAGGAAAAGTTCTTCAATCTGAGGATTAGCGTAATTCATTGTTATCTCCTTTTATATTAGTTTTTTTTCGCTGGAAAACCCATTTTTTGTAAAAAGCGGGTTTTCCCACACCCTTTCCCAAAAAACTTCGGGTAAACGGGTGAAGAAAATGCGAAGTGATTCTTTTAGTAATCAGCAATAAAGGCAAAGTGAATTTTTATGCGATTGACAATATCGATACGATGAGTTGATCAAACAAATAAATTTTTGCAATTGACCAATGAGCGTAACGATACGTATGCCTTCGCCCTCAAGAAAAAGTGTAACGAAGTGACGCATGACGGGGCAAACCTGTACACCCACCGTCGTTATTTATCTTTTATTCTGCCGACAGTTATTTTTACGTCAGACATTATTTAATACACTACGCTCTTCTACAATGTATTATACAATATTCCGACGCGGTTTTCAATAGGTAAACAGCAAATTATATTACAGCGAGTTTTGCCGACTGCTTTTAACGTCACTTAAAAAGGCTTCCGTCAGGTGCACCGACATTGGATGTCTTTTTTGCCGCATGTATTTACAATTTGCCAAGCGTAATAAATTACCGCACTACCGTGCCGAGTTTTTCGCCGCTAAGGATACGCACAAGTCCGTTCGGTTCGTCCTTACCGTAAGCGACAATCTGCACACCGAATTCGCGCGCCAAAGCAATTGCCGTAGCGTCCATTGCTTTAAGATTGTCGGCGAGCACCTTGTCGTAGGTCAAAGTGTCGTACTTTTTCGCGCCGGGGTTTACACTCGGATCACTGTCGTAAATTCCGTCAACGGCTTTGGCGCAAAATACTGCCTGCGCGCCACACTCGCACGCACGAAGCACAACCGCCGTATCCGTCGAAAAGTAAGGCGCACCCGTACCGCCCGCAAACACCACAACGGTGCCGCCGTCAAGCAATGCTTTCACTTCGGGAATGGTTGCCGTGCGTGCGATTTTGTCGATGTTTACCGCCGACACAACCTTTGCCTTTACGCCTGCAGTCGTCAGTGCGTCGCACAAAGCAAGTCCGTTCATTACCGTTGCAAGCATGCCGATGTTGTCGGCAATGCCGCGATCCATGTCCACCGACGTGCGACCGCGCCAGAAGTTTCCGCCGCCGACCACTACGCCGACCTGCACGCCGGCCTTTGCAACAGACGCGATTTCCTGCGCCACTTTTGCCACACCGTCCGCGCTTACACCGAAGCCGCCGCCCGAAAGAGCCTCGCCGCTTACCTTGACCAAAATACGTTTGTACTGTGTCACAACTCCCTCCGTCTTTGCAAACAAACGCTGCTTGCGTCCGTTTACTTTCAAAAAAGGGGACAAATACGCATATACAAGCGTTTGCCCCCTTGTTTCAGTTAATTAAACTATTTGCTTACTGCGTTAAGTTGGTCGGCAATTTCCTGTGCAAAGTTGTCAACGCGCTTTTCGATACCTTCGCCCATTTCGTAACGAACAAATCTGGTTACAGTAATCTTTGCGCCCGTTGCCTTTTCTGCTTCGGCAATTACTTGCTTTACGCTGAGGCTGCTGTCGCGGACATATTCCTGTTCAAGCAGGCAAACTTCCTTGTAGAACTTGTGGATACGACCTTCAACCATCTTTGCGATGACTGCTTCGGGCTTACCTTCGTTCTTAGCCTGTGCGGTAAGGATTTCGCGTTCGCTGTCAAGTTGGCTTGCGTCAACGTCGGCAATATTGACAACCGTGGGCTTGCTTGCTGCAATCTGCATGCAAAGGTTGAATGCAAGTTCCTGCAAAGCAGCCGTATCTGCGGTGCTGACGACTTCCGTCATAACGCCGATTTTGCCGCCCATGTGGATGTAACTTGCAATGATACCCGCTTCGGTAAGAGTGTACTTAGTAAATCTGCGAAGAGAAATCTTTTCGCCGATTGCAGCCGTCGCTTCGGCAATAAGCACTGCAACGGTCTTGCCGTTGTCTGCGTAGTAAGCCTCTTCCAGTACTGCTTCTACCGTCTTGGCATTGCTTTGTGCGATGTGCTTTGCAATGTTGTCGATAAGAGCGATAAACTGATCGCTGCGGGCAACAAAGTCCGTTTCGCAGTTTACTTCAACGCATACGCCGACCTTTTTGTCGTCGGTAATGTAGCATTTGACAAGACCTTCTGCGGCAACACGGCTTTGCTTCTTGGCTGCGGAAGCCATACCCTTTTCACGCAAAAACTTTACTGCTTCGTCAAAGTTACCGTCGGTTGCTACGAGGGCCTTTTTGCAGTCCATCATACCTACGCCGGTCTGTTCGCGAAGTTTCATTACGTCGGCACTTGTAAAGTTAGCCATTGTTTGTTTCCTCCTGTGCAGCGGCTGCGTCCGCTTTGTTGTCACTGTCGGTGGGAGCGGTCATTACAACGCCTTCCTTGGCTTCGATGACTGCACCGCTGATGATGCTTGCGATTACTTTGATTGCGCCGATAGCGTCGTCGTTTGCGGGGATTACAACGTCAACCTGGTCGGGGTCACAGTTGGTGTCCACAATTGCAACGATGGGGATGTTGAGCGCGTGCGCTTCGGCAACGGCGATTGCTTCCTTCTTCGGGTCAACGATGAAGATGCAGCCGGGCATACCTTTCATGTCCTTGATACCGCCGAGGTTTGCTTCCAGCTTGTCACGTTCTTCCAGCATCTTGGCTACTTCCTTCTTGGGGAAGTTGTCCAGTTCGCCGGTCTTTTCCATAAGGTTAATCTGGTTGAGGCGTTCGATACGAGACTTGATGGTCTTGTAGTTGGTAAGTGTGCCGCCCAGCCAGCGATTGTTTACATAGTACATTCCGCAGCGTTCGGCTTCCGTCTTGATAGCCTCTTGCGCCTGCTTCTTGGTGCCTACAAACAGAATGGGCTTGCCCTGAGCTGCGATGTCGCGAACGAATGTGTACGCTATTTCAGCCTGAGCAACCGTCTTTTGAAGGTCGATGATGTGTATATCGTTACGTTCTGCGTAGATATACTTCTTCATTTTGGGGTTCCATCTTCTTGTCTGGTGACCGAAGTGTACACCGGCTTCAAGAAGTTGTTTCATTGATACAACTGCCATTTTAGTTTTCTCCTTTATTTTATGTTTTTAACCTCTTTGCGCCGTCGTCTCTACCCACCACCGCGGCGGCAAACCTCGGCACATGGGGCAAATCTTGCGCAAATGCGAATTAAACCTTGTAGATTATACCATACGGGCATATATTTTGCAACGATTTTTTACGAATTATTTTTGAACAGACAGACGTAATTTTTACAAAATAAACACAAAAAAAAGACAACCGACAAAACACAGTGTGTCACGACAAAATTTCTTCGCAAAAAAAACGTCGGGAATGTTCCCGACGCTGTATTTTGCGCTGTATTGTAAGTACTTTACTTCCACGAATAACGCCTTGCCGACAACAGACAAAGCAAACAACCGCATTTTGCCCTACGCCCTTAGCCACCTATCGCAAACAAAGCACGTTTCCTTCACAACATCCTTACCCATTCACAACCAATAACGTACGCCCTTGACCATGAGGGGAGGGCGGTCGGGGCAGCGGCGCTGTGGGGGCATTTTATAAATTGTGACATTGAAAGCGACTACATATTTGCCACTTTCAATTCAGTCACCGTAACGAACAACCGTATTTGCAAGGTACCCTTTCGGGGGATTGCCACGGCGCGACAAATACTGTCGCTTCTCGCAATGACATAATTTGATATAAGCACAATATATATTGTTTCTTTGCTACGTCCGCCGGAGTTGACACACTTGAAGTATGCAAGCCGATTACAAATCGTTAACTTGCTTTTTTCGGGGTGGCGAGGTGTTGCCCAATGAAAACCATCATTCCGAGGGCGCGGCTGGGTAGGCTACCTACCACAGACAATGTTGCTCCGACGGAATGCTGAGCCATCAGGGCGAGTTTTCATGGGCAATTCCTCGGCAGGACCCCATTACACTCGTTAACGCACTTCGGTGCCATTTTATTAGTTGGTGCACGACCCGTGCCTTCGGCGCCCTTTTCACATTGCAAAATTTTACAAAATCGCTTTGTAACGGCAAACACTCGCCTTTCAACGTTACACCGACAGTATCTTGACGTACTCCGGCGCAACCTTGGCTTCGGTGGCGATAATGTTGTAAATGCGCACGGTGTCCTCGCGAGTAAGCTCGTCTTTGTCCACAATCACGCTTACGTTGTCGCTTGACGCGTTTACCGTAACAAGCACGTCGTCAAACCCTTGCGCCCTGAGCAGCGTTTCCAACAACAATTCCGTTTCCATTGCGTCGATGATGTTCTGCTTTTGCTGAAGGGCGTTTTTGCGTGCGTCGGCGTATTCGTCCCCTTCCATTTGCAAGATGGAATTAAGTTCGGCAATTTCGTAGTTGCGCGTGGACTGTCTGTCGCTGCGCCCCGTTGCGAAAAAGCCCGTCGGCGTAACCTGTTCGTTGCCGTTTTTGTTGCCTGCAAGCAACGTAACGTTGAGCACAGCCGCCACAACCAGCAGCAAAGCCATTGATACAATAAGTGCTATTTTCTTTCCTTTTGACATGTCGTGTCCTCCCTAAACTTTGTATGCAAACACCCGCACGTTGTCGCGATCGACGCCTGTGAGCGTTACAACCAGATTGATTATTTCAAATTTCACAACGGGGTTATCCGCGCCCTCGGCAACAACCACCACGCCCGACACCTGCGGCGTGTAAGTTTTTGTGACAATCGGCTGACCTTTGACAAGCACGATGGAAGTCGTCTGAGTAGTCTTGTCGCCGTCGGTTAGACTTTTAGTTTCGTAAGCGTACTCGCAGCCGCCCTCGGTGGAAGCAACTACGGCAACTTCGGCTCGGCCGCACCCGTCGATTTTTTGTATTACGCTAACAAGTTTATTCTGCAAGTCGTCGATATATGATTGCGCGGAAGCAGGTTCGTCGCTTGTTTTGTCGAAACTGCCGCCGAAGCATACGACAAACAGCACCGTCATCGCAAGCACCGCGGCAATTACAAGCGGCAACGACTTTTTGCTTTTCAGTTTTTCCGTCCAATTTTTAAGTTTGCTCATGGTCGTTTCCTTTTGATTCCGTCAAAAAATCTGCCTTGTAGTCCGCCCCGAAAATACTTTGCACTGCCGCGGTAAGCACGGCGCGTTTGTCGTCACTCGTTTGCCCGTCAAGCGCAAAACGGATTGTCTTTTGCTCGTCGTTGACTTCAAAGGTTGCGGCAATACCGTTGTAGTCGCACACGTCGGCAAGCAGTTTGCGCTTCTGCTCCGCGCGTCGCGCCGAAATGTCATCGACGTACGAGTTTTGCACGGCAGAGGCAAGTTGCGCGTCTGCTTGTCGCACACCGCCGAACAAACCTACAACATATTGCACCGTAACAAGACTGACCACTACGCCCAGCACCGTACGGACATACTTTTTCGTTTCGCCGTCGGGCATTATTACGTCGCAAAGCACCCCCAGCACAGCCACGCCCGCGACCGTTATTATCCAACCGTTCACCGCAACCCCCTACACGCCGCTTGCGCAACATATTGCCACGATAAATTGCAACGCAAACATAAACGCCACCGCCGCAATGACGGCAACGTACATCGACAACGTTTTGCCGACCGCCGACAGCAGTTTGATTGTACGCTGCTCGGCAATGGGTTCGGCAACGGCAGACACCGCCTGTAAACCGAGGCTTACGCACAGCACCGCCGCAACGGGACGAATGACGGCAAGCAGCAGCACAAACAACGCAACCGCGCCGAAGCAGTTTTTGACTATGGTCGCGCCCGCAAGCACCGTGTCGAAGCCGTCGGCGACGTAGCCGCCAAGTATCGGAATGTAGTTTTTTGCCGCAAACTTTGCCATGCGTACCGACACACCGTCGATACTTGCGGCGGCTATGCCGGCAACCGACGTGTAGGCGGAATACACCATAAACACCACGCCGATTACCCATCCCGAAAGCCCCGACAAAAAACCGGACAGCTTTTCAACCCGCATACTACCCGACAAGTTGCCCACAAGCGCAAACATACTGCCGAACAACGTAAGCGGCAAAACCACATTACGTACAAGGTTTAGTATAACCGAGCCGAACACCACAACGCCCGGCTGGCAGACGTTCATGACCGTGCCGCCGCCGCACGCAACAAGCAATGTCAGCATAACGGGGCTTGCCGCGTCGGACAGGGCGCAGATTTTGTCAACGACAGCCGACACCTGCGCGTACACCATGGCAAGAAGCCCGACAAGCGTAACGCAAATGACGGCAATGCCTACAAAACTTACTACTTCCGCAGTGCCTTGCGACACAAGCCCGTCGGCGGTTTTGCGACACAGACCGCAAATGACGGTGACGGCAAAAACGGACAGCAATGCGGGCAACGTTTGCGCAAGCCCGTCCACAAAGATTTCCGCAAGCAAAGCAAACACACTGCCTACGTCGTCAAACTCGCCCGAGGCAAGCGCAAGTATCTTGTCCGTGACGGAATCGATGTAGTCGGCAGCGGCTTCGGAAAAGTCAGTGAGGTCCAGTCCGTCCAGCGCGTCGCCTACGCTGTCCGTCAGTTCCTCTTCGGAAGTCTGGTCGGCATGCGCAACGCACGGAAAGGTACACACAGCAACAAGCGCAAACAACGCGACAAGCACAAACAGAATGCGGCGTTTCACGACAGCAACCCCTTGATTGCCTCGAACAGATTTTGCACCACAGGCAACGCAACCAGAATGATTGCCACTTTGCTTGCAAGCAGAACCTTGTCGCCGATACTTTTGCAGCCGGCGTCGTTGCAGATGCCGCATGCAAATTCCGCAACGTAGCCTATGCCCACCACCTTGATTACGCAATTCACCGCGGCGTGATCCACGCCTGCCGACTCCGACAAATCGTAGAAGGCGTACACAACCTCAAACAGATTGTCGCAGACAAGACTTACAAGTACTACCCCGCTGACCACCGCGACGGCTACGGCGAAGTCGGATTTTGTCTGACGGACAAGACATACAAGCACCGCCGAAAGCACCGCAAAAAGGGCGATTTTTACCACGTCCATATTACAATCCGAAAAGTGAACGCAGTGTGTCGTACAACTGCACGACCACGTCCAGCATCATCACAAGCGACACCGCCAGCCCTACCAGCGACACTACGGTTGCAATCTCTTCGCGCCCGGCACGCTTCAGCACCAGTCCGCAGATTGCCGTAACCAGCCCGACTGCCACTATTTTGAAAATTACGGTAAGTTCCATTCCACCTCACCTGCACAGATAAACATTTTCCGCAGGGCTTGTCCGCGCCCTTACAGAAACAGCAAACCGACCATTGCGCCAAGCAGTAAGCCCAGTTTGACATACAAGCCTTTACGTTTGCCGCCGCAGGACATTTCCGCAAGTTGCGCCGCCACGACAGCCTTGTAGTAGTCAAGATGTTTTGCCAGTTGTTGCGAGTTGTTGCATGCCACCACGCCGTCAAAAAAGTCATCGGCAAGTTTGCCTGTACGTTTGCTCGGCGCACCGCCCGTACCCGAGCGGTAGTCGGAAAACTGCTTTCCGCACCGCGCAACAAACTCGCTGTCAAACGCGGCAAGACTTTTACGCTCGGTATCTATGTTGACCCTCAACAGGTCAATGTATCTGAGCAAATCCTCGACAAACGTCACGCAGTCTTTCTCACGCCTTTGTAGAAACAGTCCCACGCAAAAACCGCCTAAAATACAGCAAATCAAGAGTAATATGCCTGACATAGTATTCTATATTTCCTTACTTTTCGTCATAGTGGACGATTTTTGCAGGTCAACGACCTGCACGGAATGACGCTTGTCCAGTATTACAGCCTTTGTAAAGCAACTGAATTTGTCGCCGAAGCGTTTTTCGATATCCTCTTTTGACGTTCCGTGCACACTGCATGCCACGTTTACACCGCTGTTTACGCAGTCGCAAACATAGGGCAAATCGGCGTTTGTCACCTCGTCGCAGATGACCCACTGCGGAGACAAACTTCGCACGGCAACCTCGAATGCGTAACGCTTGTCCGCGCCGCGTATGACGTCGCAATCGGCGGTGTTGTTTGCCGACAGTTCGTGCCGTTCGTCCGCAACCACCACGTCGACGCGCTCCGACAGGTACGACGCAAAACTTTTAAGTGCGGTTGTCTTGCCAGACGACGGCGGTCCGACAAACACCACGCTTCCGCCGGAAGAGTACAATTCCGCAAGCACGGATACATCGGGAAAGCGCAACTCGTGAGGCACACGGAAGCAAAGCGAAGTAAAGGATTGAAACACGCCGTTTGCCTTTACGTAGTCGCCCGCAACGCCGACGCGAGTGCCGTCTGACAGCGTAAAATAACCGTCGGCAAGCATTGTTTCGTATGCGTAAACCGAACCCCCGCAAGCACGCCTTATCACCTCGTCGCAACTGTCTTCAAAAATGAACGCCCCGGAAATTTGCCTTGTAAAACCGCCGTCGCACAGGTAGTAACGCCTACCGCCGAAATTGACGATTACGGCTT
>DPQS01000069.1:0-20426 GCA_003537755.1 Clostridiales bacterium | reverse complement strand
CGAACCTCCGTCACGCCGTCCACGTTACGCAACTTTTCGGCGATATTTTCAGGCAGACATTCCGGATAATTCATACAACATTTTATGCGTGGAATTAGTATAAAATGCAAAACAAAATAAAAAACTAACGTTACTCAAATTCACTTAACCAATAATCAAAAAAAACAGAATACAAAACAGCAAAAGGAAACAAAACGAAAAAGGCACAAAAAAAACGGCCTCTTTCGAGGTCGTTTCGTGATCAGAACAAAATAGGTCTTGCGCCGACAATAACGCAGATGATATCGAGGATCCAGCCGATACCCAATCCGTAGAAGATCCACAGAAAACCGATGATTATTTTCAGGACGTTGCGCTGTGCCAAGCCGTCGACAAAACGGGCAATACCGTAAACAACGTCAAGGAAGATAGCCAGCAGCAGGCGTACGATCCAGGGCAAACCCATAATTGCATTTGCAAGACTTCCGCTTTTTTTCTTTGCCATGATTAGTTCCTCCGTATTTATTAACAAGACCTTTCGTTTCGCTAACCTTGTCTTGTTTATTATATCATATTTCAAAACGTAAAGCAACATTAAATTGTCGAAAATACGACAAAAAAAAATAGGGTTAACTTCATTACCGACAACCTTTGGAATGTCCTTTTTCGTTCTTTCGAGTGGACGTTCGCTAAGTGTACCAAATGGCAAATGCCACAAAAATCAGTCGTCCACCACGATTGTTTGCTTGTTTATGCTTGCAATAAACTTTTTGAAGTCAACAAGCGTAACCACCACGGTTGCGGTGTTGTCACACGGGTGAAATTTTACGCGTTCGGCATTCCACACTTCGCGGTCGATAAGCAGCGGCGCACTGTATTTTGTCGTGTCCTCGTTGAGAAAGGCATACGGCGAAACGCTTCCGCGGTGAACCCCGAGGTCGGCAAACAATTTTTCCTCCGTTGCAAATTCAAACTTGGCACAGCCTACATACGCCGCAAGTCCGCGCATATCTGCACGTTTGTCAAAGGGCAACACCACCATGTAGTAGTTGTCTGACTTTTTGTCCTTGACGTACAGGCTTTTGCAGGAAGCGCAATTGTCAACGTGCACTATTTGTTTGGACTCTTCCGTCGTGACCACCGCCGGATGGTGCAGCAATGTGTAATTTATTCCGAGTTTTGTCAGGTAGTCGGTAACTTTTGTAATCATGCACCTATTTTACAACGTTTAACGCGTGCGGTCAATCGTTGTCGGACAAAAAGTACACAACCGCCCGAAGCAGTTCGTCGCAAAACAACTCGCGATAAGTTTCGTCTTTCAATCGCGCAACGTCGCCGTCGTTGCTTAAAAATCCGCATTCGCAAATTACCGACGGACAGGGCATCTCCCGGCACATGTAAAAGTCGCCGCCCAGCGCTTGGTAGTCGTTACCCGTCAAGTCGTTCAGTACGCGTTGCATGCAATCGGCAAAACGTTGCCCCTTGTCACTGTCCTTCTGGAAAAACACCTGCGGACCACTTCGCGCCGAACTTTTAGGATATTTGTTCATATGTATACTGACCACGAGATTTGCAGACGAATCGACAACGATTTTCTTCCTGGCCTGCATGTCGCGACGTTTGAACCCGGCTGTCGGCACCCCGTACAAACCGTCCCGGGTTTTGCGCGTGTAGACAACGTTGAAGCCGCATTCCGCCAACTTGCGCCCGAGTGTATTTGCGTAGGTCAGATTGAGGTCGGATTCCTTGGTGCCGTCTGCCGCTATCACACCGCCGTCAATGCCACCGTGCCCGGCGTCTACAACTATCGTACAGCCAACGCTTGCGGTGCTTCTGGTCGGCTCACGCCCGAACATCATGTACACACATAAGGTCAATTCGCAAATGACTACAAGCATCAATATCGCGGCAACTTTTCGCCACTTTATCACGCAAAACAAGTTTTTTCTCCTTCGATTTTCCTGATACTTCATGCGTAAGTAAACTTTCGCACGCAACCTCAAACGGACGTTTTTTGCCGAAAGTGCGCCACTTAAGCCCTCTGACGGCGTTTAGTTACGCACTTGTGCACATTTTTTGTCCACACCCGAATGCGTCACAAACAAACATTTCTATCGCATACGCATTGCAGTATCGACAATTTTCGACCAGATACCGTTAAAAAGTCCTCAAGTTATACACTTATCCACAAAGTTATCCACATTTTTATTTCAGCATGTGGACAAGCTGTTTCACCCGACGCGTGAAACGCCGATTTTTGCCACTGAACGGCAAATTTTACTATTCAACAGCGAACAATCACCCATTTTGTCCGCTTTATAACACTATTTTTTTACAACGCGCTACTATTTCACAAATAGCCGACTACGTACTATTTCATAAATAGTATCGTAGGCTTGTCCCGACAAAACCGGTATTGTTTTTTTTACACCGCCGACAATCATTACAATGGGCAATCGCAACACGGACAACAACTAATTTGCGTGCGCCGTCGCACAGGCAACAACCGCCGCAAAACCTGACGTCGCAACGTGTAAAACGGTAAAAATACGTCAACACTACATCTACCGACACAATACATTACAAGGAGAACAACCAAATGAGTATGAACCCTTTTAACGAAAAACCGCTAAAAATGTCGCAAGACTTTTACAGTTGGAAGGAACTTGCCGTCAAGCCCTACAACAAGTTTGAAGTAGACCCTTACACGCGTGTGCGCATAATTCTTGCCAACGGCGCGGAATTCGAGGCGGTATGGTTCAGCCACCAATTCCACAGACACGAACGCAACAATGACCTGAGACGCGAACTGGCGTTACTTCGCCGCAAGGAACAGCAACAACAGAAACGCATTGCCGCATTGAAACCCATCGGTGAAAGCGTACTGGAACATACTATCGGCTACGAGCAACTTGCGGTTGACCTGACGGCCATTTTTGCCGAGCGCGAAAGCAACAAATACGTAAAGGCGGCAATGGACTTTGCTTTGCTTGAAGACTTCGACCATCTGTACCGCTACGCCGACCTGCTGGAAATGGACAAAGGCATCGAGGCGGAACGGCTTGTAGGCGGCTACACCGAACTTATGCCCGGTCGCCCCACCATTGCCGAACACCGCTTTCCGACGGACGAAATCAAACGTTTTGTCAACTTCAAACAGGCAGGCGCGCTGACCAAACTGGACATCAACATTCTGACCGCGGCGGAACAGCAAACGATGAACTACTACATGAATCAGGCAAATTTTTACCAGAACAACCTCGGGCGACAGCTATTTACGGAAATCGGCATGATCGAGGAACAGCACGTGTCGCTGTACGGCGGTCTGAAAGACACCACTTGCACGTGGCTTGAGGAACTGCTGATGCACGAGTACACCGAGTGCTACCTGTACTACTCGCTGTCTGAGGACGAAACCGACCAACGCGTCAAAAAGATTTGGGAACAGCACTTCAACGACGAGTTGTGCCACTTGCAAAAGGCGTGCGAACTGCTGACCAAGTACGAAAACAAGGTCTGGCAACAAGTGATACCTCAGGGCGACTTCCCTGAACTGTTGACATTTCACAGCAACATCGAGTACGTGCGCAAAGTGCTTGCCGAAACGGTAAACCTGACAAGCGACGGCGAAGATTACTTAGACGTAGGCAAATTGCCGTGCGACGCAAACTTTTTTGAGTATCAAAGCCAGGTAAACGGCAGCGACAACGAAGTTGCAAGCCACAACGTGATTGAAAAGTACATTGCAGACAACAACAAGGATTACCGCTACGAAACGGCGCAACACCCGATTGAGGAACTGCGCGACAGGCACAACGACAACACGGCAGTGGGTAGATAGACCACGTTACAAAGAAACCGTCGAAGCAATGTTGATTGCAGGTGAATTTTGGGCGAAATACACGTCAATTCACTTCGATGCCAATTCAAACGTCACAACTTCTTCTGCAAACAAAAAAAACAGGACTACCGACATGTCGGTAGTCCTGTTTAATTACTGAAAAATTCCGTCAGTTGTTTTACAAACCGTTCGGTCTGGCGAGGCGAACGCAGGCGAAACAAGGTCACTTCGGGGTGTTCCGCCTCAAGCGCGCGAAGTTTGCGCCCGACAAGCCTGTCGAAGCGCATAATATACCGCACAAATTCGCCGTCCATTTTGTCGGGGCAACCGTCAGCCATGTCGAACCGCTGTTGTCCGCGGCTGTTGCGGCAACGTCTGTGCGCCCTTGCAAGACACAATGTCCACGGGTAATCGAGGTGAACAACAACCGTTGCGCGGCAATACCTGTCGGCAACAAGACTGCCCCACATTCCGTCGATAAGCCACCTGTCGGCTGCAATCAGCCCGTTGTGTATCTTTTTGCGTTCTTCCTCGGGGCGAAGTTGCCAACCGGGCAACCACAACTCGCGATCAAGATGCACTGCCGCCACTTGCAGAATACTTTCAAGCCGCACCGAAAGCGTTGTCTTGCCGCTGCCCGGACTACCGACAATTGCCACGCGAGAAAAATCCACGCCGTCAAAGGCAAATTTCTTCGCGCTCATCTGTGACGTTCCTTGTAGTCGGAAACGGCACGTTGAGCCTCGCGGTTGATGTCGTTTTCCTTGATTGTCTGCTTTTTGTCAAAGTTTTGTTTACCCTTGACAAGCGCGATTTCCACCTTGACAAGACTGCCCTTGAAGTATATAGACAGCGGTACGATACTGTACCCCTTTTCCTTCACTTTGCCGAGCAGTCGCATTATTTCACGCTTGTGCGCAAGCAATCTGCGGTCGCGACGGCTGTCTACGTTGCTGTAACTGCCCTTGTCGTAGTTTTTGATATGGCACCCGACAAGCAGCAGCATACCGTTGTCCACACGGCAGTAACTGTCGTTAAGGTTAACCTCGCCTCTGCGTAGCGACTTCACCTCGCACCCGACAAGATTTATGCCGCATTCCAACGTTTCCACTACAAAGTAGTCGTGACGTGCTTTTTTGTTTGTACAAATTTGTTTCATAGTACCTATTATATAGTAACTTCTGTCCGATTGCAACAACAAACGGCGATTTTGTCGTCATTCTTCCGTCGGGCTCATTTCGATACGGGTTGCAGCCATGTTTACGCCGACAACCGTAACGCGGATTTTGTCGCCGAGCGAAATTGTAACGGCGTCGTTGTACAGACAAAAACGCTGCCTGTCGTACCTGAAATAGCCGCCAAGTTTGTCCACCGATACAAAGCCTTCCACGGTGCTATGCAACTCGCAAAAAATTCCGCTTTCCGTAACGCCCGACACCACCGCTTCAAAACTCCGTCCGACAATGGTCTCTGCGTACTGACACTTCTTCACGTCGTCGGCTTTACGTTCCGCCTCGTCGGCAACCTTTTCGCGAATACTGCTTTGGCGCGCGCAATCTTCCGCCATGTCTGCGTAAGCGCGCAGTGCTTTTTCCGTCATTTTGCCGACAATTGCCGTTTTAAGAATGCGATGAATTGTCAGGTCGGGATAGCGACGAATGGGCGAAGTAAAGTGACAGTAACGCCTGCTTGCCAGTCCGAAGTGACCGCTGTTTACCGTGCTGTACTTTGCCTTTTGCATTGTGCGCAACATCACGTCGTTTATCAGGTTGAAGTACGGCGTTTGCTCCGCTTTGGCGAGGGCGTCCTGCAACACGCTGCTGCAAATTTCCCGGCTATGCTTGACGTCGATACCTACGCCCTTCATCAATGCCATAAGCGTTTCCAACTTTTCCTCGTCGGGCTTGTCGTGCACACGGTAGACAAATGGCAGTCCAAGTTCCGTAGCGTAGTCGGCAACCGATTCGTTGGCGACAATCATAAATTCTTCAATCAGTTGGTGAGCAAAAGTGTGCTCGTAAGGTTTGACGTCAACTACGCGCCCGTCGCCGTCGTACACAAAATACACTTCGCGCCCCGCAAAGTCGATATTGCCGCGTTGGTCGCGCTTCTTTTGCAGGATTTTGGCAAGTTTTTGCATTGTCTGCAATGTGGGCACTATGTCGGCGTAGCGTTCGGCAAGCACTTTGTCGCCGTCAAATATTGCCTGCACGTCGTTGTAGGTCATGCGGTGACAACTGCGAATTACCGACGGAAAAATGTCGTAAGACAGCACTTTGCCGTGGCTGTTTATGTTCATTTCGCAACTTAACGTCAGGCGGTCAACGCCTTCGTACAGCGAACAAACACCGTTGCTTAGTTCCGTAGGCAACATGGGGAACACGTTTTGCGGAAAATAAACGCTGGTGCCGCGCATAAACGCTTCTTTGTCGATGTCGTCGCCGGGCTTTACGTAGTTGCTTACGTCGGCAATGTGCACACCAAGCGTATAGGTGCTGTCGCTATTCAGCGCAACGGATACCGCGTCGTCAAGGTCCTTGGCGTCGTCGCCGTCAATGGTAAATATCGTTTCGCCGCGAAGGTCACGCCTGCCTGCAATGTCCTTTTCCGAAACTTCGGTCGGCAGTTTTGCCGCGCGCGCCGTTACTTCCGACGGAAACTGCGTACGCACACCCATACTGAGTGCAACGGACAGCATGTCCACGTCCTTGTCGTCGGGGTAGCCGAGCACCTGCACGACCTCGCCTTCGGGGTTGTCGCGGTTGTCCAGCGGATACTGCGTAATGCGCACAACCACCTTTTGCCCGTGGCGCGCGCCGAATGCCGCCTTTTTCGGAACAAAAACGTCGCTGATAAAACGTCTGTCGTCGGGCACTACAAAAATCGCGCCGCCTTCCTTGTCCACGGTACCGACAATAGACGTCATGCCGCGCTGCTTCACACACACTATTTCCGCTTCGTCGTCGGTGCCCGGTACGCGGCAGTACTGCACCGTGTCGCCGTTAAACGCGCCGTTGGTTTTGCTTGCAGGAACAAACAGGTCGTGCCCGTCGTCCATAAGCAGAAAACCAAAGCCTTTTGCATTTGCCTGAAACACCGCCGTACCGAATTCGCCCTCCCGCGGCAGGCGGAAACGATGAGCGTCGGGCTCGTAAACGAGTTGCATTTGCTCGGTCAATGCTTCGAGGGCTGCTTCCACAATGCGGCGGTCGGCAGTACATTGGCAACCGACAAGCGAGTAAATCTGTTTAAGCGAAAGATTTTTTGCACCGCAATCGGTAATAAGTTGTAGTATTTTTTCGTTGATATTCATTATAATTTAATTACCCTGCTACTTTTAAGGTTTTTGGTTTTAATATGGTTAGTTTATTTTGCATTATTCAGAAAATAAACTACATACAGGCTCCCATGTCCGTTATCACCGTTTGCCGAAAAATTGCAACATAAAAGGCGATTGCATAAGTCAATCGCCTTCTTTTGTTTGGTTTGATTGTTGTTAAGCCACGAATGCAGCCAAAATCAACATTGCAATGCAGCATACGGCAAGCACGCCTGCGGCAATGTAAGTCCAAAACTTAAGTTTTGCTTCCTTACGAGAGCCCGTGTTTTTTCCGTTGCTGTCGTCCAAATCATCCGATTGCTTGTATGATCCGGTCATTGCTTCCATACCGTCGGTGTTGCCCGATTGTTTCATTACGACAAATGTGATGAAACCTGCAGCGACAAGTGCCAATACTGCAAGGACGATTCTGACAACCAACACTACGTAAGCAGCCGAACTAGCCGCAAAAGATAAAAGATTAAGCACCTTGAAACCTCCGTCATTGGTCGAAAAAGTGCACAAATCGCCCCTTCAACCTATTTTATGCTTTAGTAGTATAGCACACCGCTACACATTTTGCAACTTATTTTTGCTAAAAAGCAAGTTTACTTTTCGTCAATAAGCGGTTTTCCCGTCATTTCGGCAGGAATTTCCATACCCATCGAGTAAAGCATTGTGGGCGCAATGTCGCAAAGCGCACCGGGGTGTAACGTTACGTTGCCGCGAGCAGCCTCGTCCACCATGATGAACGGCACTTTGTTTGTTGTATGCGCCGTAAACGGTTTGCCGTTTTCGTCAAGCATTTTTTCGGCGTTGCCGTGGTCTGCTGTTACAAACACGCGACCGCCGTTTTGCAAAATTGCTTCAACAACCTTGCGCACGCACTCGTCCACCGTTGCGACAGCCTTTTCCGCAGCAGGGATGACGCCGGTGTGTCCCACCATGTCGCAGTTTGCGTAGTTGAGGATCATCACGTCGTACTTGCCCTTTTCAATTTCGGCAACGGCGCGGCTGCAAACTTCGTTAGCGGACATTTCCGGTTGCAGGTCGTATGTTGCAACTTTGGGCGACGGAACAAGGATACGCGTTTCGCCTTCGTTGGGGGCTTCAACGCCGCCGTTGAAGAAGAAAGTTACGTGTGCGTATTTTTCCGTTTCGGCAATACGCAGTTGCGTTTTGTTGCACTTTGCAAGATACTCGCCAAGGGTGTTGACAAGCGTTTCGGGACGGTAAGCAATGTCCACATTGACAAACTTTTCGTCGTACTGGGTCATGCACACCCAATGAACCTTGCGGTTTTTGCCCTTGAGGTCGAAGCCGTCAAAGCCTGGTTGAGTAAACGCACGCGTAATTTCGCGAGCGCGGTCGGGACGGAAGTTGAAGAAGATTACGGCGTCTCCGTTTTCGATTGTGGCAACGGGTTTGCCGTTTTCCGTAATCACGGTAGGCAGCACAAATTCGTCCGTAACGCCGTCGGCGTAACTTTTGTTAAGCGCGTCGACTGCGTTTTCCGCACTGTTTACACCGCGACCGAGCGCAAGCGCGTCATATGCCTTTTCTTCGCGATCCCAACGATTGTCGCGGTCCATTGCGTAGTAACGACCGATGACCGTTGCGATTTTACCGAAGGAAATTTCGTCCATTTTTGTCTGAAGTTCGGCAACGAAACCTGCGCCGCTTGTAGGCGACACGTCGCGACCGTCCATGAAACAATGCACGTAGGCATTGTCCAGACCCTGTTGCTTGGCAAAGTCAAGCAGTGCTTTGCAGTGATTGATGTGACTGTGAACGCCGCCGTTACTCATAAGACCCATAATGTGCAACTTGCCGTTGTTCTTTTTGACGTATTCCACCGCGCCCAGAAAAGCGGGATTGGTGAAGAAGTCGCCGTCGGCAATGCTCTTGGTGATACGGGTAAGTTCCTGATAGACAACGCGACCCGCACCCATGTTGAGGTGACCTACTTCGCTGTTGCCCATCTGACCTTCGGGCAGACCTACGGCAAGACCGCTTGCATCAAGCGTTGTCGTGGGATAGTTGGTCATAAGGTAATGTACGTAGGGGCTGCATTCCACACCGACTGCGTTGCCTTTTGCTTGCTTGGACAGACCGTAGCCGTCCATGATTACCAATGCAGTAATTTTTTTGTCCATAAAAAAACCTCTTGTATTGTTGAGATGCCTGTTGACAAAACCGCAAGCATCACACATTAGCGGCACAAAGCGGCAACTCGCTGTCTGTCGCCGCCTGTACCAAAATAACAATTTTGGTAATCAAAAATCGCATACGTATGCAAAATTCGATTACATTTACGCCTTATTTGTGGGCGTGCACCACTGCAGCAAACTTGGTTGCAACAAGGCTTGCGCCGCCGATAAGACCGCCGTCGATTTGCGGCATGTTGAGCAAACCTTCGGCATTTTTGTCGTTCATGCTGCCGCCGTACTGAATGTACAGTTTGTCGGCAACTTCCTTGCCGTACTTGCCTTCAAATACGCTTCTGACGTATCCGATTGCATCGTTTGCCTGTTCGTCGGTGGCTGTTACGCCGGTACCGATTGCCCAAACGGGTTCGTAAGCGACGATGATGTTTGCCAGTTCATCTGCCGTGATGTCGGCAAAGCCTTCAAGCACCTGACGGGAAAGTACCTTTTCCATGTTGCCGCCGTTGCGCTCTTCCAGCGTTTCGCCGATACAAACAATCGGTTTAAGACCTGCGGCAAGCGCAGCCTTGGTACGAGCAAGTACAGTTGCGTCCGTTTCGCCGAAGTAAGTGCGACGTTCGCTGTGACCGATTACGACGTATTCCACGCCCAGTTCCGTCAGCATGGACGGGGCGACTTCGCCCGTAAACGCACCGCTTTCCTTCCAGTGGCAATTTTCCGCACCGACGTGAATGTTTGTGCCCTTTGTCAGGCGCACGGCAACGTCAAGGTCGGTGTAAGGCACGCAGATAATGACGGTGTTGTTTGTATCCTTGACCAGGGGTACAAGTTCGGTAATCAGTTGTTCCGTTTCCTTACGGGTTTTGTTCATTTTCCAGTTACCCGCAATAATCTTGTTTTTCATGTGAAAACCTTCTTTTGGTATGATTTACGTATTTTGTTTAATTTGAGCATTTGCCTGCGGGGCAAACCTTTTTGACAAAAGTGTTTTCCCTGCGCCCCTTTCCAAAAACTTTCGGGCAGGGACACTTTCAACACCATCCCCACCACAAAACAACAAGGGCGTAGATTGGTGTGAAACTCTATCTTGAAAGCGAGGACTTTCAACACTATCCACGCCATAAAACAACAAGGGCGGAGATTGGTGTGAAGGACGGCAACAGGGCGGCACGTCGCGATGCGAGTGTACTAAGCGTACACGACCGAGCGACTGACGACACGTAGCCGTCATGCGCGCCGATATACGCCCTTGTTATTTATCGTTAAGGCAGGCAATACCGGGCAAAACCTTCCCTTCAAACAATTCCAGACTTGCGCCGCCGCCTGTGCTGACGTGAGACATCTTGTCGGCGAATCCCAGTTGCGCCACTGCCGCTGCGCTGTCGCCACCGCCGATAATGGTAGTAGCGTCGCTTTCTGCCATTGCTTTGGCAACCGCGAATGTACCTTGCGCGAGGGTCGGGTTTTCAAAAATACCCATGGGGCCGTTCCAGATTACCGTCTTTGCGCTCTTGATTGCTTCGGCGTAAAGTTCTCTCGTCTTGGGTCCGATGTCTGCGCTTTCGCGATCGGCAGGAATCTTGTCCGCGTCTACAACAACAGTTTCGATAGGCGCGTCAATGGGGTTGGGGAACTCGGCAATAGTAACGCAGTCAATGGGCAACAGCAATTTTTTGCCTTCGGCTTTCGCCTTAGCCATCATTTGATTGCAGTAGTCGATTTTTTCTTCGTCAAGCAATGATTTGCCCACTTCGTATCCCTTAGCCTTAAGGAATGTGTACGCCATACCACCGCCGATAATCAGCGTGTCGCACTTTTCAAGCAGGTTGTTGATTACGTTAAGTTTGTCGGCAACCTTTGCGCCGCCAAGAATAGCAACGAACGGGTGCACGGGGTGTTCCAGCGCGTCAGCCATTACGGACAGTTCCTTTTCGATAAGGAATCCGCAGACAGCCGTCTTGACAAGACCGTATTCAACGATTGCAGCGGTACTTGCGTGGCTGCGGTGAGCCGTACCGAATGCGTCGTTTACGTAGATGTCGGCAAAAGCAGCCAACTTTTTGCAAAATTCAAGGTCGCGGCCTTCTTCGCCTGCGTCGAAACGGGTGTTTTCAAGCAGCACTACGTCGCCGTCTTTCATAGCGGCAACCTTGGCGCAAGCGTCCTCGCCTACAATGTCGGTAGCAAACGTCACTTTGCCGTCAAGCAGTTGGTTGAGGCGGTCGGCAACGGGTTTAAGGCTGAACTTCTTGGCGTCACCTTTAAGTGCCTTTGCGCGCATTTCCGCTTCGGCTGCGGCGCGTTCCGTTTCGGGCAGCGCTTCGAGAGCAGCCTTTTCCTTTTTGTTAAGTTTGAAATTGGGCGTGTAAATGTTGTGAGGCTTGCCGAGGTGGCTGCACAGAATAACCTTTGCACCGTGCTCCATCAGATACTTGATTGTGGGAAGTGCACCGTTAATACGGTTTTCGTCGGTGATGACGCCGTCCTTCATGGGCACGTTAAAGTCCACGCGGACAAGACATTTTTTGCCTTTTACGTCTACATCTCTGATTGTCATTTTGTTCATGATGAACGCTCCTTGTTCAGGCAACTGCCTGATTATATTTTCATTGCCGCAAGCCGTCCGACCTTGACGGGCGAGCCTGCGATACTGCCGTGTTTGTTACCTCGCGCCGAGCCGCAAATTCCTGTTGCCTCCGTGCGCTTTTTTCGGGTTTGATTAGTCGTTTGCGCTGTTGAGTGCGCCGACAAACAGCAAGGGCTTCGGTTTCCGCCGCTACCTTTTTTACGTTTCTTATTATACAACAATTTTCACAAAAAGGCAACCCGAGATGAGGTAATCAGATATATTTGTACCTTTTTTGCACATTGTTTGACGACTTGTGCAAAAAAAACGTCGTTTACGCAGTTTGCCAAACCACGCTTTCGCGCCGCAACGCGATTACTTGTCGTCGCCGGGGCGTTTGTTGATACTTTCCGCAATAAACGTAAGGTGGTCTGCCATACGTTCGATGTTGCCAACAAGGTTTACAAACACACCGTTGCTTTCGGGGTTGCATTCACCCTTGTTAAGACGTTCGAAGTGCTTTGCCACAAGTTGTTTACGCGTGCGGTCTACTTCTTCCTCGGCACGCTCGACGTCGGCAAGTTTGCTCTCGTCCTTTGTCAGGAAGCAGTCCATTGCAACGTCGTACATGTCGCGCACTTTGTCGTACATTTCCTTAACCTCGCCGTACACGATGTAAGTAAAGGTAATTTGTCCGTCCGCGACTTTGCGTGTATATTTGCAGATGTTGGTTGACAGGTCACCGATACGCATTATGTCGCCAAGCACGTAGTACATGCTGGAAATGCTACCTTCGCTGTGCATTGTTGTTGACGTGTTTGCAGAAATATTGACAAGATATCTGACGACTTTCTGGTTGAGTTCGGCGATTTGTTCAAGGTTTTCCGTGACGGTTTTTTCCGCTTCGGCGTCGGACTTCAGAAAGGCCTCTATTGCCACATCGCAGGTTTCCATTACAAGGTCGCCGACGTGCTTGGCTTCCTTTTTAGCCTGATACAGCGCGATACTTGGCGTTGGAAGAAAACGTTCGTCGATATACAACGTCGTGCGCGCCTTGTTGTCGGTTTTGTCCGGCACCACCAGTTGAGCGATTTTGACCAGCAGATTGCAGAAAGGCAAAAAAATCAGCGTGCAGCTCGTGTTGAAAATTGTATGGAACACGGCGATTTGCAGTGCGGGTTTGCCTGGCAGCCACGAACCGAGCGTGACAGTCGAAAAGTCCGGCCAGAGTGCAAGCAGAATAAAGAACAGCACCGAACCGAGCACGTTGAACAGCAGGTGCAGAAACGCCGCTCGTTTTGCATTGGTGTTTGCACCGACGGAAGCAATGATTGTAGTAAAGCATGTACCGATGTTGCTGCCGAGAATGATAAACAACACCGCGTTTGTGATAGACGGATTGCCGCCAAGTGACACGCAGAACACGTCCGCCATGCTGATAAGTATTGTTGTCAGCGCGGTACTGGATTGCAAAACGAATGTCAGCGCCATACCGACAAGCAACATCAGAAACGGATTTGTTACGCTTGCCACAAAGTTTCGCACTTCTTCGCTTTGTTTGATAGGCTCGACCGCTGCCTGCATAAATTGCAATGACACGAATATAAGTCCCAAGCCTGCAACCATGTAGCCGACGTTGCGCCATTTGTCCTTTTTGGCAATGCTGCACATCATCATGCCGACAAGAGTCAGCACCGTTGCATATGCCATAAAGTCGAAACTGGTACCCAGCGCCGCCACCAGCGCGGTAAACGTCGTACCGATGTTTGCGCCCATGATAATGGTTACCGCTTCGGCAAGGGCCATTACGCCGCTGTTGACGAAACCTACTACCATTACCGTGGTGATTGCCGAACTGTGCAGTACCGCGGACGTCAGCGCGCCGAGCCCTACACCGAGAAAACGCTTGTTGTCAAGGCGTTGGAACAGCTTGCGCAAACCTACGTTGGTAAGGCGATTCATCGTGTCGGACATGATTTTGACAGCGATAAGGAATGCGCCCAGACCGCCGAGAAGTTCCACCAGCGAAATAAGCACCGAAGACACGTCGGTTACCATTGATAATAAACTGAAAAAGTGCATATGTTGTCCTTTGTATTACAGCGGATTCATGTCCGCAGAGTTAAAAGGGTTGCCCGACGCTTTGCACAGCTTCCAAGGCTTTGCGCAAACCGCCAAACTTTCACGAATATTATTATAAAGATTGTCGTCAACTTTTGTCAATCAAAAACCCGCCGTAACGACATTGACAAAAATAAAGACATCATAAATTTTAACTATGGAACGAAAAATTTGAAAACAAAATTTTAAGATTGAGCGTGTGATTTTTAATTTGAAAACGGCATTTGTGGGGAAAACCTTTTTTGAAAAAAAGTGTTTTTCCCATGCAATTACCGCTTTTCCACATACAGGTCGGCGCAATTGGCGTAATACGCCGATTGACCGTCGTCACCGAGAAAGGAAAAAACTTCCGAAAGGCGCATGTACGGATAGTAACGGCGGTAGTAATCGTAGGCAAAACCGCCGCTGTATTCCGCGCGCGTTGCCAAGAGATACCAACCGGCGGCAGTAGTCATTTGTTGACATTGCCTAAAGCAATCGCCGACAACGCAGCACACTTCGGGCGACGGCGGCAAAAGGCGAACGGCAGACAAAGCAAAGTCAAGCGCACGTCTGTTTTCACCCAAGTTAAGTCGCATTTTTGCAATGTGCATTTTGCAGTCAACTACTTCCGTCAATGACAACGAGCGGCAGCGTGATGCGCAGTCAAACTGCGCCATTGCTTCGTCGCACAAACCGCAATCATACAATGTACGCGCAAAGTAATACTTGTCTCTTGCCGTAAAACGTTTACCTCTCGTTTGCGCCTTACGATACATCGCAAGGTTTCTTGCGGAATGGTCGGCATTACTCACGTGAATCACTTCGCCGTCAAACGTTCGCTTTTGACCGAAGGGCGGAATAACTTCGTGAATAAACCCGACAAACCTGCATTTGTCGCAATTTTGCACAAGTCGTTCACGCCAGAACGCCGTCTTGAATTTGTCGCCGACTACATACTTCATGTAGTAAAAATCCGCACAACTGTGGACAGGGTTTTTCTTCCATTCGGTAATTAAATTTTGTGTACGTATGCTTAAAATATCGTCGCAATCAACCCACATAATGTAGTCGCAACTTGCCTTGCTTATCGCAAAATTCCGTGCTTTCGCAAAGTCGTCGCACCACTCGAACGCATATATTTTTGCGCCGAAAGAGGCTGCGGTTTCCACACTGTCGTCAGTCGAACCTGTGTCGACAAACACCACTTCATCGGCAAATCCAAGGCACGGGAAAAGCCTTTTCAAATTTTCTTGTTCATTTTTGCAAATAATGGTAACGGATATTGTGGACATACATCACTGTATGCTGTTTTTAAGAATTTTGTCACTTTTCTGAAATTTTAACCGGAAATTTTTCAGATAAGAAACTTTCGGCAAATAAACAAATAAAAAAAACAGCCTTTATGCTGCTGGGTGAAAACGATTTGGATTTCATTACCTACAAACGCCGCTTTCGTAACACTTGACGGCAATACGGCATACACTGGAAACAAATCGGAGTACAACGTGAAACCAATTGCCTGCGACCTGCCTTATCCCATGCTTGACAACCTTGTAGCCGACGTGCGTACAGGACAAATATTGTCTTTTGCATACGCGACGGTAAACGGCGAACTGACTGCCGTCTTGCAGTACGCCTACCAGAACTTTCTGCTGCAAACCGCCGACGAACAGACCGCCGAAATACTGATGGGCATATCGATGACGGAAATGCACCACTTTAAGCTGCTTGGCACAACCATGTACAAACTCGGGGTAACGCCAACTGTTACGCAACGCCCGGGCGGCAATGTGCCGTACAATTCAGGGTGTGTTTCGCAAAGCACCAACATTCAAAAAATGTTGATGGACGACCTCAAAAGCGAGCTCAACGCCATTGCCGAGTACAAAAAGATGCTTATGGTAATGCGCAACGAACAGGTTGAAGCGCTTGTCGAACGCATAATACTGGACGAACAACTGCACGTCGAAACGTTGAAGCAACTTATGACTTCGGCAAAAAGCAACTGACCCGCACGGCGCGTTGCAAACTCTATTCTTCGGGCAATTCGCCGCCTTCGGCAAGCACCTTTACCATTGTGTAAGCGTCGCACGAAGGAAAGCGCGACTTGCGATAAAAGTTTTTGCGTACGCCGACAGCCTTGTACCCGCACTTTTCGTACAGTTTTACGGCGGCTTCGTTGGCAGTGTTCACTTCCAGTTCCGAACGCAGACAGCCGTTTTCCGCAGCAAATCGTTCCATTTCGGCAATCAGTGACGAGGCTATCCCTCGGCGGCGGTAACTTTCCAGCACGGCAATGTTGCACACCTGCGCTTCTTCATACATAACGCGCACGCACACATAGCCTACGATTTTGCCGCCATCCACTTCACCGAACATGTGCGAGTAATTGTTGCTAAACTCGCCGCGAAGCGCTGCAATACTCCACGCGTCACGTCCGAAACATGCCTTTTCAATGTCCGCAAGTTGAAATACCGTCGGCATCGTGTAACTAAGTTTTTCTATCATCTGCGTTCCTCCGCCTGGCTTTTGCGTATGTACAGCGGCGTAAGTTCCTCATCGAAAGCTGCTTCGGCAAAGCGTTTGCGCACTATATTTACAAAGCCGTCAAAGTACTCGTTTGCAAGCGCGGCAACCGGGACGTTTTTGTGTTCGTCGGCAAATTCGTACGAAACAAGGCAGGGCTCAACGCCGTTTGCGAAGTCGGCATAGTAGTAGCCGTTGCCTGCGTCGATAAAGCCTGCGCCCGTCGCGCCGAGTTTGTTGCTTTCACCTATTGCTTGCAGACAGTTGACGGCAATGTACCGTTTCGGGCAGGCAGTCGCATAACCCTTTACAGTGGAAACTCCGATGCGAATCCCCGTAAAACTTCCCGGTCCGATTGCGCATGCGTAGGCATCAAGATCGGCAAACGTTACATTTGCCTTTTTAAGGACGTCGGCAACCGCGCCGCACAACATTTCGCTGTGATGCGTACCCAGGTTCAACGCTGACGCGTCAAAAATTTCGTTTTCCGTAATCACTGCCACCATCATGTCTTTGGTAGTCGTGTCTATTGCAAGTACTTTCATTTTTCCTCGTATTTTGGGGGTCGAAGGTGTCGTAAACGTCACAATGTCATTTAAGCTCAGTCGTCGATTGTAATTTTTCGCATGTTGTCGCATTCGCCGCCCTGTCCACAGGTAATGGTTACGGTGCGCGTGTGCCTTGGAAGCAGCGACTTTACGTTTGCGCTCCATTCGATCGCCGCAACGCCGTCGGGCGTACTGAAGTAGTCGGTAAGGCCAAGCATTTCCACGTCCTCGGGGTTGTCCACACGGTAAAAGTCGAAGTGATTGAGCGTAAGTCTGCCGCCCTCGTAAATGTTGTGCAACGTAAAAGTCGGGCTGGTGACAAGTTCGTCAATGCCCAGTCCCTCGGCAAGTCCCTTTGCGAAGTGCGTTTTGCCTGCGCCAAGGTCACCCTCAAGAAGCAACGTTTCACCACCTTTAAGGGTTGTCGCCAGGTCTTTTGCTATTTGTTTTGTTTCCTCAACGGAATGCGATAAGTATGTTTTCATCTTTCAAATGCTTCTGCGGTCAACTTCTCGCCGCCGACAGCAAACTAACTTCAGCGGTTCCATTCGCCATCACTAATAATTTTTGGCACCGGAGCGTGCACAATTGGAGTTACAGCCATAAACTATTTGTGATTGTAAATAAAAATAGTGGTCAAGCCTCGGCTTGTGACGGCGACTGATTATTCGTTAAACTACACTCACTGTCCAGTTAATTATACTACCGTATGCCGCAAAAAGGCAACAAAATTGCGCCTTAATACGCATTTTTACGCAATAAGGCGCATGACTTTAGCTTTACTCGTCAAGTTGCAAGCCGCTGCAGTGTGGGTAAAAGCAGTTTTGACGTCACTTGTTTTCATTTTACACGTCATGTCACACGTCAATCATGCTAACTTTTACACCATCATGTTCCGTTCCGTGCGGTAATCAGAATTTGGCAAACAAACGGTGCGTACCCTTGTACAAAAAGAATGTGATAAGACAGGTAATCGTCGTCTTGATTACGTTGAACAGCAACGTCCACCACAGCGCGGGATACAGCACTGCAGGATCGCTCATACCAAACAGCGGCAACAGGAAAAACTGATTGCACACCCACATGGCAACGCAAAAAGTTACACTGCTTACCGCAAGCGCGACAATTGCGCCTTTTTTGTTGCGGTGCAACATATAAATGATACCTGCAACGAGGGCATACAAAGTGCCGCTGACAAGGTTGCTCAGGTCGCCGACAAACGCCGTCGAAGTCCCACGGATAAGCAGACAGACGCCCACTTTTACGCCGTTGACCACTATTCCCGAAATCGGTCCGAACATAAACGAAGCAAGCAGCGTTGGCACATCGGAAACGTTAAGTTTAAGCCAGGGCGTTGCAGGCAGCAGCGGAAATTCGATGTACAACAGCACTACCGCCATTGCCGAAAGTATCGCCAGTTTTGCAATCAGCGACACAGAAAAACTTCTGTCGTTTCTTTCCTTTTTCTGCTTATTTTCGTCGCTTTTGTCATCGATTTTTGCATACGTATCGTTTTTTTCGTTACCGTCGGTCATTTGTCCGACATCTTGCTCAACTTCTGTTTCATTGCTGTTTTGCAAAGTTTTGTTTTGTTCGTTTTCCATAAAACCTTCCTTTTGTTCATCGGTCGCACGCAGGCAGACCGGAACTTTCGGGCACAAAAAAAACGCCCCGAAAATTCGGGGCGAAAAATTGCATAAGGTTGTTAGTTGTGGCTAAACTAACCCTGACAAAAAATTTCTTTTCTCATCCGGACTGTACCGTCGGCACGGGAATTTCACCCGTTCGGCACGCACCGCAAGCGGCGCATGTTCATAGGCTGTAACTATCGGTGTGGAATTGCACCACGCCCCAAAGAATTTTGTTGTGACTCAATTGTATCACATTGCTCTGCGATACGCAAGTATTTTGTTAAATTGTTTGAAAATTACAACAAACACAGCAATTTTGTAAACTTTATTTTCCGCAGATTTGTACTCCCGCGCTTGCGCCGATACGATCGGCACCTGCTTCAACCATCGCTACGGCTTCTTCGTAGGTGTGAATGCCTCCGCTTGCCTTGACCTTAAGTCCGTGCGGATGAACGATGTCTGCCATCACTTTTACGTCCTCGACAGTTGCGCCGCCCGTGCCGAAGCCCGTGCTTGTCTTTACAAACTGTGCGCCTGCTTCAACCGCCGCATTGCAAGCCGCAACAAGTTGTTTGTCGGTAAGGTTGCATGTTTCCAGAATAACTTTAAGAGTAATGTCTCCGCAAGCCTTTTTGACGGCGGCAATTTCCTTTTCGACTTTGCTCCAGTTGCCCGTTTTCGCCCAGGATTGGTTGATAACCATGTCGATTTCCGTTGCGCCGTTTTTGATAGCGTTTTTGGTTTCAAAAACCTTTACTGGCACGGTGTTTTCACCAAGGGGGAAGCCGATTACGGTGCAAACTTTCACGTTTGTGCCGTCAAGCAGTTTTGCGCAGTACTTTACGTTGCAGGGGTTTACGCAAACCGAAGCGAAGCCGTATTGAATTGCTTCATTGCAAAGCGCGTCGAGTTGGCTCTTCTTTGCAGGTTTAAGCAAGGTGTGGTCAATCATACCTGCCAGAATTTTTTTGTCCATAGTAACCTCCGTTTTCGGGTTTTCTTTTCGGTCACAGACTGCCGCTATGGCATTGCTTTTACACTTGTAAAGTGCCGCGCGACTGTGCGACAAAACTTAACCGAGCTGCGTCGGACTTTCAATCAGGGCAACTAATTTGTTCTTCAATGCGACGTTGCGCATCAAGCGGTAAGTTTTGTCTGTCAATGCAACCGATAAAGCTATTGTACCATACCTTACGCCGCTTGTCAAGGTCTGCGTTTTTTTCGGCGATACTCACGCAAATCCACCACCAAAGTGTCGTCGTCTATCTCAATTACATTGCCGTGTTTGCCAAACCTTTTACGCAATGCATTGACTGCAACAAACAACAAATACCCGACGGCGGCACACAGCCCTACGGCGCAAATCGCAATTATCGGCATGACTTGGTCCATATGTTTCACCTCGGTTTCGCATTTTTTTCATTGTATCACCTGCAAAACGTCGAAAAACAAGATTATTTGTTACAAATTACACTTTTGAAGAACTTTCGCAGACAAAGCAATGCCGCAAAATGTATTGAGCGGCTTGCAGCTACATAAAAACCTCGATTGCGATTTTTTCACGTTACAACAAATAATTTCGTACCTATTGCAAATACTAACCAACGGTCGGGCAAAAAAGATCGGTTAGCTAGGGTTAATTTAGCCATCACTAACAACCTTGGTAATGTCCTTTCTCATTCTTTCGGGTGGACGTTCGCTCAGTGTACATCCAGTACGCCCTCGCTCGCTATCACCCGAAATAA
>DPQS01000076.1:18722-19052 GCA_003537755.1 Clostridiales bacterium | reverse complement strand
CCGCCCACCCCTCATGGTCAAAGGTGTTCTTTATTTGTAGTGGAAAAATGAATGTTGTTTTTCTATCAAATCTGTTTTTGCGGATGCAAGCAACCCCAATCGCCCCCCCCACGTAACTAAAACAAACAGTGTCACTTTGCGGCGTTTTGTCATAGTCTACCGTGGAGCACAAAATGAAGTATCGCAAGTGTCCGCGGTGCGGCTTGAACTGGATTTCACAAACCGACGAGTACTGCAAGGTTTGTATCGACGAGCTGCGCGGCGTAAAAAGTATATTCGATGAGGAAGCCGAACCGCAGATTTGCCCTGTGTGCAACGTCAATCCGCTGG
>DPQS01000076.1:18023-18575 GCA_003537755.1 Clostridiales bacterium | reverse complement strand
TGTGTGCAACGTCAATCCGCTGGTCGGCGACGAGCCTGTCTGCCGCCGGCGTCGTATGCGTGAAAAATCGTAAAATTTTTAATACGTATGCAAAATTTCGTTACAAAGGCGCACAAAAAGCGGTACTTGCGCGAATAAAAGCGGTGTAAAATGACGTATCTTGTTGCGTGGCGGTTTGCCGTGCGGCAGTTTGAACGCAGCCCCGCAACGCCACGGCTTCCGTTTGCCCGCAACTATAAATTTTTGCAAAAACTTGTCAAACGTCCGTTTGTGTGGTAAAATTGCGGTATGAAAGTTTATGCAATCAGCGACCTGCACCTCAGCACGGCTTGCCCCAAGCCGATGAACGTGTTCGGCACGCAGTGGGACAATTATTTTGAGCAGATTTGCGACGATTGGCGCGCAAAAGTTCAGCCCGACGACCTTGTGTTGTTGCCGGGCGATTTTTCGTGGGGAATGCGCCTTGAGGAAGCCATGCAGGACTTTGCCGTGGTTGCGCCCCTTCCCGGCAAAAAAATTATACTTCGCGGCAATCACGACTACTGGTGGAAC
>DPQS01000076.1:17267-17875 GCA_003537755.1 Clostridiales bacterium | reverse complement strand
CAATCACGACTACTGGTGGAACACGCTGTCGCAGGTTCGTCAGGCACTGCCCGAAGGCTTTTACGCCCTTCAAAACGACTGTTTCCGCTTCGGCAACGTGCTTGTTTGCGGTACGCGCGGTTGGGTTTGCCCCGACGGTGACAATCTGTCCGCCGACGACAAAAAAATCTACCTGCGCGAAACGGAGCGGTTGAAGTTGTCCCTTGCGGCAATGCAGCGCATGCGTAAGGAGGGTGACAAGGTGGTGGCGATCATGCACTATCCGCCATTCAACGGACGTTACGAGGAAAGCGACTTTGTGCGGCAACTTGTGGCTGCGGACGTGCCGACGGTAGTGTACGGGCATCTGCACGGCAAGGATTGTCGGGCGACGTTGCACATGCGGCGTTTCGGCATCGAGTTTTTTCTGACGAGTTGCGATCTGGTGGGCAACAAGTTGACTTTTATTTGCGACGACGGCGAGTAATGCGGAAAACACGGTAGCTGTGTTGAAATGAGTTGCGTTTGGCGGAATTGGTGCACGGAAATGAGTGGAATGCACGGTAAGGAAAATCGTGCCAAAAGGGCGCCGAAGTAAGTTAGTTAGTGTAAGGGGTCCTGCCGAGGAA
>DPQS01000076.1:3927-16972 GCA_003537755.1 Clostridiales bacterium | reverse complement strand
TTGGCAACACCTCGCCACCCCTGTCAGTGCTTACTAACGCTTTGCAACCGTTTTGCCAACTTCAAGTGTACTAACTTCGGCGGACGTAGTAAGAAAGCAGGCTATATCGTGCTTATTTCAAATTATGTCATTGCGAGAAGCCGATTGAAAACAATCAAGTAAATGATGTGTTTTTGTAATCGTGCACGCTCGGGTGCCAATCCCCCGAAAGGGTTCCTATCGTCTAAAGCTATTTGTTGCAATGACGAAATAGCAGTAACAATCTATTGCCATTCTCGACGTCAGCACTTTAGGTAGTGCCCCCACAGCGCCGCTACCCCGACCGCCCACCCCTCATGGTCAAGGGCGTTTTTTTAATGTTGAAGTATACCATAGTGCTACGTAAAATATCGTTAAAATATTTCCATTGCGATGTTGTAGTAGCAACGTGGTTAATCCAATTCTTATCATTCGCTCGTCCGCCCTGTATTATTAAGGTTCTTAAAATATACTCTATTTATTTAGTAAACTAATAAAAATTGCAAAATTGCCTGTGATATTATCACCAATTATTGCAAAATGCTTGACAAAACCTACTGTTTCGGTAGTATAATGTATACGGTGAAGTTTAGCGGTGCAAAAGTCGTTGCGGCTGTGGTCGCGGCGTCGGCTTGTTCGCTTGCCATGGCAGTGTGTTTGTCCGCGTCAATTGGCGCACACAATGCTTGCCACGCACAAACAAAAGCGTTTTCAGCGCCATACTTTTGCCGAATATTACAAGAGGGGGTAAGTCAGGCAAAATGACATTTCTTGCAGTGTATTTTATTGTCAACATAGCTGTAGCCGTCATTCTGGACCGCAAACGTCTTAGCGTTGCGCTTATTTCCCATATTGTAATGTTTTCGGTAATGTCGGTGTTTGTGCTGTTTTGCAGCGGTGTGGAGTTCATTTCGCAAGCGGCAATGCGCCTTCTCGGCGAAAACGCCTACGAAATTTTGCTTTCCGCAATGTGCTTCGGCGAAACGGAGCTGCTGTTGCCTATCGTAATCATCCAACTGGTGCTTACGTTGCAATTTGCTCTTGTCACGGCGGCGTTCACCTGCGAAGTAATACATTACTTGCAGGCTCGCAAGCCTCGCAAACGGGCAAAACGCCCCGAATATGCGCCGCAAGCGCGGGTAAATACAACATTGCCCGTGTTGCGTAAACTTTGCTACCTTAATCAATCCATATTGTGTTAGGTCGGTTTTCGTCGACCGCAATCAGCACTCGCTGCGGGAAGCGTAGTGCCTTTTGTGCTGTCGAAATACGGAAATACCGGCACCGCGCCCGCACGGGTTGACAACAGACTGCCCGTCGCAGCAATGTTCAATTCAAAAGTAAATCCGACAGGGCAAACAGACTGACGTCATTTGTGGCGCTGTGTAACAGTGTCATTCCGAGCGTTAGTCGAAGAGTCCCCCGGAAGGGTACATTGTAAATTTGTCGCAACTTGCAAATCAATATTGCCCGGTCAAAGTACGCGTGTGTCAGTCGTGGCGGCAAACGCCACAACGTGCCGCAAGGCACACAAACCGGGTCGCCAATCGGCGACGGACAAAACACAACAAAAAAATTGATAGAGGGAAAAAAAACTATGAAATTTACAAATAAAAAACGTGGCTTTACGATTGTCGAACTTATCATCGTAATTGCCGTAATTGCGGTACTTGCCGCAGTACTTATCCCCGTGTTCAGCGGACTTATTCAACAAGGTAAGGACGCCGAAGCAAAAGTAGTCGTCAACACGCTTAACAAGGGTCTTGCAATGACAACAACCAAACCTGCCACAATGCAGTCTGCACTTGAAGCGGTTGAAACAAACGTTGGTATCAACGTAGCAAAACTTGACGAAACATATGCAAAGACAGGCAACAAGATTTTGTGGGATAGCGAATATAACACATTCTTGTTTGTAACCAAGAGCGGTGAAAAGGTTTCCGCACCCAACGTTGACAAGTTTACCGACAATGCAATCAACCTGTGGGCAGTTGCTAAAACCACCGACGACCTTAAAGACAATTACTCTCACTACTGGTACGGTGGCGATGTAGCTGCGGTTGAAGTTGCAACCGGTTTTGATGCCGGTGAAGCAAAAATTGGCACTGTTAACTATGTAAACGCTGCTTCTGCAAAGAACGTTACAATTCGCACGAATGGTGGCACATTGACCGTTAATGCGCCCAACGATACCGTTACTCACTATGAAAAGGCTGACAAGGTTGTTATTACGGCTGTTGCCGCTAACTCTTACCATGAAAAGGGTGAAGTTGTAGGTAATATCGAAGTAACAAAAGGTAGAGTTGAACTTGCGCCCACAGCAGTAGTAAACACAATTCTTGTTGCTTCCGAAAAGGAAGGCGACGTTAAAGTTGAAGTTAAGAGCGGTGCAACAGTTGCTGTTGTCGCACCTACTACCGAAGTTGCTAAAAAGGACGTTGCGGCATCCACAACCGTTCCTGCTGAATCTCAGGTTGAAGAAGTTGTAGTAACTAACGACAATTTCGCAGGTGGTCTTGGTACTGAAAAAAGCCCGTTTGTTATTACTACGGGAACACACTTCGCTAATATCAATACCCTTGCAAGTGAAATGGCTACCGGAAAAGCGTACTATTTCAAGCAGGCTGCTGATATTACCGTTTCTAAAAAGTATGCAGGTCCATATTTCGCAGGTGAATACGACGGACAAAATTATTCAATCGTTGCCGATTTGCCGAACGCTAATTGGGCAAGCCTGTTCGATGTTTACCAAACAAGTGGTCATGTTACGTTTAAGAACATGAATATTGTTATGAGTAATGTCGGTGTTAACTTGTTACATTGCGCAGACTGGGGAACTGCTTACGGCGGTACATTTGACAATCTTACCTTCAACAGCACTGAAAAACGTGTCGATGTAAACGTAACAAACTTCGGTTTTGTAGTTGTCGACGCTTTGTATACGGAAGGTGAGGGGGAACCTGTTTATACATTCTCTAACATCACAAACAATGTAAACTTGCAAAATGCCGGTACATGTACTGGTTTCATTGTTGGCTCCGGCCCTTGCTTCAACACAAAAACGACTGTAAACTATATCAATTGTGTAAACAACGGAACAATAAACGGAACACATTCAGTAGGTTTCTTGTATGGTAACTCAACTGATATTGCAACTGTTGACGAAACTAACAGTGTAATTAATGTATCGGATTGTAAGAATAACGGCATTATCAGAAGTCCATATGGTGATACTGCACTAGTTGCTCTTGCACCTAAGTACGACAAACTTAATGACCAATATCAAAAGACCGTTGGCGGTTCATTTATTGCAGACAATTATCTGAAAGATAAGACGTTTACAGTAAAACAAAACGGAACCAATTTCGTTATCGATACGGATGACTCTAACGTGTCATACAAACTTGCTTTCAATGTTTATGACACATATACGCTGAAACAGAATAGAGCCTGGACCGATGAAGATGTTGCATTTATTACAAATAACAACTATACAGATTATTGGGATATTTCAAACGGCAGAAAATATTTCATTGAATTGCCGATTGATAAGTCAGTTACCGGTTCTGTAGCAACAATCAAAGCATATGATAAGAAAACTGCTCAAGCCAATGGTATAACTGTGTCTGATTACACTGATGGGTTTGCCGTTGTTGCAAAAGACGGTAATACTTACCTGGTATTTGACACAACTGAAAGAGTATACATTAACAGCAGTGTTTCACTGATTGTTTATGCTTACGATTCGATTGGAAACATTTTGGGTTCCAAAACTATAAAATAGTTTCAAATCGCAGAAATCTTAAATCTTAACACAGCTATGCCCCCGAAGGGTTTCGGCTCTTCGGGGCGGCATGGCTCAAATCAGGGGGAATTATGAAATTTAACAAAAAACGCGGATTCACCATTGTGGAACTGTATGCAATTGTTAAATAACCTGATAGCAAAAATGTCCTTCAAGGCTAACCTTGAGGGACACTTTTTTATAATGCTGACCGCTTTTCTGTTCTTGAAAATATTATCGAATTTTGCGTAAATTCTCCCTTTCGGGAAAACTTAGTGACAAAATCAACAAACGTTGCCCGTTTGGGAAAATTTAAGTAAAAATCAAACGGATTTTCCCGTTTCGGAAAATTCGCATCTATGTCATGGCTATTTTTTGCTTGTCGTGCGGAACTTTCGACAATTTGGACGTAAGTTTCGCATGGCGGCTCGATTTTCGATTGAAAGCGACGGTATTGCGCGAAAAATGTCCTGTCAAAAAAAACGAAAAAGGATGGTACGTAAGTGACTTCTGACCATGCGGCAAGCAGTGCCGCAGCCTGATTGCACTCGCCTTGAAACGGATTAACATAAAGACAACTTCGGTTGTCTTTTTTTTACGCCTGAACGCACGCCCCAAACAATGACAAAAATTATACAACAACTGCTTTGATACGGCAATTTTGCTATAAAAATGTTTGCTTTTGCACTGTGGGGAAAATTTTTTCAAAAAAGTGGTTCAAAATGGTTGAAAGTGGAGCGGTATTGTGCTACAATATCCTTACTCTAAAATAGGTGTAATGTAGGCAACAAATATGTTTTTGCTTGGCAACTTCCAACACACGTTGGACGACAAAAACAGAATACGACTTCCGTCAAAACTGCGCGACCAGATGGGCGACAAATATGTCGTCATGCCCGGTCTTAACGGATGTATTGCCGTTTACCCTGCCGAAGGAGAACAAAAACTGCTGCAAGCGTTGCAGGACATGGACAGTTTCGACCCCGACCAGGCCGAGTGGCTGCGTAGCATTTCGGAATACAGCGACCTGGTGGAACCGGACGGGCAAGGACGTTTTATCTTGAACAAGGATTTGATGGAGCTGTGCCACATCGTCAAGGACGTGCGTATCGTCGGCGCAATCAACAAGGTGGAAATATGGAGCGAGGAAGCCTACATGGAACGTCGCAACAAGCAGGATCGCAGTGCAGCCGCCTTTGACGAACGCTACAAAAACTTGCACAAGGCGATGTCCAAATGAACTTCAACCACGTATCGGTGCTCCTTGATGAGTGCATAGAAGGCTTGAATATACGCCCCGACGGCATTTACGTCGACTGTACCGCTGGCGGCGGCGGACACTCTGCCGAGATACTGAAACGGCTGTCCGACAAAGGCTTGCTGGTGTGTATCGACAAGGACGAAGAGGCGTTGAACGTTTGCAAAACGCGCCTCGATGCAGGTAATGTTCGGTTTGCGCACAGCGACTTCAAGCAGATTGCCGAAGTGCTGGCAAACCTGGGCATTGACAAGGTTGACGGCATATTTGCCGACCTTGGCGTAAGCAGTTACCAGATAGACAACCCGCAGCGCGGTTTCAGTTACATGCACCCGGAAGCACCCTTGGACATGCGTATGGACGACAGCCAAGGCATAACCGCGGCGGACGTACTGAACACCTACGACGAACAGCAACTTTTTGCGGTGATACGTGATTACGGCGAAGAAAAATTTGCAAAACTTATTGCGAAAAACATCGTTGCCGCCCGCAGCAAAAAGTCATTTGCACTTTGCGGCGATTTGCTGGACGTGGTGGAACGCAGCGTACCATATGCCAGCCGCAAAAACGGCGGACACCCTGCAAAGCGAACCTTTCAGGCGTTGCGCATAGAAGTAAACCAGGAATTGACCGGTCTTGACGCTTATCTGCGCCAAGCCGTGGACAGCCTTAACCCCGGCGGACGGATGGCTGTCATTACCTTTCACAGCCTGGAGGACAGGATTGTCAAACACACGTTTGCCGACCTTGCTACCGACTGTATCTGTCCACCCTCGTTGCCCGTTTGCGTTTGCGGACATCGTGCAAAGGGAATACTTGTAAACAAAAAGCCGATACTTCCCTCTGACTGCGAGCAGCAAAACAACCCTCGCAGTAAAAGCGCAAAACTAAGAATTTTTGAAAAGCGTTGACGAAAAAGGGCGTCAATTGCTAAGCGTTGACGGCAAAACTGCCGCAGAAACGCATAAAACATCAAGGTGGTGAATACAATGTTCAGAAACGACAGGACAAACAATCAGGTTGACAACACGGACGTTTACGCAGGCGTAATGCATCCGTATTTTTCGCAGGATCCGAGTTTCAATCAGGGACAAAGCGCAGGCAACGACGTCTACGCTAATTTGGGCATGCCTTCCGCAGCTGTCGGCACACAAACTCAACAGCAGACGGACGCGGGCGAATTCAACCTTGAAAGCATTCAGAAACGCCTTGGCAATGTAGATACCACAAGCGAAATGGCTGTAGGCACAACACCTGACGTTATGCCCAGCTCGACAACGCTCAACATGGCGTACCAACGTAATTACGCAAACGACGAGCAAACCGCAGTAAGAAGCAAGGTAAGCACCAGAACAAAGGTGATTGCCGTAAGTTACGTTGCAGTAGTGCTTGCCCTTGTGCTTGCAGTTACGCTTTGCGCGGTGTCCGTCGGAACTACGTTTGCAACCTACTCGGGTCTTGACGCGGCGTACAACACAGCCGTTTCGGATTCATCTGCCCTTGACGGAATGATCGAAACGGAAAACGCCAACAGCGACCAACTGTTTAAGCGTGCAACGGAACTTGGCTACGTAGACGCGGCGGAAACAAACGTGCATTACTACCAAAGACTCGAAACAAGACCCGCACAAAATTTCCAGGTCGAATCCAACTGGTTTGACGCATTGTGCGATTGGCTCAGCGGAGTTTTCGGAGGCTGATTTGCAGCAAAACTTCTTAACAGGCAAAAAACGATTGCTGTCACTTTTAGTGGCGGCAATTTTTTTGTTTTGTGGCATATTTTTGCGTCTGGCGTATATACAAGTAGTTTGGGGTGCGGAACTTCAGACCAAAGCCTCCGACCAATGGACGAGAGACTTGCCGATAGTGGCGTATCGCGGCGACATCGTGGACCGAAACGGCGTTGTGCTGGCAGGTACAAAAACGGGTTTTGCGTTGTATGCGCGACCTGCTTCCGTTGACGACGCCGAGGCGGAATCGGCTGCGCTTGCCGACGTGCTGGGGTTGCCGCAAGCCGATGTTTACGCAAAAATAAGCAAAAAGGGCGTGTCAGAGGTGCGCCTTGTGCGGCAGATGGACGAAACGCTTGCCGAAAAGGTGCGTGCGCTTGATTTGCCGGGGGTGTATCTTGCCGAGCAGGGCGAGCGCGTGTACGGCTACGGCGATATGCTTTGTCAGACGTTGGGGTTCGTGTCGGCGGACGGCACGGGTCAGATGGGGCTTGAAGCCTACTACGACAAGTACCTGAAAGGGGTAAACGGCAGTGTGCTGACGGAAACCGACCTTGTCGGCAAAGAGTTGAGCGGCGGCGAGATGACCTACGTGCCTGCAATTGACGGCATGACATTGCGCCTGACCATCGACATGCGCGTGCAGTCAATTGTCGAGGATGTGTTGCAACTGGCTTACGTCAGGCAGGGCGCGGCAAGCACTAAGTGCATTGTAATGGACGTCAACAGCGGCGAAATACTGGCAATGGGCGCAAAACCCGGCGTTGATCTTAACAATTTACCGCGCGACGACGTGCAGACGCTGCTGAAAAACAGCAAAAACACCCTGCTTACAGATGTGTACGAGCCGGGGTCAACCTTCAAAATCCTCACGGCGGCGGCATGCCTGAATGAGTATGAGGCAGGCAACCCAAATGCGTTCGGACCCGACCACATTTTCAATTCGTCCGGCGTGCGCATAATAGACGGCAGTAAAATCAGCTGTTGGACGAAGCACGCCAACGGCAAGCACAGTAACGAAAACCTTGCCGACGCTCTCAAAAACAGTTGCAACCCCGTGTTTACCGACATCGCGCTGTCGCTTGGGAAAGACACTTTTTACAAATATCTGTCGGCGTTCGGGTACGGCAAACCCAGCGGCATTGACTTTGACGGCGAACAAGGCGGACTGCTTGTGTCGCAATCGACGGTAACTCGCGGCGACCTTGCGCGTATCGGCTTCGGGCAGAGCATTGCAGTCACCGCAATGCAGCTAGCATGTGCCACGGCGGCTGCGGTAAACGGCGGCTTGTTGCTTCGACCCTACCTGGTAAAGGAAATCGTCGACCCGACAACGGGGCAGGTTGCTGCAAGGTTCGGCAGTGAGGTGCGCGGACGTGCCGTAAGTGAAAGCACAAGCAAACAAATTGCCGAAATGCTTCGTCGGGTTGTAGCCGAGGGCGGCGGTAAAAATGCAAACGTAGAGGGCTGCGAAGTCGGTGGCAAAACCGGTACGGCGCAAAAGTTTGTGGACGGCAAGTTGGCGGTAGGCAAGTATGTAAGTAGTTTTGTGGGATTTTTCCCTGCAAGTGCGCCGAAGTATCTGGTGCTGTTTATCGTGGACGAGCCGCAAGGGCAATCCTACGGTAGCATTGTGGCGGCGCCGTATGCAGGCAGCATTATCCGCGGCATAAGCGATGTCGAGGGCGCATAGCGGCACATCTTGGAACTACGTGTCGCCAGCCGCTCGGTCATTTACGCTTAGTAAACTCCCGTCGCGTCATGTCGTCCAGTTGTCCCAATCTGTACCACTCTGCGCCCTCGACATGTATGTTATTATACGCGCCTTCGCAGGTCAATCGACGGTTGCCTGTATCTGCACTAATCTGCGCCCTCGCCCGGTCGGAGAATAAACAAATTTCACATTACAAAAAGCCTTCGTCCTCGGGGAGAAGGTGTAGGCGAATGCCGACGGACGATGGGTAGAAACAAGCAATGAATTTGTAACTTGTCACTGCACTGCAAAAAGTCTTACACTTTATAAAAAACTTCGTACAGAAGTCAATCAAATGTCAGGTCGTTTTGACCCGGCATTTTTATTTATTGGACGGTGGTGGCGTTGTGTTTCATATTTTAGGCGGTTGCTAAATACAATACTACATAACTATCCTTGGGGAAAATCGTGTATTTGCAGCAGGTGCTTAACGGAATTGCGTACAGACAAATCGGTACGGGTAACCCTGACATTACCGCGCTTGCCTGCGATACGGCGGACGTTGTGCCCGGGTGTTTGTTCTTTTGTCTTTCGGGCAGCAAAAACGACGGTCACGATTTTTTTCGCAAAGCAATCGGGGATGGCGCGGCGGCGGTGGTTTGCGAAAGACCGCTCGACACGCAAGCTGTGCAATTTGTAGTAGAGGACTCCCGCGCGGCAATGTCACTTGCGGCAAGAAACTTTTACGGGCGCGCTGCCGACAAACTGAAACTTGTGTTTGTGTGCGGTACCAACGGCAAAACAAGCGTAACCTACCTACTGGACGCGATTTTTTCCCGCGCAGGCTACCGCACGGGCGTAATAGGCACCAATGGGGTGTATTTCGGCGGACGTAAGCACGCCTGCAACCTTACTACGCCCGACCCTATCGAAATGCACAAGTGGCTGTGGCAGATGTATCTCAACAAAGTACAGATAGTTTTTGCCGAGGCTTCGGCGCACGCAATTGCCCTGCGCAAACTGCTTGGTATGCACGCCGATGTCGCTGTGTTTACCAACTTTTCGCAGGATCATCTGGACTACTTCAAAACTATGGACAACTACAAGGCGGTTAAAAAATCGCTGTTTTGTCCACAATACGTAACAAACGCCGTTGTAAACATCGACGATGAAGTAGGGCGCGAAATTGTTTCGGAATTTTCGCCCGTGCTTACGGTGTCGACGGAACAAACCGCCGACGTCCGCGCCGAGAACATTGTTTTGCGTTCGGGCGGCTCGACATTCACCGTCGACGCCTGCGGCTCAAAGGCAGTGTTTGACACACAACTTGCCGGCAAGTTTAACGTTTACAACATTTTGTCGGCTGTCGGTGTTGCAACCGTTTACGGCATAGACATTGCAACCTGTGCGGCGGCAATAGATGGCGTAACCTGTATCGACGGGCGCAATCAGACCGTTGTTACCGATGACGGCGTACGCATAGTGGTGGATTTTGCGCATACGCCCGACGGACTGGACAACATTTTGTCTCACCTCAGGCAGACTACCGAAGGCAAACTGATTGTCGTGTTCGGCTGCGGCGGAAACAGGGACAAGTACAAACGTCCGCTGATGGGCAGGTCGGTCAGCCGCTTTGCGGACTTTGCCGTAGTGACAAACGACAATCCGCGCTACGAGGAACCGACGGCAATCGTCGCCGACATCAAACCGGGACTTACCTGCAACTACAAAGTCGTACTCAATCGTGCGCAAGCCACCAAGGAAGCGCTGGACATGGCGCGGCGCGGCGACACGGTTGCCATTCTCGGCAAGGGCGCGGAAATCTACCAGGAAATAAAGGGCAAGCGCATTTACTACAATGACGCCGAAGTGGTGGCTCGCCTTACAACGCCGCAAAGGTAACCCGAATGGCAACAGCCCGAGGAACTTTGTAAACTTGCTCGTCGTAAAATTCGGAGGAACAATGATTCGTATCGTTGCCGCTTTGGCTACATTTTCAATGTCGTTGGTGTTCTGCCTTGTGTTGTTGCCCGTACTGCGCAAACTAAAGGCAGGTCAGCAAATACTTTGTTACGTGACGGAACACAGCGGCAAAAGCGGCACCCCTACAATGGGCGGCATTGCATTTATTGCGGCAATCTGCGTGGGCGGCGCGATATTTTGCGACATCACAGACAGCGTTACGCAAGTGGCACTTTCCGTGTTTGCCGCATATGGTGCAATAGGTTTTCTGGATGATTTTATCAAGGTGCGGTACCGCCGTAACGAGGGACTGCGCGCCTACCAGAAAATCTTCTTTCAACTGGCTGTTGCCGTCATTGTCGCGCTGTACGTGTACGGGCAGGCAAGTATCGGCGGAAAGTTGGTTTTGCCCTTCGTCGGCAGTCAGTCGGACATCGGATTTTGGGTCATACCGTTTGTAGTGTTCATTTTTGTGGCGTGCACAAACGGCGTAAATCTGACCGACGGAATTGACGGCTTGGCAACAACTACCACAATTGCTTTTCTGGTGGGGCTTGCCGTTTTGCTGTCGGCGCAGGTGGTGCGGCTGGAAGCCGTCGGCGATACGTTGGCTGCCGACATTTGCGGCAATGTGCTTACGTTGTGTTTTCTGTCGGTGGGCGCGCTTAGTGCCTTTTTGCTGTTCAACGTAAACGACGCCAAAATGTTTATGGGCGATACGGGCAGTCTTGCTCTCGGTGCGCTTGTGGCATGTACGGCAATCTTCACTCGCATGAGTTTGTTTATCCCTATTCTCGGTCTGATGTTTGTCGTCAGTTGTCTTTCGGTAATTTTGCAGGTGGTTTACTTCAAACTTACCCACGGCAAACGTATATTTTTGATGGCACCGTATCACCATCATTTGCAACATAAAGGCTGGTCAGAAAGTCGCATTTGCGTGCTTTACGCGGTGGTTACTTGTGTAACTACTCTCGTTTTGGTTTGTTTTGGAGAATAATATGTCAGACATAGTAATTTACGGAACAGGCAAAACCGGGCAAAGTTTGGCGCAACTGGTCAAAAGACGCGGTGACAACCCGATTATGTACGATGACGAACACGGTTTCGTTCCGAGCGGTGATTTTTGCGGAAAAACGGTACTATTAAGTCCCGGCGTACCGCCTGACGCAAAGGGACTTGCCGAGGTAAATCGTTGCGGGGCGCATGTGGTGTCGGAACTAATGTACTGTATGCCGCTGTGCAAAGGACGGGTGATTTCCGTCACGGGCACCAACGGCAAAACTACGGTCTGTTGCATGATTAAGCATGTGCTGGACAAGGAATGTTACCCGTCGCGCCTGCTCGGTAACGGCGGTGTTCCGTTTTCTTCGGAAGTCGCGGACGTCGCCGAGGACGAAACGGTGGTACTTGAAAGTTCCAGTTTCCAACTTCGAAACGCCGACAACTTCGCGCCGCAGATAAGTGTGGTTACAAATCTTGCGCCCGACCACATTACATATCACGGCAATTACGCCGCTTACGTTCGTGCCAAATGCAACAATTTTTTGCACCAGAATCCAAACCAATTTGCCGTTTTCAACGCCGACGACAAAGACCTGTTCATTTTTGCCCTGCATGCAAAAAGCCGCGTTGTGTTCTATTCGCTTACAGACAAAAACGCAAACTGCTTTGTTGACGACGACGGTTTTGTCGTGTGGAATTACGGCGGCAAAAAGCAACGTGTCAAACCTTGTTTTCCGTCGCCTTATGCGCACAACAAAAGCAATTTTCTTGCGGCTGTCTGCGCCTCTGTGCTTGGCAGCGTGCCGTTTGCCGACGCAGTCGAAGCCCTTGCCGATTTCGTCTTTTCGCCGCATCGCATGCAGTTTGTCGCGGAAAGCCGCGGCGTAACTTTTGTTGACGACAGTAAGGGCACCAACGTTGCGGCAACCCTTGCGGCGGTAAGTTGTTTTACCTGTCCCGTTGCGTTGATCGTCGGCGGCTACGACAAGGGCGAAAGTTTTCTGCCGTTGTTTTCCGCCCTTCCGCACAACGTGGTTTTTGTCGCGGCAATAGGGCAAACGGCAACTCGCATGCAAAAACAAGCGGCAGCTTGCGGTGTGTCGGCGCAGGTTTTTGACCATTACAAAACCGCCGTCGTTGCCTGCCGTTCGTCGGTGTCCGAAAGGGGCGGCGTGGTGCTGCTCAGCAACGCATGCGCAAGTTTCGACATGTTTGACGGCTATGCGCAACGTGGCGAATACTTTGCCGGGGTTGTAAAGGAAGTGATCGATGCCGAAAAAAAATGATCGTCGCCCCGACTACGTACTGCTTGTTGCCGTTGTCGCGCTTGTTGTAGTCGGCATGTTGTTTGTGTACAGCGCAAGCAGTTACTCGGCGGAACGTACATACGGTAACAAATTTTACTTTGCGACTAAACAGGCAATCGGCGCGGCGGTGGGCATTGTCGCGCTTGTCGTGTGCAGTTTCCTGCCCATGCGCCTTGTTCGCAAGATGTGGATTGTCGGCGTTGTTCTGTCCGTCGTTCTGCTTGCGCTGGTTTTTGTACCCGGTATCGGCATCGAAAACTACGGCGCGAAACGCTGGATCGGCTTCGGCGG
>DPQS01000076.1:435-3762 GCA_003537755.1 Clostridiales bacterium | reverse complement strand
TCTGGATCGGCTTCGGCGGCTTTTCTATGCAGCCGTCGGAAATTGCCAAGTTTGCCTTTGTGCTGTTTGCGGCGGTGTATATGTCGCGGGTCGATATGTCGCGCCCCGTGTGTTGTCTGCCGGTGCTCGGAGTGGGGTGCCTGCTGTGCCTGCTGATTATTGCGGAACCAAACATGAGTATTACCGTGTGCATGGCGGCGGTTATGCTTGCAATGCTGTTTATCGGCGGTGTCAAGGCAAAATATTTTGTTTTGTTGCTTGTGCCTGCGGTGGTTGCCGCGCCCGTGCTTATTTTCCTCGAGCCATACCGCGTGCAACGGCTGCTTGCGTTCATCGACCCGTGGGCTTCGCCTAAGGGCGAGGGATACCAACTCATTCAGTCGCTGTACGCGCTGGGAAGCGGCGGTTTCTTCGGTGTGGGGTTGTTCAACAGCAGGCAAAAGTTCCGCTTTTTGCCATTTGCCGAAAGCGACTTCGTCTTTGCCGTCATCGGAGAGGAAACGGGGCTTGTCGGTTGTCTTATCCTGTTTGCGCTGTATTTGCTTGTCATTGTGCGCGGCGTGCGTATCGCGCTCAATTCCTGCGACAGGTTCGGCATGCTTCTCGGCGGCGGAATTACCGCTGTAATTGCCGTGCAAAGCATAGTCAATTTTGCCGTAGTTACGGGCAGCGTACCGCCTACCGGTTTGCCTCTGCCGTTTGTCAGTTACGGCGGAACGTCCCTTGTGGTGTTTATGTCGGCTGTCGGGCTGCTGCTAAATTTGTCAAAAAGTTGCGTTGAAGGAAGAAAAAATTGGATTACATAGTAAACGGCGGAAACAAACTGTACGGCGAACTGCCGATATACGGCGCAAAAAACTGCGCGCTTGCCTGCCTTGGAGCGAGCTTGCTTACCGAAGGGCAGGTTACCCTTGTCGGCGTGCCGCAAATCGTGGACGTTGACAACATGTTGCGTCTGCTTACGGCAATGGGCAAAAAGGTGGTGCGTTTCGGCGACGTTGTGGCTGTGTCGGGCGGCGTCACGTCTACGGCGGTGTCTGCGGAATGTGCGCACCTGCTTCGCGGCTCGGCGTTGGTGCTTGGTTCTGCGCTCGGTCGCTACGGAAACGTCGCTTTGCCCCTTCCCGGCGGTTGCGCAATAGGTGCGCGCCCGATGGACATACACTGCGACGGCTTACGCGCAATGGGTGTGTCGGTGTGCGATTGCGGAGATTTACTGACTGCCGAAGGTCGTCCGCATGGCGTAGACTACTCGTTGCGTTTCGCAAGCGTGGGCGCGACGGAAAATCTGCTTTGCGCGGCGGTGCTTGGTGACGGTACCTTTGTACTACGTAATTGCGCTACCGAGCCGGAAGTGACCGCCCTTGCAAAACTGCTTGTGGCAATGGGTGCGAAAATCGGCGGTGTGGGACGAAGCAGTCTGACGGTGACGGGCGTAGCCGAACTGCACGGCGCGACAATGCACATTATCCCCGACCGTATAGTAGCCGCCACCTATCTTGCCGCCGTGTGCGCATGCGGTGGAAAACTGCTGCTTACACATTACCCGTCGGAATACATGACGGCTTTTGAAACGGCAGCTTGCAAAAATGCAGGAATCAAACGCTTTGACGACGCCGCCGAAGTGACGGTGAAACGCCGCGTAAAATCTGTCGGGCATATAATCACTGCCCCGTACCCTGCTTTTCACACCGACATGCAGTCCCTTGCGCTGACCCTTGCCGCCACGGCAAAAGGTAAAAGCGTAATCTGTGAAAAACTGTTTGAAAACCGTCTGCGGCACAACGCAGGGCAACTTGCATGTATGGGTGCCGACATCCGTGTTTCGGGTGATACGGCGTTTGTTTCGGGAACAAAACTTCACGGCGCGGAAGTAACATGTGCCGACCTCAGGGGCGGCGCCGCATTGACTGTTGCCGCGCTTTGCGCAGAAGGTTGCTCTACGGTGAGTGACATAATGCACATTGATCGCGGCTATGTCGCACTGGACAAATGTCTGCACAGTGTGGGCGCGGACATACGGCGGAAGTAGTGCTTTGACGACGGTTTCGCAATCGCCCGACGTTAAAAACTACTTTCAATGCTACCCGTAACACCACGCGACGTTGCATTTCGGCTTTTCGGAACTTTTATTGTTGTCGAAAAAGATAAACGTAACGCAAACTTTGCATATTTTTAGTCGTCTTTACTCGTCAATGTTATTGACGAGTTTTTTTTTGTGTAGTATAATAAATCTGTTGTTTTATATCTGTAAGTCGTCCCGCTTGTGGCGCGAGTGAAAATCGGCGTACATTTACGCAAAATTTGTATTCGACGAGGTACATCGTGAAAAATAAAAAAATGTTAATTATCATTGCCGTGGTTGTGGGCGTCGTGGCGTTGTTTGTGGTGCTGGGCGTTACCTTCAGCGTGCACGAAGCCGACGTTACGTTTTTCTGCTCCGACGGTAGCAAGTATATCGTTCCGCAAAGCGAACTCAATCCGCCGTCCGCAGACGACGTGCTGGGTCTTGCCAAGGGTAAAAGCGTATTTGCACTCAACAAGAAACAACTTATGGGCGAGCTTAACAAGAAGTACCACGGTTGGACGGCGGTAGGTGTTGTTATCGGATTCCCCAACAAAATAAACGTGTATTTCGTCTACAGCGAAGTGTGCGCCAAGGTTGCTACCGCCACTGCCGAAGTGTACATTGACGCAAACGGCAACATTGTCGAACATCGCGACGGCGTAAACTGCATCGACATTTCATCGGCATTCAACAGTAAGACGGTGGTGTCAACGACGGTAGGCACCGAACTCAACTTCGGCAACTCTGCCGACAACCAACGTCTCGGACAGGTGCTACAGGCAATTTCCGGCATGTGGCAATTGCAGGTAGATTACGACCAGATGCCGGAAGTGTTCGGAACAAGCGGCGTGTTTACCTTTGACGACATGGGCGACATGCACATCGCCGTCAAAAAGACCGCTACGATCGTTATCAAATCGCCTGCCGACGGCGAGGACATCGCAAGCCGCGTAATCAAGGGCTTCAGCGTCTACTTCAAGGCGGACGACAATCTACAGACCAGCGGGGTGGTGATTACGGTTACGAAGGACGGTCGCATCACAACAGAAGGCAAATAATCGCACATCTAAGGGCTACGTGCTTGCGACACATCAGTCACGTACGTCCTTGTACGCTCCTTCTGTGTTGCTGCGCCTGTTGCCCTTATCTGCACAATTCTTTGCCTTCTGTTACTGAGGGCAAAGAAAGCGCATTGTGTTTGGTTTTACAACCAACGTGCCCTTGACCATGAGGGGTGGGCGGTCGGGGTAGCGGTGCTG
>DPQS01000076.1:0-274 GCA_003537755.1 Clostridiales bacterium | reverse complement strand
GTAGCGGTGCTGTGGGGGTATTACTCCAAGTGGTGACGTTGAGAACGGGCATTATATTTATCTCTTGTAATCTTGCGGCAAACAATCTTAGACGAGTGGAACCCTTTCGGGGGATTGCCACGTCGCTTTGCTTTCTCGCAATGACATAATTACACAATGGCATTACACAGTCCATTTCTCATTACGTCCGCCGAAGTAAGTGCACTTGAAACAAGCAAATAAGTTGCAAATCGTTAGTCAACTTTATTACGGGTGGCAAGGTGTTAAGTCGCAG
>DPQS01000060.1 GCA_003537755.1 Clostridiales bacterium | reverse complement strand
TATCTTTTTTGAATAATCTGTGACTAAAAAAGTTGCCAATATTTGGTCTGCTAATGTATAGGAAGATTATCTTTTTTGAATAATCTGTGACAAACCGAAAGAGGTATTGTTGCTGCGGTAGGTATAGGAAGATTATCGTTTTCGAATAATCTATGACCGTTTACTGACAATATTCCTCAATAGTTTTCCACGATTAGATTTAATTAAACACCGATAACTATATTAGAAATATAATTGATAAAAAGTATTGTCATTAAATACGACCTGTATTATTAAACAAAAAGGCAGTTGCCATACTACGTGGGTTGACGGCGTACCGTACCTAATGAAGACTACGAGTTGCTACCCGCTGCTTGCCCAAATGAATATACGAACAAGGAAGAATTGAGCCGGCACTTGTACAACTGCTGGGACGATACCAATTTCTACACAATAGATTTACTAATTTGCATGACTTGTCGCGTTAGACCAAACCGTTTTTTATTGCAATTTTATCCACCTCGTTGCGGTATGGCATGGACGGGATTGCGCCATGCTTTTGCACCTGCAAGCCGCCTACTATCGTACTCAGGCGCATCGAAGTAAGCACGTCCTTGCCCTCATCGGTAAATGCCGCCAACGATCCGGTAAATGAGTCGCCTGCTCCGACGGTGTCGACTGCCTTTACTTTCATTGCCGATACAAATGTTGTTTGCTCGTTGTTTACCAGCAAACTTCCTCGGCTACCCAGCGTTACCACTACGTTTTGAACGCCCTTACTCAACAATTCCCTTGCGGCTTCAATGTACTCTTTATCCGAAATCAGTTGTTTGCCCACTATCACGCCTAGCTCCGTTTCGTTTGGAGAAATAACATAGCATGCCGACAACGTTTCGTCGCAAAACGTCCTTGCAGGAGCAGGATTCAATACAAACTTTTTACTGTGTTTTTTGCACAGTTTTGCCAACTCGTCCACTATTTCGGGTGACATTTCGCACTGCGTCACGACGACTTCGGCTTGTTTTATTAGCGGTTCTATACTTTCCAAGTCTTCTATTGTGTAAAGCAAATTTGCTCCCGGCGTCATACAAATACGGTTTTGTCCGCTTGTTTCCAACGTTACAAGACTACAACCCGTACGCGCCTTGTCGGTACGCACAATGTACTGCGTAGACATTCCTTCCTCGACAAACGTTTTGACAAAGTCATCTCCGAATATGTCGCAACCCACACAGCCGACCATAGTGACGTCGGCGCCCATACGCTTTGCGGCAACTGCTTGATTTGCACCTTTTCCGCCTAAATATATATTAAACGACTTTCCTGTAAGCGTTTCTCCCGCTTCGGGTGCGCGGTCGCACAACGCCACAAGATCCACAACAAAACTGCCTACTACGAGTACGCTCATTTGTTTTCCTCCAACATTTTTCCCAACGCTCCGCCGGGGTGGAATTTGTGAAAATCTTCGCGAGTGAACCCTTTTAACGCAGACAAAGTCAAGCCTATTGCGTCGCCTAACACCAATTGTACAGTGGTACTGCTACTCGGTGCAACTCCTAAGCGATCAGCCTCTTTTTCAAACGGATACGTCATACATAAATCACACAGCTTTGCCAAATCGCTTTCCGAACTTTTGCAAAACGCTATTGTCGTACATCCTATCGCCTTTAACGTAGGTACAGCCGAAGTTGTCTCGTTCGTCGTTCCGCTGTGAGAAAGCAAAATTACTACGTCCTGAGGTTGGATCATTCCGAAGTCGCCGTGCCGCGCCTCCGCCGCATGCACAAACATACTCGGAGTGCCTGTACTTGCAAACGTTGCAGCAAGTTTTTCCCCTACATGTCCGCTTTTGCCTATGCCGAAAAATACCACCTTGCCTTGACAAGCAAGCAACACGTCTATTACTTTGTCGTATTGCGCGCCCGTTTGTTCTATTAGTTTGTCTACGGCGTCATGCTCCGCCGTCATAAATTTTTTTAATAAATCCGCGTACATAATTTTTCCTTTGATTAGTGCTTGCTATATTTTTTAATATGCTACACTTTAACACATTAAATCACAACAAGTGTACTTGTATACCATTTTAAGTTGTTGTTACAAAGTTACCATTCTACTTTATTCCGACACTGTAATTAACCACGACAAAACGTATTCATACGCACTGCATATCTTAAAAAATTGCCTTTTCACTGTAAGGATCAAACAAACGGACATACCGCAAATCCATACGCAAAGACACGCTTTCGCCCACAGCAAAATTTTTGTCTACGTTAATTTTTGCAATAAAATCGTCCTTTCCCATATAAAAATGCACGTAGCATTCGTGTCCGAGCAATTCCGACACCGAAACGCTTGCGGCAAACTCGTCGGAAACCGACGAACAAACGCCACCGTCACGATACATCTCTTCGGGACGAATACCGAACTTCAACATATACTTTGGACCTGCCACAACATTTCTAAAGTATTCCAACCCTTGACGAAGGTTTTCCAAATCCGCATTGTAAATGGCAAGATAGTCGTCCGTTTCCAACAGTGTTTGGTAATTTTTCGGCACAATCTCGGCAAAATCGCCGACAGTTGCAACGCTTTCAAAGTTTTCCGTAAGTTTAACAAAAGCCTCTCTACAATGTTGTATTTCCTCTTGCAACCGGACGATTGTTTCCTGCCTTTCCGATTGTTTCGCGCGATGAAGTTTGTCGGTAAGTCGGGTAATTTTTGCCGAAAGTTTGCTACGTTGCCTTTCAAAATCAAGCACTGCTTTTACATAATCGGGGTGCGTCAACTCGTACTTTCTATCGGCAATTTCCTTTTCTATTTGGGAGATTTTGCTTGTGTACTCAACAATAGCGCTATCGTAAAAATTCAAAATCGCCTGCTTTTGCATCTTGTTTAGCGGTATTTCCAATCCGTTCGGCAACAAGATCTTGTCCCCTTCCACCACGCAGTCGACCACGTTCATTGCCGGACTTCCGATAAACTTTGAAACAAACACGTTTGACGGTTTGTTGTAAATTTCTTCGGGAGTACCTATTTGTTGCACTACGCCATCCTTCATCACAACAATGCGCGAAGCCATCGTCATTGCTTCTGTTTGATCGTGCGTTACATAAATGGTTGTAGCACCGACAGAATTGTGCAATTTGACAATTTCGCTGCGCATTTGCACTCGTAGCTTTGCGTCGAGGTTACTCAGCGGCTCGTCCATCAGGAAGACCTTGGGATTACGCACGATTGCTCGTCCTAATGCGACGCGCTGACGTTGACCACCGGACAAATTGGCAGGTTTAACATCAAGATAATCGGCAATTTCCAAAATTTCGGCGGCATGCCTGACTCGACGGTCGATTTCCTCCTTGTCAAAACGCCTTGCCGCAAGGGAAAAAGCCATATTGTCGTACACTGTCATATTAGGGTACAACGCATAGTTTTGAAACACCATTGCAACGTCGCGTTCCTTTGGCATAAGATCATTGGCAAACTTACCGTCAATATACAAATCGCCGTAAGTAATATCTTCCAACCCTGCCAACATGCGCAATGTCGTAGATTTTCCGCAACCCGACGGCCCGACAAACACGATAAACTCTTTTTCCTTTATGTCCAGGTTAAAGTCAAATACGGCTTGCTTGTGGTTGGGGTAAATCTTGTTGATATGTTGAAAGGAAATACACACTCCGTCAGGCGCAGTTTTTACCAAACGACGGTTTATCAACTGATTTTCCGCCATTTCGATGTGCCGCTTTTCCGCCTTTTTAAGTTGAATTTTCTTTGTTTTATCCTGTGTCATAAACTCTCCGTAATATGGGTTGCGACACCTGACGACCAATGCGTCGCAACCCGATAAATTCAGTCAACCGTCAAGCAACAAACTCTACTTTTGTGGAATTATCCGCAGCCCAATGGATGGACGTAGACGGATTGTTGATGTCGCATGCCCAACCCGTCGCAACAAATTGCTGCGTTGCTCCGTCGTAAAACGGACATGTCCACGCGGGCGCGGTTTGTCCGTACCACTCGCCGAAAGCCAAACCGACAGTCGCTGTTTTGTCAATGCCAAGCACTTCATAAGTCACTTCCGCATGCACGCGACATCCGTTTTCGTCGTTAGTTACGCTGAATACAATCCCCGGCCAAGGAAGAAAATCTCTTGTTCCGTTTCTCCAACCTGCCCAATCGCCGTCGCCGCGCAGCTGTTTTTCGACTATTGTCAATTCCCTAAGCCCGTCCGACGTCTTCACTTTTTGCGTCAAATCGGTTACAAAATATATTTGCAGTTCGTTTTCCGTAGCGGTGTCCAAGCCGTCTATATCTTTGTTGCCGTACCAGTTTTTGTCACTTACGAGGTCTACGATCAACTTGGTTTCGTCACGGTCGATTGTTACATTCCAATCGTATTTACCAAACTTGCCGAGATTGCGCGCTTGGTTTGTCATGTAAATTTCCACCTTCGCTTCACCGACAGAAACAGTTTTCTCCGTCGTTTTGTAGCCCTCTTTTGTAACCACCAAAGTGTAGCTTGTCGCACCGTTCAATTCTATTGCCAACGAAGAAAGGTCGTAATTTCCGTTTTCGTCTGTGGTAACGGTACCTTCAAAACCTTTAACGCCAACCGTAGCTCCCTTCAAGCCTCCGCCATAGTAAGTGATTTTTCCCGTTTCGGTAAGTATTTCGGGCGTTTTTTCCATATCCACGACGATTGTGGCATCGCCGTCATGGAACAAACTTCTATATGCCGTAATTCTTTGCGTAATGTAGCCGTCAACGGAAACTTCGAAGGTTGCTTCCTTGTTGAAATATAATCCGTCAAGCACGTATGTGTACGTATTATTGTCGCAAGGTAATATCGTCTCCGTAGGATACAATGCTTTAACTTGACCTTGAAGATCGTTTCCGTCACTGTTTTTCACCAGGATATTTACGGTGTACTTGCCATACGCAACGTAGTTGTTGTCGGCTGCCTCGTAAATAACGTTTTCCGGAGCAAGACGAACATAGTCCTGCGGAGTTTCGGGATTAACCCAAGCCGCGCCGTCAATGCCGCAAAGGTCAGTTCTGTCCCAACCGCATGCGCCCTCTGCGCCTGAGCTTCTGTCAAAGAACGTGATACCCATCACCGATTCCGTCGTAACGGCAAACTCGTCGCCGACCTTTTTGAAAGTATCGTAAGAGATAAAGGCATGGATTTTAGCTCCGTTTTCGTCGTTAATCAATTTGTACGAAACCTCGCTACCCCACAATATTTCCACGTCATCGGTAACCGAATGTCCCTTTTGCAGGTTCCACAGCAGACAAATTGCCCCGTCGGGATTGTTGTTGCCGAGCAAAGCAAATTCCAATACGGTAGTTCCCGCAAGCGTTTTACCCGATTCATTTACGTCGATGTAAATACACATTTTGTCGCCGTCGACAAATTGTTGCGCGCTATTCATGTAAAAATGTATTCCGTTTCCGTCACGAACAACATAGGTTTGATATGCCTTGTTGCTCGGAGAAACAACGCCGAGTTCAATCGGGGTGGACACCAATTCCGTTTTTATCGGCGTCTCTTTTTCGCTGACGGTCAATTGAGCCGTTTGGTAGCCGTCCTTGCGTAACGTCAATATATACGGCAACTCCACGTCGACAATATTGTCCAATGTAAACTTGCCCTGTTCATCCGTCGTTGTCGCATATTCCGTACCGTCGACAACAACTTCGACGTCAGCTAAACTTCCGTAAAAATAATGCTCAACGTTGCCGCTTACCGACAATACGGTTTTTTGCATTTGCGTATTGACGGTGAGTTCGGATTGTTCGAATTTGTCAACATTTTCTTGTACCGTATCAAAAAATTGCTTACCAAAACTAATTGTAAACTGTTCTAACGGACGTCCGATAACAAGTTCATACTTTCCCTCTGCGTCGGTAAATGCGGTTGTTTTGTCGCATGACACGCTTACTTCCACGCCCGTCAAAGGCTTTTCTCCGTCAGTCACAGTGCCGCGAACGGTAATGTTTTCACTGAAAACTTTGACCTCGACAGTTGCCGTGTTATCTACAAAATCCGCCGATTTTATAGTAATCGTACCGTCCAAGTATCCTTGTTTTTTGACAACCAACGTGTACGAGTCCTTAGCGCTGTCCTGTTCCGTAAGTTGTATCGTAAACTTTCCTTGGCTGTCGGTCGTAGCATTGTAATCCATGGAACGCAACGCAACTTCCGCTTCTTGACAAGGGTTGCCGTCGGCAAAAACCGTTCCGCAAATACTACGGGATTTACCTTCCAACGGTTCGGGGGTTTCCACACAAGCCGTCAAAACAAACATCGAAACAAACACTAATGCCGCCAACAACACAATTTTTGTTTTCCTCATCGCTGTTTCTCCTTTCATTTTTTATTATTTAGTTACATCGGTAACTTTTTTCAGATAAACAAACGCCACTGTCGTAATTTCCGGGGATAACGGACGATAATGTTGGAGTCCAGTTTCCCACCCGATTGCTTGCACTTCCACGCGCAAGTCTTTTCCAAAGTATACGGGATCGGTAATATGCCAACGGTACATGGAAAAACGCTGATCGGAGACATAAATACTGTCTTCGGGAATTATGTCCACTAGCCCTTGATACGCCGTAGAGAAGTAACGGTATTTACCTATCGGCTGTTCAAAATTCCATGCGCCGCCAAAGTAGTCTTCCGTACCCGTTCCGCATATTGTCGGAAATTTGTCATCCCCGTCGATAAAGAATTTAAACTCACCTTCTCCCCACCAAGTGTTGAAGTCGGTTTTGAAGGTCATAAAAGTACCTGCATACATGCCTTTCCCGTGTATCTTTTTAAGTACAATATGATTCTTTTTTACTTCCAACGGCAGCGATTCGGTGTAAAAAGCATGGAAATAACACGTTGACAACGGAATACGTTTAAGTTGATAATCAACTTGATAGTAAATTACTATATCTTCATCCGTGGTGTTTTTAAGCAGTATTTTCAAACCTTTTCTAAACGGAATCGGCCAATATAAATTCATGCCGCCGGCAGGATTAACGGTAACCATAAGTGAATTTACAATGCTTTTTTGATCGTATCCGACGGCAAAGAGTTTACCTAACGGCAAACTAACCGACGGAAAACTTGCCCCTTCGTAGTAAAACTCAATCGTGAAACCGTCAAATCCCGTCGGTGCGCATGTCATCCAAATATGGTTGACTTCCCCGCTACCGTGGATGTCGCAAATCGTAAATGAGCTTTGCTTTGCCACGCATACGCAAGGCGATATTTTGAAAGTTTGCCCCAAGTCGCCCGAAGGAACTTTTCCCATACCTTCCGTCGCCATTCCCCCGCGTCCTTTTTCGCCGTTGAAATTTTCCGCGGTAACGGAGCGTGACTGAATTTTTTGATACCTCGTAAAGTCGAATTTCATGTTTTCCTCTTGCTTATTTCAATTCTATCAATATCGATGTTATGCCCAATTCGTCCATGTCAGGTAACAAAATTTCACTACCGTTGTAAGAAATTTTGTCACCGCTAAACATTTCGACCGCCGAAACGATCTTTTTGTCGCCAAGTCCCAGACGTGCCAAATCAATTGTTACTTTTGCGCCGAACGCTTTTTCCGAGTCGTAGTTGTATGCACTAAGCACAATCTTTTTGTTGTCGTTTGACACCGTCAAACCGAAGATTATGTTTTCCGCAGTACAACTTGCGCCTTCCATGTCCACGTAACGCCCCGTAAGGTAGGTGGAGTCTTGCGCGTAAATACTCGTCAATGTACCCACCGACGGCTTGTAAGGATCTGCCAAAAACGGATCGGACATTACAAACGCTCTTGCAAATTCGTCTGCGTCGCCGGAGTTTGTACCCGCGCCTTCTATCCCTAAAAACTTAGCAGGTATGGTAAACCGAGTAAGTTCGGGGGACATATTTTTTCCGTCGGTATCCCTTGCACCGAGTTTTCTTCCCCACATGTAACCACAAACATCGACATACTCGACATATGCGTCGCAAACGCCCTCTGCGGCAAATATGTAATCGCCGCTTTTCTTTGCCATTGCTTTTTCTATTTCGCCAAACATTTGTTTGTAGCCCTCTCCGTATGCCGTAGCGGGAGTTTGATGACCGTGCGAAGCGTCAAAGCAAAGATTTGCAGACATTTCCATCAATTGGTCGAACCAAATACCATCGATACCGTTGTTGCGCAACCGCTCTACGGCGTCGACTATTGCCTTTCTAAACTCGGCACTGTCGGGACACATGGCGTAGTAGTATGTACCCGTACCGTAACTTTCACTAATCATGTAATCGATGTAATCTTCCTTTGTCGCGGCGGAGGAAAAGCCCTTGGTTTTGATTGCGGCTTGTTCCATATTCGTTACCCCGTTACTCGGATTGTAGACCGTATTGCTCCACTTGGAATTTTTGTCGGCAATGTGAGCATTGATGTATGCCAGGAAAGTATTGCCGTTGGCGTGTCCCGTCTTCATTGCCGAAGCAAACGCTTCTTCTCCGAAGCCGACGCCCGTTTGAAACTCGTAATCGGGATACATTGCGTCAAATCCGCCCTTGTGCCATCCGATCAGAGTCGTACTCGTCACTCCGTAGCGGTTGGTCCGCTCCGCCCAGTTCGTGTAAGTGTCCTTAAACCCTTCGGCTTGTGTGTAACTTGCAAATTGCTTATCGCCGTATTGAGTGCCTATAAGCACCGAAAAGCCCGTCCATTCCGCGGTTAATGCGTTAGCTTGTCTTGTCATTCCCGCCTGTTGCAAAAAAGCGCGATATTTGTTGCTTCCGTCATACCAATCGCCGTGGTCGGAAACGCCCGCTATCGTCGTCATCGTCTTTGATTGTCCGTAAGAAACAAACGGATAACGACTGCACGACAACGAAACCTTGTCGGCAACCTGCACTCCTTGAAAGTCATACTGACCTTTGTTTATAAAAGCACCGAAGTTAAATTCCTTGTACTCCCGCTGGGAATCGGCAACAAAGTAATACATAGATTGTTTGTCGTTGTACAGCTGTACAAGTTGCATAGACATGGGCAACGGATAAGCCGCCACCATTCTTGCGGAATCATCCTTTGCCGTTTTAACCATTTTGACCGCTTCTTGGTAGATTTTGCCTTCCTTGTACGGCCAAAACAGGTTGTAGTCGCCCTTTTCGTTTTTGATTCCCGACAATTGAGCGCCGACAAAAGTCGTAATCACTGTATTTTTCGTTTGGTTTTCCAATTCGTAGGAAATGGTTGCGTCGGATTGTCCGTTATTCAACGTCACCGTTTGTTTGACAATGATTTTGCCGCTTTTATCGTTACTGTCAACATTCACGTCGTAGGAAAAAACCAACGAAATGCCGTTTTCGGTTTCCTGCTTTGTGACTTCGGCTTTTTGCTTGCGCGAAGTGATAACGATTGTTCCGTTACCTGTCGGATTGCTTTGGAAAGCATTATCCGTCGTGGTATCCAAAAATAACGCCCAGTTTCCGCCCGTCGAACCTTCGATAAAGTCGGTCTTCGTTACGTTGTTTTTGAAGGAATACATCGAGCCGTTTTCCTTTACGAAAGACATTGACAAGCGTCCGTTTTCCAAGGTGACGAAATCTTGCGTTTCCGTGATTTTAACCGTGCCGTCTATCAGATCCTCATCGCTTTTGGGAACACATCCAAACAGAATACCGACGCACAATGTCAATAAACATACAATACATATTACTTTTTTCATACATTCTCCATTAAACTTTGACCGACGGACAAACACTTCCGACGGAAGGCGCGCACTACTCCTTTATCGAGCCTACAACTGCGCCTTTGGTGAAATATTTTTGCAAAAAGGGATAAACTACCATTATCGGGAAGGTGATTACTACCACAAAAGCCATTTGCAACGTTTGTGCGGTAGTAGTAATTGCCGCGCCTCCCGTCGCGCTGGCGTTGGATAAATTGCCTAACGCTTCGGAAAGCATCTCCTGCAGGATGGTTGCGGCAGGCTTCATCCAATCGGTAGAAATGTAGTAACTGCCGGCGAACCAATCGTTCCAATGAAATACCGCCGTAAACAACGCAACCGTAGCGAGTACGGGTTTATTTAGCGGCATGTACACTTTCCAAAAGATTTTCCACTCGCTAACTCCGTCCATCAGTGCCGCTTCCCGCAGTGCGACGGGAGTAGCCTCGAAAGAGGTGCGTATCAACAGCATATTGTAAAATGAGTAGATTGCAGGTAACACGTAAACAAGCGGATTGTCTAACAGTTGCAGCCGATTAAGCAAGCTTATCGTCGGGATCATGCCGCCGCTGAAGATGGTCGTGAAAAAGAAAAACTTATTCAACGCTCGCCTGCCCGGCAAGTCTTTTTGATAAAGTGCATATGCCATCATTGCAATCAATATTACCGACACCGCCGTTCCCACAACCGTACGTACCACCGATACGACAAACGCCGTAAGCAACTGCTTGTTTGCAAAAACCTGCTTGTAGTTGTCCAGCGTAAACACTCGCGGAAACAGCCAAATTCCGCCCTTTAACGCGTCTACGCCGTCGCTGAAAGACAACACCACGATATAGTACATCGGATACACCATCGTAATTGCAAGCCCTACAAGCAAAATTATATTAATTACTTCAAAGGTTTTTTCTCCGGGGGAAAGCTTACGTTTGAAAGAGGGAAGTTTTTTATGTTTTTTTGTAAGTATGCGAGAGTTTACCACAGCGAAGCACCTCCCGTTTTCTTGGTAACGGTATTACCTATAACTATAAAAATCAACCCTATTACCCCTTGAAAGAGTCCCGCGACAGCCGCAATCGCATATTTGCCTTGTTCTATACCGTACTTAACCACCAACACGTCCAAAACGTTGCTGTAATCGTAGTTGGCGGGCGACTGCAAAAAGTAGATTTGCTCGAACCCTGCCGACATTATCGAGCCCAATGCCATTACAAACAACAATGTGATAGGCGTTTTAAGGTGCGGAAGAATTACCTTGCGGATGACACGCATACGACTGCAACCGTCGATTTCCGCCGCTTCGAACAAAGAAGGATCTATGTTGGAAATTGCCGCAAGGTACACTATCGAATTCCAACCGATTGTCTTCCACAAGTAGGTAATTACGACCAACGGGTAGAAGTATGGCTTATCTATCATATAGTAACGTACTTGATCGCTACCGGACAGCAATTGCAACATGTGATACAGCGGACCGCCGCTACCGTATGGCGTCAATAGTTGTTCCAGCATCGAAGTAACGATAACCCACGAAATGAAAAACGGAAAATAGGATATCGTCTGTACTATTTTTTTGAAAACGGGGTTGCGTACCTCGTTAAGCATAATTGCCAATATTATCGGCGCAGGAAACAAAGCCAAACGCAACAAGGCAATCACGACAGTGTTCTTCACCATGTTCTTCAATTCAGGCATGTTGAAAAACAATTGGAAGTTTTTGTACCAAGGCTCTTCCCACGGTGAAGCAAGTATTCCTTTGACAAAGGAATAATCCTTTGCCACCATTATCAGACCGCCCATAGGAATGTAACAAAACACGAAAAACCACACTACCGCCGGTAATAAAAACAGGTACAACACCTTGTATCGCTTTATCGTGCGCCATGTCTGCCCTAATTTTGCGGACAATCCTACTTTTTTAATTCTCGAAGTATTTATCATAATTTTCAATACAAAATATCGGTACGATTACCTATTTTGGCAAAAAGCCATTCAAGATATTTTTGCAGGTAACCCTTGGTATTGATAGCCTGTCGGTAATCTTCCAGTTTTTTCAATGCTTCCGCTTGGGTATCGGCACAGTATGCGCTTTGCATAGTCAAGGTGTAATCTACCGTTTCCAAAATGCCATGCAAGTAATCTATATCGGCAAACTCTTCGTCCCATGCGCTTGCACGAGTACCTTTTACTTCCTTTACAGGGTACATAGCCTTAACCGCGGCATAAGTTTTATCGGGGGTTTCCTCGCGAGCCGCATCAAAGGTGTTGAAAGGCACACGAGACACACCGAAAGTAAAGTAGGTGTCTATCCCTTGATTGTAAGCATAGTTTGGATCGGCTTTTTCCTTGGCAAAGAAATCCGCCGTCATACAATACTCTCCGTTGTCGCTCACAGTATAATCCACACCCTCTTCGCCGAGGTAAGCCAAAAGTTTTCCTTCGTCGCTGTTGATAAAATTGAGGTATTTCATCAACGCTTCACGCTTTTCCGGTTTACAATCCTTAGTGATTGTCAATACGGCAAAACCGTAGTATCCGCCTTCCTCGTACAAGGTATTGGGCATATATCTATTGCCGTTTGCGTCGAGGATAGGTCCGAGCGGCACATATTCCATTTCGGGATTGGTAGCATACAAAGTATTTTTCAGGTTCTTTTTCAAATAAGGATATTGAGTTGCGGTAAGTCCGACGCCGCCTGTAACATGCTTAGATAATGCCGTAGTTTCGTTGTGCGAAAATGCCGTTTTGTCAAACAACCCCTCACTAACCATTTTTTGCATAAATTTAACTTCGTCGTCTACATTGGATTGAAATGCCGACCACTCGTAATGATCGCCTTTGTTCACCACTTCGGTAAAGCCACGCGTTTTGAACGAATTCATGTAGCACTCTGCACCGTAGCCGTATGCCCAACAAGATGCGGGAATGATTGCGTTGCCGTTAATGTCAACAAAGCCGCCCTTGTTTATTTTTTTTGCAAGCTCGTACACCTTTTCCGACGTATTAACTTGACTTGCGTCGACATTCAAAGTTTCCAAAATATCCTTTCGGGCATAAACCGTATATCCCCAGTTTTGGTACTCGTCTATGTTTTTAGGCGTATGCATGGGAAGTATATATTTTTTGCCGTCAAATTCGGGTTGAGATAGCTCATTTTGAACAAAGTTCTTGGCTACGCCCTCGGTAAATGCGCCTGTAAGGTTAGGTGCGTAATCGGCAATCAAGTCATCAAGCGGCAGCAACAAGCCGTCCTTTGCGGCTTTACGTATCGTATCGCTACAAGAATCGCCGCCACCCCAATATGGCGACATAATTACGTCGGGCATATTCCTTCCGGTGCTAAAAATACGTACCAGTTGCTCGTTTTCCGTTCCGTTTACCCACTTGATATCGATTTTTACACCTGTTTTTTGGCGTATAATCTTTGCAATGCGATTGTCGTTGTCCGTGGGTTTCATCGAGGAAAGTCCGTTCCATACCACTGACATTTTTATCGTAGTTACGCCTTCCTCTTCTGCCGAATCACATCCGACAAAAACAAATAAAGTAGACAAAGCCAATAATAAACAAATAATAAATGACATTGACTTTTTCATGCCAAACCTCCAAGATGAAGTCTTTGACATAATTTTACCATCAATGTCATTGTAAACAAATAGTAAAAATTGTTAAACTATTTATGAAAAATTGCTATTTTCGTTTTTCTCTGTACTCCGACGGAGCAATTCCGACGTTCTTTTTGAACCAAATCGAAAAGGTTTGCACCGAGTCAAAATTCATCTTTTCGGCTATATCGCTAAGAGACAAAGAGCTATCGTATATAATAAGCTCCTTTGCGCGATCTGTACGCAAACGGGTTATAAATTTATGAGGCGTAGTCCCGAAATACTCGGTAAACGCACGTATAAAGTGATACTTACTCAGATATGCAAACTCGGCAAGTTCCGCAACAGTCACGTTGCGGTCTATGTTGTCAAGGATATAACGCTGAACATTGTCGAAAGCAATAATATGTTCGTGTCGCAATTCCGTTTTGGCAGCGGCATAACTACGTTGCACGGATACCAACATTTCCGTCATCAACGCGGACATAAACGTTTCTCGCATAGGCAAATTAAGACGATATTCGTCTATTATGCGATACAAAATATTGCGTATAGGGACAGGATCGTACAAATGCAGTATTGTAGGAAAGTCCATGCCGAGATTAACAAGGTCATCACGACGGAAATATGTTTTTTCCGTATCGGTCATGTCACACTTGTTTTTCAGCGAAACGGGTATAACAGCGGACAAATCGTCTTTAAAAAAGTCAAAATGCACATGCGGTTGACGCGTCACCTCGCTTCCGCTACTTAATATGTGCGGCACGTCGGGACGTAAAAAAACTATATCGCCGACGTTGGCAATACTTTGCGTTCCGTCACATTGCACCACCATGGAACCCTCCGCGATGTAAATCAACTCGTAATCCCAAATAGAACGAGAAACGTTCCACTTACGGTCGACAGTGTCTTGCATGCAAAATCTGACGTACGGTTGTATCATATTACGTCGCATCCTCCTTGTATTAACTAAGCGATTTTTTGTTTTTAAAATTATATGTAGACATAATAAACGCCGCCTTGTCTAACAAACTTTTGTACGCAAAGTGAACAATACTTAAAAAGCGTTTCCCCTTTGCAAACATCAATCCCTTTAATCGTTTGTAGTTTGGTCAAAACCAACCAAACCACATACAACGCATTTCTGAAATCGGCGCAATTACAATATACAATAAAATTAGACAAATTGCAATGGTAAAAATGTTAACCAAGCAAACCGTTTATAGCGATTTGAGCGTCCTTGATTTTGTTCGATACAACCGAATATCTTGTTTGGATATTCGGTTACAAATTACAATCCCTCGACAAACTATTGTAGCAGGCACCTCAAAGAGCGGCAGAGTTTTCAGGTACTACCGATGTTCACATTGCTTCACCTATACAAACAAAGAAAATCTTGAACTACTTGTTTATCATGCGCTTTATCAGGTTATATGCACGGAAGAAAAGAGAAAATTTCTTGCCCACAAATGTTACGAAATTTACACGGCCAACAACAAACAGCATGACAAAAAACTTGTGTTGACAAAAGAATTAGCACAAACGGAAAAATCCATTGCTAACTTGATAAAAGCGTTAGAAGCAGGCATCTTCAGCGATACCACTAAGGCTCGCTTGGACGAGCCGGAATACAGAAAAACTTTGCTTGAGTTACAACTACAAAACACTGAATTGCAAGACAAAAATGCCCTTACCGAAAAGAAGATTTTACAATACATAAATCAAGCCCAAAACTTAAATCCAAATCTCTTGGTACCACTACCGGTAAAAAATATTTTTGTAACAAAGGAGCGAGTAGACATCGAATTAAACTACACCCAAGTCGACAAAGAAGCCGACGCTAAAAACAGAAACACGTATAACACAACTAAATAAAACCCCGACGGAATTGACAATCCCGATCGGGGTTTTTGCTATCTTGAGATACCTGCGGCAACCTTAATTTCATACAACATCTTGCATTCTATGCATACAAACAGACGAAAATGGCTAATGGAAATAAAAGAAACACTTTTCGCAGAAAAGGGGTTTCCCCCGTAATTTTTCAAAGCCTATTGCTTACTCAAAATTTTGTCGATGTATTCGTCGATAGACTTCTGCACTACATCTATGGCAACTTCGTGGTCGTCAACTTCCGAAACGCTGGTCGGCTTGTTTTCCAATTCCTTGTACACGCGGAAGAAATGTTGCATTTCCTCAAAAATGTGTCCGGGCAACTCGGTGATGGACTTGTAGTTGTTGTACGTCGGGTCGTTGAAAGGTATAGCGATAATTTTTTCGTCGCGCTTGCCGTTGTCCACCATGGTGATTACACCAATCGGGTAGCAACGCACAAGGCTCATGGGCAACAGAGGTTCACTGCTGAGCACCAACACGTCCATCGGGTCGCCGTCGTCGGCAAGCGTGCGCGGAATAAACCCGTAGTTGGCAGGATAATGCGTGCTTGTATACAAAATTCTGTCCAGCACAAGCAAGCCCGTTTCCTTGTCGAGTTCGTACTTCATTTTACTGCCCTTGGTAATTTCCACCACGGCATAAAAATCGTTTGCGTTAATTCTGTTTCGCGCAATGTTGTGCCAGATATTCATTTGTAATACACTCCTTTTGGTTATTTTAGGTCAGTCGAGTTTCAACTGTTTTGCAAACTGAATAAAGTTTTCCGAGTCGGAATACAAACTGCCGTTCTTCGTCCAAATTAGAGCAATTTGCTGATAAATGGGGTTTTCCAGCGGTATGCACACAAGGTCGTTGTCCATTTCCGCAACCTGACGGTACAAAAACGCCCCTGCAGTGCCGTAACCGAGAAACTTCTTGATTGTGTACAACTGCGAAGAATACAACTGAATGTTTGGTTCTACGCCGGCGTCGGAAAACGCTTTTTTGATGAAGATGTTCTGGTAACTGTCCGCCTTGAACAGTATAATGTGTTCGTTGGCAAGTTCCTTGAAGGAAATCTGTTTGCGATCCGCCATGTGGTGCGTGCGGCTTACGCAAAATACAAGTTCCGTCGAAACAAGCGGCAACTCGTTGTAGGTGTCTTCCACCATTTCGTCAAGAATGGTAATGCCGAGGTCAACCGAACTTGCGTCTACCAGTTTGCGCACCTGCAACGAGCCTGTTTCCAGCATTTCCAGTTCCACGTCTGGGTACAGTTTGTTGTATTCGTTGAAGATTTTCGGGCACAAAAAAGTGCTTATCATGGCAGGCACGGCAACTTTTACATGGTTGCGGTTGTTTCCCATGTTTTTCATCTGCACGGCAAGCGCGTCCACGGACTGCAAAATGTAATTTACTTTGTCCAGAAAATACGAGCCTTCGACGGTGAGTTGCAGGCGGTTGTGTCTGCGGTGAAACAGGCGCACGCCAAACTCGTTTTCAAGTTCCTTTATGCAAAAGGAAATTGTCGGCTGACTGACAAACATTTCTTCTGCCGCCTTGGTAATGCTTCCGTAGCGACATACCGTCTGAAAATACTTCATTTGCAACAACTTCATTTGTTACTCCTTCCGTCGCGACTTGCCACCGCGCGGTCTTTCCTTCACCAAACCTGTAAAATTCAAAGTTCCACAAGTTTTATCTATAGTATTATAGCAAAACCTTAATTATTTTTCAACCGATTTTGCACCATGAAAACAAAAAAAGGTCGAAATAACGCTTTCGACCCTTCTTTATTATAAATTTTGTTTTGCTCTCACTGCGAAAAAGTACTTACACAGTCACCCGCACGTGAAAAATATTTTTCAATGTCGCCATAGATAAACTTTTCGTTCCGACACGTTTCGCGTTAACGTCGGCGGCAATACGCGGGCATCAATTGCCATTGTCAGCGTGTGATCTTTTCCCAGACGGATTTTGCCCCTACGCCGATGTCAAGTTGTTCGCGGATGGTGTCGGCAATAACGTCAAAGCCTTTGATTGTGCCGAGGTTTGTGGGTACCACTTCCGTTCCGTACACAAGAAGCGGCGTGTATTCGCGCGTGTGGTCGGTGTGCGCCTTATGTGTCGGGTCGCAACCGTGGTCGCCCGTGATGTACACTACGTCGTCGTACTTCAGATACTTAATCAGTTCCGCAACTTTGCCGTCGATTTCTTCCAACGCCTCTGCGTAGCCGAACACGTCTCTGCGGTGACCGTATTTCATGTCGGTATCCACAAGGTTTACAAACACAAGTCCGTCAAAGTTTTCCTTGGCGATGTCGATGGTTACGTTGAGCCCCTCGAGGTTGCTGTGCGTGTGAATACTGCGCGTAATTCCCCGACCGTTGAAGATGTACTCGATTTTGCCGACAGCCACGCTTTGCAGACCTGCCGCCTTAACCTCGTCGAGAATGGTTACGCCCGTCGGGTCAAGCGAAAAGTCCTTGCGGTCGGCTGTACGCGTAAAGGGATATTCCCCTGTAAACGGACGTGCGATAACGCGCCCCACCGCATATTTGCCGGTACACAACGCGCGAGCCTTTTCGCACATGTCGTACAACTGTTCCAGCGTGTAGCGATCGCTGTGAGTTGCAATCTGCAGTACGCTGTCCGCCGAAGTGTAAATAATCGGGTAACCCGTGGCAAGGTGTTCCTCACCATAATCTTTGATTACTTCCGTGCCGCTGTAAGGCTTGTTGCACAAAAACTTGGTGCCGCATTCCTTTTCGAGACGAGCCATAAACTCTTTCGGGAAGCCGTTGGGGAAGGTAGGGAAAGGCTTTTCGGTAATTACGCCTGCCATTTCCCAGTGACCGACCGTCGTATCCTTGCCCTTGCTGAGTTCCTCAAGGCGCGCGTAAGCGGCGCTCGGCTGACGGTCCTCGTTGTAAGTGCCGTCAATGTTGTACAATCCCATGTCAGCCAAAGTCGCCAAATTAAGGTCGTAGGCATTGCGAATGTTTTTGAGCGTGTTGGCACCGTAATCCCCAAACAATTTACAGTCGGGCATTGCGCCGATACCAAATCCGTCAATTACAAGAATAAATGCTCTCATTGTTTACCTCGCTTGTCCCACTCGATGTTGCAAATCCTCTTTGCACAAATGGTACGTGCTTCCAAGTGCCTATATTATACCAAACATCGGCGGTTTTAACAATCAAATTAACCCGATAATTGTACGCAAAACAACAAAAATAAGTACAATCTTCGCCAAAAACAGCACAAAGTATGCACAAAGTACAGGTTTGGCGCACCACATTGCCGATTTCGGGTCGAAGCCGCAGGGTTGTTCGTCAACGCACCACACAAACAAAACCAGGCAACAGACAATCTCTTCCGCTGCCCACAACAGCGCGTACAGAAAGCAGGTGACGACGGAGATCTGAGCGATTGCGCAAATTGCCGCGCTGACGTAAAGTCCGCAAAAAAATGTCGCAACATACCACAAGACGCGAAACCATCTGCCGAAAAGCCCCACAACGGCAATAGCGCACAGAAGCGCAGATGGCAACAGTAAGCCAAACAGCAAAGCAACGAAACCGCCGTAAAGCAGTTTTTCCGCAAAGGCGTACCGATTGCACTGCCACCATAAAGCCGACGGCATACGATACAGCACTACGCCGACCACAACGCCTGCCACTGCCAGCGCGGCAAGCAGTACGGTTGCGAAGCCGTTACGACGCGCGCGTGCAAACAGTTCCTCGCAAAAGTACAAAACAGACTTTTTCATACCGCATTATATGCAGAAAAAGTCCGTTTAAGTACACGTCGAATTGTGACATTGCAAGACATGGGCAGACGATTACATTAGTCAGTTGGTCAACATCCACTTTGCATAAATGCCGTAGCCGCTTGCAGGCTTGCTTACAAACACGTGCGTTACCGCCGCGACAAGTTTGCCGTTTTGCACTATGGGGCTACCGCTCATACCCTGCACTATACCGCCCGTGCGAGCAAGCAAATCCTTGTCCGTTACGCGGAACACTATCCCTTTGTCGTCGCACGAAGTCTGACGGTTGGCTTTGATTATTTCTATGTCGAATTTTTCACGCTTGCCGCCGTCCAGAGTGCAGTAAATGTTGGCATACCCCGGCGTAACTTCCGAAGGGTCGGCAACTTCTATCGCGGTGTTGGCGAAGTCGGGCAAACGGTCGAAACTGCCGTAAACGCCGTACTTATTGTTGGCGTAAATGCTGCCGAGACGTTTGTCGTAGCCTATTGTGCCGCGAAGTTCGCCTGCCGCGCCCGCACGCCCGGGTTCGACACCATTGATGTCACAGACAAAAACACCGCCGTTTTTGCAGACTACGACGTTGCCGCGGTTGTCGGTAATGGGATGTCCGAGGCAGCCGAAATTAAGATTTTTGCGAATGTAGGTAAGGGTGCCTATCCCGCAGGACGAGTCCCTTGTCCACAGACCGATGCGGTAATTGCCTGCCGTAAGATCGCGCTTGGGTACAATTTGCGCCGTGTGCTTTTCGCCGTCGCGCGAGTAAACCACGTCCAGTGTGTTGCCGCCCGAAGCAAGCACGATGTCGGACAACTTCGCCGAGCCGTAAATCGTCCGTCCGTCAAGTTGCAGAATAACGTCGTTTATCTGCAGACCTGCGTTCAGCGCGGGACAACACAGGGTGCCGTTTTCGTCAAAAAATTCGTTAAGTCCAATCACCGTAACGCCGTTGCCGTCAATTGTCAGCCCCAATGGGACGCCGCCGAGATACACTTCTTCACCGGGCGTGACAGGCTTTGTTCCGACAACGAGATTGCCGAGATCGTCTATTATGTCGCTTGCCGCAAGGGGCAATTCGTTGTCGGCTTTGTCCGCAGCAACGGCGGCAAAACAAACATTGTCGCCGTCCGAAACAAACGCCCCGACATTTGCGACAACAACCGCAACAAGTACCGACAACATCAACAACCGCGCAATGTTTTGTTTGTTCATTGTTTCCTCACATCTTTTTTCGCTATGGCTTCCATTTCCGTCACCGACAGTTTTGCGTGCGTGACGGCGAATGTAAAACCTATGCCGGTAGTTTGTGCGTAACGACAACTATTATACCGACAAACAAATTGCATCTTACAAATGCAGCCAATTGTTTTGCAGACAAACTCCGATCGGACAAGCAAAAAATAGTTTGTGACGCTTCACCCATCGCAAAACAGCATAAAAATAGACTACTATGTGTGTAATAGTAGTCTACAAAATGAGATTTTTTGATACAATTCGGTAGTTTTAAGGCAAAATCATTTAATTTTACGCTTGTATGCGTCACACTCTGCAACAAGTTCTTTTGCGGCGGCTACGCTTGCGGCACCGCTTCCGCCCATCAGACGAGCCACTTCCTGTACACGCTCATTGTCCGTTGTACGCGACACTACGGTGTGAGTGCGGTCGTTTTCCACCACTTTGGAAATTACCATATTGTCATCAGCCATAGCGGCAATCTGCGGAAGGTGGGTAATTACTATGCATTGGTAACCGAAGTTTTTGTCGGCGGCAACGTTGGCAAGTTTGTTTGCCACCATCTGCGCCATTTTGCCGCTGATACCCGTGTCGATTTCGTCAAACACCATTGTGGGTATGTGTTCGGCACGCGCGGTAATATTTTTGACAGCCAGCATGAAACGCGACATTTCGCCGCCGCTGATTACCTTGGCAAGCGGTTTAAGCGGCTCACCCGGGTTTGCGCTCATAAGGAAACGCACCTTGTCAAACGATGCAACAGACGGAGACTTTGCAAATGTCTCTATCGTCGGACACTCGGCAAACTCCACTACGAATTTTGTGTTTTTCATGCCAAGGTCGGTAAGTTCCTTCATTACGTCGGAGGCAAGGCGTGCGGCGCACTTTTTGCGCAGGTCGGACACGGCAAGGCACAGTTTGTACAGCTTTCCGACAATTTCAGCACGCTGCGCCGTAAGTTCGGCAAGGCGTTCCTCCGAGTGGGTAATTTTGTCAAAACGTTCAACCGCTTCGGCGTAAAACGCCAGCACCGCATCAACGCTTCCACCGTACTTTCGTTTAAGATTTTTAATCAGTTCCAGCCTGTCCTCGGTTTTGTCGGCGTCCGCTTCGGAAAAGTCCATTTCGCCGAGCAGCGTTTCGCATGTATCGGCAATATCGGCAATCTCGGGCAAAACGGCGTTTATACGCTGTTCCAGTTCCGCCGCCCTTTGTTCGCTGACGGCAATGCCGCGCAGTGCGTCGCGCGCTTCGGCAAGAGTGTTTGTCGCGCCGCAGTCGCCGCCGATATTCTGCACCACCGTATTTAATGCCTGTGTAATCTTTTCGGCATTCATCATACGCTTACGCAACGCAATCAGCTCGCCTTCTTCCTCTACCGACAGGTTTGCCGCCGCTATTTCGTTTATCTGGTAGCGCAAAAAATCCAGCGTACGTTCGCGTTCCTCGTCGTTTCCGCCAAACTCGGCAATTTCTTTGTCAACGGCGTTAAGTTCCTTTTTAAGTTCGGCAATCTTGTCCTGCAAGTCGCCGAAGTCGCAAAACGCGTCCAGCACGGACAATTGCTTGTTTTCGTCAAGCAGCGCAAGGTGTTCGCCCTGTCCGAAGATATCCACCAGTTCCCCTGCGACGTCGCGCAGAATGGCAAGCGTGCTTGGTTTTCCCTGCACGCGAATCTCGTTTTTACCCGTCAACGACATTTTTCGCGACAACAGCAACAATCCGTCGTCCGCAGCGTAGCCGTATTCGGCAAGTTTGGCGCACACGTTGTCGTTTTCGTCCAGTTCAAACAGCGCAGTCACTTCGGCGTGATCCGTCCCGTACTTAATCAGCGACTTGTCGGCGCGGTCACCCAGCACAAAACTGAGACTGTCGATAATGATTGACTTGCCGCTGCCCGTTTCTCCGGAAAGCACAGTCAGTCCGCCGTCAAACTGCAAATCGAGGCTGTCGATCAGTGCAATGTTGTTGATAGAAAGATTTTTTAACATATCGCCACCTGTAAATTACATCAAACCGTTTATTTTCGTAGCTACGTTGTCGGCGTCGCGTGCCGAGGCGCACACCACAAGCACGGTGCTTCGGTCGGCAACAATGCCCAGCACCTCAGAGAAATTGCACTGTCCAAGGGCAGCCGACACAGGGTACGCGCTGTCTCCGACCGTCTTGACAACGATAAGATTTTCCGCCGCAACTACAGACACTACCGCATCGCGAAACACGTTGAGCAGTCGTCCTTCCGGCAGCACGCCAACCTCACGTTTGGTTGCGTAGCGGTAACTGCCGTCGGCGGTCTGCACTTTGATAAGTCCCAGTTCCTTGATGTCGCGGCTTACGGTTGCCTGCGTTACGACAAAGCCGTCGTTGCGCAAAAGGTTGCAAAGTTCTTCCTGCGTATCGATGGCATTTGCACCGATAAGTGACAGAATTTTTGATTGTCGGGCGGATCTCGTCATAATTTATTAGTACCTTTTTTTGTGTGTTTAGGTTCAAATTTTATTGCCGTATGCGGCGAAGTGAAATGATTTATATAAGGGGTCCCGTCGAGGAATTGCCAATATGGGAACGGCTGATGCCTCGCGCC